>NZ_JADALJ010000001.1:1200000-1500000 GCF_014876185.1 Rufibacter sp. LB8 | reverse complement strand
CAGCGCTCTGGTGTCTGCCCTTGTCACCAAAGCCGAATGGGGCGCGGTGAAAGTGATGCCTTACAAAGCCCACCTTGCTGTGGATTTGGCTACCGGCATGTTTTCCATGGCGGCTCCCTGGCTGTTTGGCTTCGCCGGGAACACCAAAGCTCGCAACACCTTTTTAGCTATGGGCTTGGTAGGGTTGGTGGTAACGGCGCTTTCCCGCCCCGAGGAAATGGAGCCCGGCCATGAACTAAACCTCAAACGCAAGGCATCGGCGCTGCCCGCTTTGTAAACAACTGGTTTTTCACCCAATGATAACGTTTAAAAAAAGAGCAGGCATGGCTTTGAGAAGCAGCCTGCTCTTTTGGTTTCTGTCTTAGAGCCTGTTTATATTTTGGTTTTGCAAGCGAAAAATGTGGAGCGAAAGGTTCTGGCGAAGCGATTTTTGAACAGCGTAGCAGCGCTACGGTGTGATAAAATGGCAAAGTCAGGTTCTTTTGATACCTTTTTGTAGCGCAAAAGACAAATTTAAACATGCTCTTCATCCACCCAATCGGCACGTTTCATGAATTGGTCCTACACCTGGAAACTCACCAAACGCACCTTTGTAGAATTCACCGATGACCGGCCCCTGGACTATGCGGCCATCATTGGGTTTTACACCATTTTCTCCTTGCCGGCGGTGTTGCTTATCATGATTAGAATTGCCGGCGCCGCGTTTGGCGTGGAGGCCGTGCGGGGGCAGGTGGTGCAGCAGATCAGCGGTATTGTGGGGCTTGAGAGCGCAGAGCAGATTCAATCCATTATTCAGAACGCCAGTGTGTCGCCGGCCAGTACGGTGGGCACCATTGTGGGCGTGTGTACCATGGTGTTTGCCGCCACCACCGTGTTTGTGGCTTTGCAAGACTCGCTCAACGCCCTCTGGAAAGTGAAACCCAAACCCGGCAAAGCCTGGCTCAATCTGGTGGTCAGCCGCGTACTTTCTCTGGCCATGGTTGTGAGTCTGGGCTTTCTGCTCCTGGTGTCTTTGTCTATTGAAGTGATTCTGGGCGTGCTGCATGACTTTCTGCACGCGCGTTTTTCCGGGGTGGCCGTTTACTTCATGACCATCGGGAATCTGGTGGTGTCGGTGCTGATCAGTACGGTGATCTTCGCGGTGATTTACAAGGTTTTGCCCGATGCTAAAATACGGTGGGTCAACGTGTGGGTGGGCGCCACGGTCACGGCCATTCTGTTTGTGGTGGGCAAATACTTGCTCAACATCTACCTCAGCTATGACCCGCTCGCCGACACGTACGGGGCGGCCAGTTCGGTGGTGTTGCTCTTGGTGTGGGTGTATTACACGTCTATTGTGTTTCTGCTGGGCGCCAAATTCACCCAGATTTATTCTGATGAACATGACAAAACCATTCAGCCCGCCGACCATGCCGTGAAAGTGGAAGTGAAGGAAATTGAAAAGGAAGAATAGGTGCTTTCCGTTTTCGGGCTCATTTTCAGAAATGAGCCCGAAAACGGGAAATTCATTTACCTGGGATCACGCTTTCTAATGAAATTGTCAGCAATTCACATCCAAGATGAAATTTTTATTCGGCGAACTTGTTCTTACTTTGCTATCTGTATCAACTGCCCATGACCGAAAAAGAGTTTGATGCCTCATACGCCGATGCCCTGGAGAATATCCTGGTGACCCTGGCCCAGAACGAGGAAATTGATCCTGCCAAATTTTACCACATGGCCTGTTTGGTGGAGAACCTTCGGTTTTTTAGCCCGGTGTTGTACGGCGCCATTTTGGACGGTAAGAAAAAGTAGGTTTTCAGAGCTGGAGTGCGAAATGATTTACGGCAGGTGCCTCATTCTTTAGTCTCCGCCGCAGCCGCCACAACCGCTGTCTCCTCCGCAGCCACTGTCATTGTCAGCACTGCCGCTACCTCCGCAACCACTGCCCCAGTTACCGCCAAAGCCAATAAATGTTACATCCGGAATCTTCAGGAAAAGCAGAAGGCCCGGCACCAGTAAATTCACCCCGACACTCAGCAGGTGCCCACCGCCATTGGCAGTGTAGAGGTATAGATTCACCAACACCCATGCAAGCCCAAACCACAAAAGACTGAAAGGTCCCAACTTTCGGGCCAGCAGGTGCTTCGTCAAATTCACACGTCTGAAATCGGTTTTTTTGAATCGTTCTGTCACATCTTCCCAGACATCTGGCGGCGGCTCTTTCCCGAAGGCAGTCACATATTGCTGTAAGGTATTTTCATACGTCTGGTGGAATCTGGCGGCTTCCTGTTCCCCACCGTTGGTGGAAATGTGGTGGAGCGGCTTCTGCAAAGTGTTTTGGCAAAGGTCCACCCAGTAGGAATGGGAATACGTTAAGTGCACATGCCAGGCCTGGTCCACCGCGTCTGAGGGAGCCATGGTTTGGTTGGAGATGCAGCAGAGGTATAGAAACTTCTTGTATTCGCGCATCACTTTTAAGGCATGGCCTTGGGTACACCCGTTTTCGCGCGCCAGCCTTGCAGAGAAAGGAAATGGGGCATACGGGTCATTTAATTCAAAGGCATCCAGTTTTTCCCATAAGGCAAGGTCAACGGAAGGGGAGTCCCACATGGCGCAGCAGTTTCTGAAATTTTATGGCAGGAATATAAGGCAAAGTCTCCAAAGTTCTGGCTTATACCTTCAGCTAAAATTCCCTGTTTTCGGGCTCATTTCTGGAAATGAGCCCGAAAACGGAAGCTGAAAAAATAATTTCTAGAAGAAGTTATGAAAGGACACGAGAAGGAAAAGTCCTTTTCATGGGAACCCAATTTGGGGTACTTAAAATCAGGAAGAACCTTAGAAGTTGTCTTGTGTTATGGCATTTACGCCCAACGTGTGCAGGAAATCAGAGAAAGACTGGCTGGCGTTGTAGAGTGACATCAGGTAGGTGTGCAGATCTGGTTTGGCGGTGTGGGTGTAATTGAACGCCTCTTTCAGAAATATGTCTACGTGCCATTCAGCAGATTTGGCCTGGACAACCGCGCTCTGGGGCAGGTCTGAGAGGTGCTTGAGGAAATACTTGCATTTTAGGGCAAGCACTTCCGCTGCCTTGCCAGATTCTCCAGAGGCAATGGCGGGCATTCTGAATTCCTCCAGAATTTTTACACCTAGATATTTTTGACTTACGAACAAAGCCGGATTCGACATGAACATCAATTATAAATAACCCTTAAGTATACCTATTAACAAGGGCTGATAAGTGTCTTTTAGTTTAACCCCAGTATTCACCGGTTGAATGAGAGGGTTCACTCGATGAGTAATCTTTTCAAGGTTCTAAAAATTCAGTGAAATCTGATTTTCAGGTCCCTTCCTTGGTGTTTTAGGTTATTCTTTCAACCATTGTTCTGGCGGTAAAATTCATTTCCTGGGTGAATAATTCGCAACTCACTCGCTGTCATGAATCTCCCAATTTGGCGTCTGTCACATTTTAACGGGGGTTCATCACATTTTTTATTTCGGCCAAGTGCTTTCCCTTATCATTGTTTAAAATCTGTACCAAATGAAAGAATTGTTCACAAGACCATCATTCCTGCAAAAAGTTGAGTTTTGGGCGGCCACGGTCATCTTTGTCTTTTCGCTGTTTTTCCTGAATACCGGCAGCGCCCACAGCAACGAGATCCTTTTCAAGAAAGTAGGCGTGCCGTTTGGCTATTACCGCAACTTCATCTTCCCGGAGATGGTGCAATACGTGGTGCTCTACCTGGCCTTTCTGTTTCTCAATTTCAAAGTGATTCCCAAACTCCTGGCCAAAGAGAACGTGGTGCTGAACACGTTTTGGGTAGTGTTCACGTTTCTGGTGACCGCGCTGGTGCTGGGCATCACCAATACCTACCTGCAACGCTATGAGCTTTCAAGGTTTTTATGGGAACAGGATGGCTACAGTTTTATCTTTCAGAAAAGTTTAAGCCGGGCGTTTGCGCTGTTGTTGATGCTGGGGCTGTATGCCTTTGTGAAGTTTGCCAGCCTCTATATTCTTGCCAATTCAGAAACCCTGCAGAACCGCTTTAAAGTGCTCACCCGTGACGCCCTCACAGCCATTATTGTCTGGATGGTCTCTATGTTCCTGCTGGTGATTGTTGACGCAGACCCAGAGTTGATTTTGACCTGGGGTTTGATTGGGCCGTTTGGGATATTATTTTACTGCTTCTCTTTTTACCGGCTGCTGCCAGCTTCTATCAACAGGAAAAGACCGTTTATGGCTTACCTGGGCAAGAGTCTATTCTGGTTGGCCGTGTCTTTTTTTCCGTTGGTCATTTTCATGATTTTGATCTGTGACTGTGAGGAAGATGCCCTGGGGTTTGGGGCAGGTAATGCTATTTTTCAGTTGTTTATCACCGTTCCTTTGTGTTGGATGCTCTACAAACGGCACATACTTGGCAATGAGCAGGTGCATGTGCTGCAGAAGGAACTGGGCCGCTCCAACGCCAACTTAGATTTTTTGCGGTCCCAGATCAACCCGCACTTTCTGTTCAACACGCTTAACACGCTCTACGGCACCGCCCTGCAGGAAAACAGTGAACGCACCGCCCAGGGCATACAGATGCTAGGCGACATGATGCGGTTCATGCTCCATGAAAACCACCAACACAAAATACTGCTTTCCAGGGAGATAGAGTACATGCGTAATTACGTGGAACTGCAGTCTTTGCGTACTTCGTCTTCGCCTAACATTGACATTCACACCAACATTGAAGACGTGCTGTCTGAGCGGTTCATTGCGCCCATGTTATTGATTCCGTTTGTGGAGAATGCGTTCAAGCACGGCATCAGTTTAAAGCAGAAATCATGGATAAAAGTGAGTCTGCACATGGAAGGCACCACGCTGTTCTTTGACGTGTACAACAGCAAGCACCCCAAACCCGCCCATGACCCCGAGGAAGGAAAATCTGGCGTGGGTCTGGACAATGTGAAACAACGGCTGGCGCTCCTCTATAAAAACAAACATGAATTGGTGATCAGGGAAACCCAGGAGGAATACTTTGTGCACCTCACCTTGCAACTCTAAAAGATTGTCGCCAAAGCCGTACCTTTAGGAAGACACCTCACAATTTTTTGCATGAAGGCAATTGCCGTTGATGATGAACCCATGGCCCTGGAAGTGGTGCGCTCGCATGCCGCCAAGGTGCCGTTTCTGGAACTGAAAGCCTGTTTCACAGATGCGTTTCTGGCGCTGGAATGCCTGCAGAAGGAACCCGTAGATGTGGTGTTCCTGGACATACGCATGCCGGACATCACGGGCTTGGAGTTTGTGGCCAGCCTGCAGAAGAAGCCATTGGTTATTTTCACCACCGCGTATTCTGAGCATGCCGTCACCAGTTTTGAGTTAGATGCCCTTGATTATCTGCTCAAGCCGTTCTCGTTGCCCCGGTTCATCAAAGCCTGCAACAAAGCCCAGGAACAACTGTTGCTCCGGGGCGGGGCCCAACAGCAAGCCAAGGACTATATTTTCCTGAAGACGGGTTATGAGCAAGTGAAAGTGCAGTTCCAGGATATTCTGTATTTAGAGGCCGCGGGGAACTACGTCACGTTTGTGCTAGCGGGCAAAAGCCTGCTCTCGCGCCTGACCATGACCGAAGTGCAGGAACTTTTGCCCGCGCAGGAATTCATACGGGTGCACCGCTCCTTTATAGTGGCCAAACACAAAATTGACAAGATTGAACGTCACCAAGTTACCATTAAAGGCCAGCACGTGCCGGTGGGCGCTTCGTTCATGCAGGATCTCCACTTTTAGTCATCCCAGTTTGGGGTTTCCGCGCTAAAAAAAGAGTTGCCACTTCCTGTTTTTAGGCTCATTTTCATAAATGAGCCTAAAAACAGGAAGTGACAGAAGCACTAGCCTGGTGACCGGCCTTCAACAAAAACACACTTAATTCCTGAAAGCGCTTTGGGAAGCAGGCTTTAGGTGGATGAGAAAGCGGGTGCCCACGCCCAGTTGGCTGCTGACCTTAATTTCGCCGCCCATGGCCTCAATCTGGGTTTTGACCAGAAACAGGCCCAGGCCACGCCCCTCCACGTTGCGGTGAAACCGTTTGTAAAGCTTGAACACCTTGCCGGCCGCTTTGTCTTCGTCAAACCCTGAGCCGTTGTCTTTGACCGATACCACTACCCATTCAGATTCTGATAAAATTCTCACTGTAATTTTCAGGAGCCTTTCTTGTGACCGGTACTTGATGGCGTTGGAAATAAGGTTATGGAACACACTGAACAGGTAGGCCCGGTTGCCCAGCACCTGGCTTTCGTCTGAAATCTCCACGTGAATTTCTCCTCCAAAGGCTTCTAATTGCTCCAGCAGGGTTTGGGTGGCTTCCCATACCAGCGGCGCCAGCGGCACAGGTTCCTGGCCTACGGCTCCTTTGCTAAACCCCACCGACAATATAATGCTCAGGTCTTTCAAAACGGCGTCTATGGCCTGCACGCTGCTGTCCAGGTTGGCCAGGGCTTTGTTGAAATTCTCTGAGGAGCGGTCCAGCACGTTGAGCAAGCCGGCCAGGCCAATGGCGTTGGCCACCGGTGCGCGCAGGTTATGTGACACAATATAGGTGAACTGCTGCAGGTTTTGGTTCTGGAGGTAGAGTTCCTGGGTGAGGCGCGCCTGGCTTTCATCGGCCTTTTTCTGGGCGGAGATGTCGGTTTGCAGGGCAATATACCTAATTATATTTCCGGCCGCGTCTTGCACGGGCGTCACGTTGATCCTGACCCAGAACTCAGTGCCGTCTTTCCGGTAGTTTAAAAGTTCCTGGGAGAAGGTGGCGCCCGATTTATAATTCTCCAATTGTTGGTTGGAGGCCACCGGACTCGTGTTGGGCCCTTGCAGGAAATCGCTGGGGCGCTTGCCCAAGACTTCTTCCAGGGTGTACTGGTTCATGTTGGTGAAGCCTTCATTGACCCACTCAATTTCACGGTTCCCGTTCATGATCACCACGCCATTGATTGTTTTGCTGGCCACCAGAGACAGCATTTTAAGTTCGCGTTGGTAATTGACCCGGTCAGTGATGTCCAGCATATATACGGTGAGGCCGTCTTCTGAGGGGAACATTTTCACGCCCAGCCACACGCCCCGGTGCTGGAGATACGTCTCAAACGCCAGAGATTTGCCCGTGCGCAACACTTCCTGGTATTTCTGAAAAAATTCGCCTTCCATTTCCTCTGGGCAGCAGTGGGCCATGTGTTTTCCCATGCATCTGTCTTTGTCAATCTGCAGGAGCCGGGCGCATTCACTGTTGATGAGCGTGAAACGCATCTGATGGTCTAGGGTGAAGAAGGCGTCTGTGATACTTTCCAGCACGGTGTTGAGTCGCTGGGCCTGTTTCTGAATGGTGCCGTACGCCCGCACCATGGCGGTAATGTCTTTGGAAATGGTCTCTACCCCAATAATGCTCCCGTTCAAGAAGATGGGGTACATGGTGGTATCCAGAATTTTCTCCTTGCCTTCATGGTCCACAGTCTCCAGGTCAAACCGAAGCGTGCCGCCCTGCAATGCCTCTGTGAAATACCGCTGCGCCAACTGCCCCGTCTCTGCGGGCAGAAAAGAAGCGAAGGGTTGACCCAACACCTGCTCTCTGGTAAAACCGAGCACTTTCTCAAAGGCGGAGTTCACTTCGGTGACCGTGCCGGCGGGGCTGGTATGGAACACCGCGTCTGGGTTTTTCTCAAAGAGGTTGTGGTACTTCTGTTCGTTTTCCTGCAGCCTGATGTTGTTGATCATCTGGTCTGAGATGTCTCTGGAGCTGATGACCAGGGCCTGTATGCTGGGGTTGTGCAGCTGGTTGCTGGCAGTGGTGTCAATCCAGCGCCAGGAACCGTCTTTGGCCTTAAACCTGAACCCGGAGATGCGCAGAAACTCCTCCTGGTCTAGCACTTGCATCAGTTTTTCCTGCAAAAACGCCAGGTCATCTGGGTGAATAAATTCAAGGGCGCTTTTGCCCACCATTTCTTCCGGGGCATAGCCCAGCAGCCGCGTGGTGGAGCCGCCAATGTAGGTGTAAGTTCCTTCGGAGTTCATGAGCGCCAGCATGTCGGCGCCTTGTTCTACCAGGGCAGAATGCAGTTCTTCGCGCTGCTGGAGCAGGAGTCGGGTGTTGTTGCGCTCCGTCACATCGCGGCCTACCAAAAAGAAAACCTGGTCCTCGGCAGACCACACCATTGACCACTCAATCTGCACCGTCTTGCCGTTTTTGTGAAGGTGCGAGGTTTCAAACTGACTTTCCTGGTTTATTTCCTTGGGCAGCATGGCGCTGGTGACAGCAGCCACGTCACACGGGCTCACAAACTCAGTAAAGGAACGGCCCTCCACGTCTTCCGGGGCATGGCCCAAGACGCGGTGGCAGGCATGGCTGGCGAACAAGAGGGCACCGGTCGCACTGACAATGCAGTGCAGGTCCAATGAATTCTTGATCATTTTGGCAAATATGCCGTCAGTGCTGTATTCCCCAGGTTTGTCCATAAAACTGAACGCCCTTAGCGCCCATTCTTTTTATTTGCCGTTCCCCGCCAAGCTTATGGGTCACGCTATTAAATCAAATTTTTTAACAGCCTGCTCTCCGTTTTTGCCTAACTACACGTGACACTTCAAGTTCTTTTCTTAAGAAGTAGGGGAATGGTCATTCAATATAAAAACTTCTGGGGAATGCGTTGGTTAAGTTGAAATTTAAATTTGAAATCTATTGAAGGCGTGCGCTTCAATCTGGTGAGTTAGGCAATCATCTTCTGCTTGGTTTTCAGAATAAGAATAGAAGCCTGAAGAGAAAACCAAGTGAAGAAAGTAAGATGATTTGCTGATAAAAGCGTGCAGAAATCAGCATTCCAGCGAAGCAACTATTAGTATCATTTAAAGCTGTGTGAACTTTCCGTTTTTAGGGAAGTGCTACGAACATTTTTGGCTTCATTTTCAGAAATGAGCCCGAAAACGGAAATTTGTTCAAGCGAAATATGCTTCCTGTAATTTAGCGCTTTATGCTTCTGAACCCAAAATAGTTTCAAGTGAAGCCGGCCATCCGAATTGCTGGCAGATTTGCTTCATGTTTTCCGGCAATGGAGCTGTGATCTTAATTTGCTGCTGCGTAAACGGGTGCTCAAAGATCAAAGACGCGGCGTGCAACAGCATGGTAGGGCTCTGCAATTGCTCCAGGAACATGAGGTTGTGCCGCCAGTCGCCGTGTTTTTTATCGCCTATAATGTAGTGCCGAAGATGCGCGAAATGCTTTCTGATCTGGTGCATACGGCCGGTCTCTGGTTTCACTTTCACCAGGCTGTAACGCGCGGTTTGGTAGCGCCCCACGGCAATGGGAAGTTCCACGGTGGCCAATCTTGAAAAATGCGTGACGGCGTCCTGCGGTTCTTTGAGTCCGTTGTCTCGGTCTGGCCTGATGGGGCTGTCCACGGTGCCCGCCTCGGGCGCATAGCCGCGCACCACGGCCACGTAGGTTTTGTCGGGCTGGCGGTCAGTGAAGGCTTGTACCAAAGGCGCCGCCGCTTCCGCAGATTTCGCGAACAGCAAAACGCCCGAGGTGCCGCGGTCTAACCGGTGCAACGGAAAAACTTTGATTCCCAGTTGGTCGCGCAGCAGTTGCAGGGCGAATTCCTTTTGCTCCTCAGCCATGCGCGTGCGGTGCACCAACAGCCCGTTGGGTTTGTTGATGGCCACGTACTGCGCGTCTTCATAAAGTATTTCCAGCTCCACATTCAGAAGTAAGCTCGCAAATTACAGAGATTTTGGGGGAAGTTGGCATTAAGAAAGTTGCGGCAGAGTCTTAAAGTTTTATCGTCCTGAACAGTTCTTAGCGTCAAAGTTAGACAGGCAGGCGCTTCCGTTGAAAATCTTTCCGTTTTCGGCTTCATTTCCAGAAATGAGCCCGAAAACGGAAAGGTTAAAAACTTCCACCTTTCGCGCGCGGCACTTACACCATCCCGCACCAAAAATTCCTGACCACTGCGTGGGTGGGCGGAATGTAGGCAATTCTAACATTTCCGATTAACTTGGGATTCCTATTCCTGCCCTATGAACCCAACCAGAAACCGATCGGCGCTGCTTGTGCTGTTTATTTCCCTGCTATTTTCCTGCTCCACCACTGAGAAGGCATCGTCTACCCAAGAGGCGCAGCGCTGGAAAGAACAGGCCAACCGCGTGACCATTATCAGAGATGATTTTGGCGTGCCGCACATCTATGGCAAGACAGACGCCGATGCGGTGTTCGGGTTGCTGTACGCGCAGTGCGAAGACGATTTCAACCGTGTGGAGCGCAATTATCTGTGGGCCATTGGCCGCCTGGCCGAGGTGGAAGGGGAGGAGCAATTGTACAGTGATTTGCGCGCGAGACTGTACATGACCCAGCAAGAAGCCATGCAGCAATATGAACAGAGTCCCGCCTGGCTCAAAACGCTGTGCCAGGCTTTCGCCGATGGCATTAATTATTACCTGCACACCCACCCCGAGGTTAACCCTAAACTGCTCACCCGCTTTGAACCCTGGATGCCCATGTATTTCTCAGAAGGCTCTATTGGCGGCGACATTGAAAGCGTGAGTACCAATCGCATTAAAGCATTTTATGAAAATAAGGGCAAACTGGGCTACGTGGCCCCTAAAGGAAGTGGTCTGGTAAAGCCTGCGCTGCTGGCTGAGCCGCAGGGTTCCAACGGCTTCGCAATTTCCGGTAAACGCACCGCCTCGGGCAAGGCCATGTTGCTGATTAATCCGCATACGTCTTTCTTTTTCAGGGGCGAGGTGCATGCCGTGAGCGAGGAAGGCCTGAATGCCTACGGCGCCGTGACCTGGGGCCAGTTCTTCATTTACCAGGGCTTCAACGAGAAAACCGGCTGGATGCATACCTCGGCGTACACAGATGTGGTAGATGAATTTGAGGAAACCATTGTGCAAGAAAACGGCCAGTATTTCTACCGTTACGGCACTGAGAAACGACCCGTAACGGTGGGTCAGGTGACATTAACCTACAAAGCTGGCAACGAACTCAAGAAGAAAACCTTCCCCACGTACCGCACCCACCACGGCCCCATCACGCACCAAAACGGCGACAAATGGGTGGCCACGGCCTTGATGTGGAAACCTTCTGAAGCCCTGATTCAGTCCTACACGCGCACCAAGCAAGGCAATTTCAAGGAATTCAACCAGATGATGCAGTTGCGCACCAACTCCTCCAACGGCACCGTGTATGCAGACGCTGACGGCACCATTGCCTATTACCACGGCAACTTCTTCCCGCGCCGTGACCCGGCCTTTGACTACAGCAAACCCGTGGACGGCAGCAACCCCAAAACCGACTGGAACGGCATTCATCCGCTGGAGGAAACCATACGGGTGATCAACCCGCCCAACGGCTGGATCCAGAACTGCAATTCCACGCCTTTCACCAGCGCGGGCGAGTACAGTCCCAAACCACAGGATTACCCCTCGTACATGGCACCTTCGCCCGAGAACTTCAGAGGAATCCACGCCATAAGGCTGCTCAAAAACGCCAATAATCTCACGCTTAATAAACTGATTGACCTGGCCTATGACCCGTATTTGCCTGGCTTTGAAGTCTTGATACCGGGTTTGGTGAAAGCCTATGATGCAGAAAAACCAAGTGACCCGAGGCTCAAAGAAGCCGTGGACGTGCTGCGCGCCTGGAATTTTGCGGTGTCTAAGGAATCTGTGGGCATGTCTTTGGCGCATTTCTACGCCACGCATTTGTTGAAAAGCGGAAGCGCCCCGCGCGCCATGAACGTGATGGAGCGCTTTGCCTATTACGCCAACACGGCCCCTGCCAAAGAACGACTCAGCATTTTCAAGCAGGCGCTAGACCAATTAGAGGCAGATTTCGGGCAATGGCGCACGCCCTGGGGAGAGATTAACCGTTTCCAACGCCTCACCGGCGACATTAAGCAGCCGTTTAATGATGCCCAGCCCAGCTTGCCGGTAGGCATGGCATCTGGCAATTGGGGCGCTTTGGCGTCTTATGGGTCCAGCGCTTTCAACACCAAAAAACTGTACGGAACGCTGGGCAACAGCTTTGTGGCCGTGGTGGAGTTTGGCGACAAAGTGAAAGCAAAATCCATCTTGGCCGGCGGCCAAAGCGGAAACCCCGCCTCGCCACACTTCAATGACCAGGCCCAACGCTACACTGATGTGCAGTTCAAAGACGTGGCCTTTTACAGAGAAGACGTCATGAAACGCGCCAAACGCACCTACAAACCCGGCGAGCGCTAGCCTTCAAACTTCTTGGTTGGAGGTTTTTCGTTTTCTGCTTCATTTCTGAAAATGAGCCCTAAAACGGAAATTCTCGCCACTTCCCAAGCAAATATCTGGCAGGCCAAGCCAGTCTAGAAAATCGATTTAAACTAACACTTCCTAAACCCTAAAACCCCCGATGCCTGAGAAAACTGAAATGTCCCGCAGCCAGATTAAAGTGGGCTTGTACGCCGCCGTGGTGGTGTTTTTGACCTATATCATGATTTTCGGGTTCCGGAAATCGTTCACGGTGGCCACTTTTGACGGGCTGGAAGTGGCGGGCTACAGTTACAAAACCATATTGGTGATCAGCCAGATGCTGGGCTACCTGCTGGCGAAATTCTACGGCATTAAGTACATCTCTGAGCTCAAGCGCACGGGTAGGGGCGCGGTGATTTTGCTGTTGACCGGCATTGCATGGGCGAGTTGGCTGTTCTTCGCGGTGGTGCCCATGCCGTACAACATTGTATTTCTGTTTATCAACGGGTTTCCGCTGGGCATGCTGTGGGGCGTGGTGTTCTCGTACGTGGAAGGCCGGCGCAGCACTGATTTCATTGGCGCCACGCTGGCGGTGAGCTTCATTTTTGCGTCGGGGTTTGTGAAGTCAGTGGGGGCGTGGCTCATGGTGCAGTTTGGGGTGTCTGAGTTCTGGATGCCGTTTTGCACCGGTGCGGTGTTTGTGCCGCCGCTGGTGCTGTTTGTGTATTTGATGGAGAAAATTCCGCCTCCCAATGCCCAGGACGTGCAACTGCGTGCTGAACGCACCGCCATGACCCCTCAAGACCGAAAGAACTTTGTGAAGGAATTCTATGCCGGCATTGTGGCCTGCGTGGTCATTTATGCCTTCGCTACTATTTTCAGGGACATCCGTGATAACTTTGGGGCCGAGATGTGGAAGGAACTGGGCTACTTTAACCAACCCGCCCTTTTTACCCAGACAGAGACGCCCATCACCTTGATTATTCTGGTCTTGATCGGCTCCATGGTCCTGATCAAAAACAACCACCGCGCCCTGCAGACCGCCCATGTGTTCATATTGCTGGGCTTTGTGCTGGCGGGCGGTTCCACTTTGCTGTTCCTTTCAGATTCTCTGGAACCCGCCTGGTGGATGATGTTGGTGGGCCTGGGTTTGTACATGGTCTACATTCCGTTTAACGCGGTGTTTTTTGACCGCCTTATTTCCAGCTTCAAGTACACAGGCAACGTGGGTTTTTTGATTTACCTGGCAGATTCGTTTGGCTATGTGGGCAGCGTGGGCGTGTTGTTCAGCAAGGAAATTCTGAAAGTGCAGCTCAATTGGGTCACGTTTTTCTCCAACAGCGTGATTGGCCTTTCCGCCATTGGTGTGTTGCTGACCATTTTCTCCATGTTGTATTTCAGGAGGAAGTACCAGCAGTTTGAAGCACGGCCAGTGCAAGCGGCGGTTGTTTAAGCTGAATTCTGGCTTCTTCTTTGACACTCCTTTTTAATAAAGCACCACAAAAAATGCTTCATAAACCGCTAAGGTCTATGGAGCATTTCCGTTTTTGGCTTCATTTCTGAAAATGAGCCCTAAAACGGAAAATTCAAGGGTTTAGGCGATGCGCCAGACAATGGTCACGGTTTCGTTGAGGTCAATGTCATCGGGTTCAAAGTCCAGGGTGGGCTCATACAGGGTCATGGCGTCGGCTTCGTAGAGCGGGTAGTCGTGGCGCTTGGAGCGGAGCGTGATCTCGCGGTAAGAGAAGTCAATGTCCAGGATCTCCTGGAGCTGCACGCCGGTGGCCTGGGCAATGAGCGCGGCGTTTTCCTTGGCTTTGGCAATGGCCTCCAGAATGGCCCGCTGCTGGGCCTCCCGCGCGTCTTTCACCCCAAACGCGATGCGGAAGTCCAGGCTTTCCACCTCCTTGCTCACCTTGGCCAGCAGCGTGTTGATCAGGTCGCGCTCCAGGGGCAACTCCAACTCCAGGGCATGGGTAGCCTTGAACCCGTTGAACTCATGCTTCTCCAGTTTCTTGTTCCAGTTGGTGGATTTCTGGATGCTGAAATCCTTGGTCTTGACCTGTTTCCGGTCCACGCCCACGCGCTCCACCAAGGCCCGCAGGTTCTCCACTTTCTGGTTCAACTCAGCCACAGTTTTACTGTATTCCCAGGCTCGCGCCTCGGCGTTGAACGAGATCACAATAATGTCAGGCGACACCGCCACCTGCCCCTTGCCGGAGATTGTAAGTTTTCTTTCCATAGCTGCGGTATAGTCGTTATAAAAAAAACAAAAAAAATTACTACTTAAATAGGTGGCAGTTCCCTACTTCTTGTAAAATGCCGCATTTATTTGAATGCGAATATAATTATCTGACTTTATGAATATGCAGAAATATGATTATTACGCTTTTATTATTAAGGATGGATTAAAAATCTAAAAGTTAATTAACAAATATTTAGATTTTTTAAAGAAAATACCTAAAAGTAGGTATTTGACTAAGGTTTTTCATGAAGTAAATTTACCCCATACTTTAAGCCCTTTAATTTAAAATCATCATGAAACAAAAATTACTCTTTAAACTATTGGCAATTTTATTGCTAATAAGGTTCCACGCCGTTGGGCAAGAGAATATAAAGCCTTTAGCCCCATCTAATCTTATGCTTACTTCTATCTCAGAAACAGAAGTAAGTTTGAACTGGGTAGACAATTCTTCAGACGAGACTAATTTCAAAGTTTACAGGTCCGTTAGATCAGAATTTGACCGAGATACATTAGTATCTATTGTTGATGCAAACACGACATCCTACATAGCTAGTGGCCTTGTGAAGAATACCGTTTATTATTTCAAGGTTGTATCAATGAATAATAGCGGAAAAGCTTCATCTAACGTACAAGCTTTAAATCTAACTTGCCCGCCTGATTTACAGTTCAAAGATATTATAGCTGAACACTCTACAATCTCAATTAATGAAGAATTGCCCTTTAAGGCTACATCTAAAATTATTAATGCCTCGAGTTGTGCTAGTTTTGCTGATAATGTAAATTACAAAGTGTTTATTTCTTCGGATGAAATTTTAGATGCAGAAGATATTAACATCTCAATTCCTGAAAATGGAATTGATAAAAAAAAGGGTTTGAAAAATTTAGAAAATGAATTATTAAAAACCCCTTTTGTTGGCTTAGATCCAGTTAAAATTCCTAATAATATGGCTTTATTAGGTCAGCGTTATTTGATTTTTCAACTTGATCCAGAAAACCATGTCTATGAAGGATCTGAAACAAATAATTTGGCAGTTGTTCCAATATTTATAACTAAAAATGCTGGTTTAAAAATTGAAAATTTTGTAATTGTCAACACCAATAAGGAAAATGGCACAGTTACAGTGAATTTTGATGTAGTTAATACAGGAGAAGGTGCCTTAGGTGAATATTATATAGAATATTTGGCAGATAACTATTTAAATGGAAAAATTCTTATTGCAACAGATGAAGAGGATGGATTGATTCTAGGGCAAAGGAAAAGCATTAGTAAAACACTGCCAATCTCTTGTGTTAATTATGGTGCAAACAGTTTATTTGTTGAAGTTAATTCCAAGTCATACTATGGCAGCACTGCAATTAAATTAAACGATATTTCTAATACTATAGCTTCAGACCAGTTTTCATTAGTTGGTGAAAAACCCGACCTGCAGATGTTACTTAAAATAAAAAATGTGAAAACTGTAGATGCAGGACAGGATTTTACTGTAGAGTCAACCGTGTTTAATACCGGGGGGGGATTTAATGGTACAAATGTTATTACCTATTATCTTTCTGCAGATGGCAATATTGATGCTAACGACCAAGTACTAGGATCTTCTTCCTTTACTGCTGGACTTAGCTGCAGCGTTACTACTGTATTTAATAGCACTCTTACCGTTCCTTCTTCCCTTAATTTAGGAACCTATAGGGTTATAGCTAAAGTTGATGGTACTTCTCAACTAGACGAAATTAATGAAGAAAATAATTTAGCTTCAGATGTATTAGTTGTTTCTAAAGATCCAGACTTAGTATTGCAAAATTTTTCCATCAGTAATTTATCCCCTGCCGCCTACGAAAGCACTACAATTAATTTTGTTGTTAAAAATCAAGGACAGGGACCAGTTAGTGTAATCTATTTAGATGTATTTGTTTCTAATGATGATAATTTTAGCCCATCTACAGATGCTAGATTATTTTCTGGTACTAACTCAAATCAGCAGTTTGTCAAAATTCCAGCATTGGCATCAGGTGAAGTTTATAGTGGTTCAGTTAGTTTAGATTTTTCCACTTGTGGTGTTGAAGGGCAGAAGTTCCTTTTTGCAAAAATAGATGGATATTATCCTGATTTTGGTGATAACACAATCATTGAAACTAATGAAACCAATAATTATAATTCATCTGGAATTAAGGTTAATATTCAATCAAATCCTGATTTACAGGTTATAGCTCCATCTGAAAAATTAACTACTACTACCAATAAATTTAAAACTAATATTGGGATAAAGAATAATGGAAGTTCAGCTAAAATTAATAGCCAGTTAAAATTTTATCTATCTGATGATAGGCAGTTAGATCCTTCAGATAAGCTTTTGAAAACTATCACAATTAATGCTGAATCATTGCCATGTGAAGCAACACATTCCATTAGTGGTACAGAGATTATCCTGCCAGAAAGTTCAACATTAGGATCATATACTGTATTAGTTGTAGCAGATGCTGATAAAAATATTTTAGAGCAATCAGAAAACAATAATCTTAATTTCTTTGAAGTAGAGAGAATTGTTAATAGTAATGCTGGTCCTATTACCCCAACTCCAGAGCCATACACTATCACAACAGGCGCTCTTGCTGTCACCTCCATTCGGACGGGGATATCCTTCGCTGTACCATACACCAAGACGGGGGCTTACGAGCGCTATGTGAATGAATTCCGTGTGGAGCTTTCGGATGCGCAAGGCTCTTTTTTAAACCCGGTAGTCATTGGAGCATACGCAGTTAGAAACCCTATCCATGCCAGGGTTCCTGCCGGTACGCCATCAGGAACGGGCTACAGAGTACGCGTGGTAAGCACTTCGCCTTATATCATTGGTACTGAGTCTCAACCTTTCACCGTAGTAGGCGTAGAGTCCAACACCATCACAACAGGTGTATTAGCCTCTTCTGTCCAAAGAGTTGGCATTTCGTTTGCAGTGCCTTATACCAAGACAGGTACCTACGAGCGCTATGTTAATGAATTCCAAGTTGAACTCTCTGATGCATCCGGCTCTTTCAGTAATGCCGTTATCATAGGAGCATATGCTACACGTAACCCTATTTACGCGCGTATTCCAGCTAATATTCCATCTGGTAACGGTTATAAAGTTCGGGTGGTAAGCACATCGCCCAAAGTTATTGGTACTGAGTCTCAGCCTTTCACCGTTATAGGGCAAACATTTGCGGCTGCGTCAATTGATGAAGAGGAGAATCCAATTAAGATAGCCGGTACCACAATCAGTAATGAGTTTAAGCTTTCTGTTCACCCTAACCCGGTTATTCTTGGAACTGAAGTGATGGTTTCCCTTGGAGATGCAGTTGAAGGTGCTTACTCAGTAAATGTTTTTGATCTAACGGGTAAAAATATACACACCGGTAGGCTTACACATACTGGCGGGGTATTGCAGAGTTCCGTACCTACCAGTGGGTTAAAGCCAGGTTTATACTTAGTGAGAATATCATCAGGGGACTTAAGCTTTCAAGCCAGATTACTAGTACAGTAGAGATAAACCTGAGGAGCGATTTAACTAGCTAACTAGAGCAATTTGTCGCTCCTCAGATTCTTTATTATAGACTCCACCCATTATTTTGTTTAAACTTAATCCTGTTATTTACATATCCAAATTTCTTATAAATTTTATATTTAATAATAAGATTCCCCGCGCAGTTTTGTTCGGGGAATTTTAATTATTAGTTAGACTTGAACAGCTATTTATATGAAAAAGTGGGTATTGTAAGTTTAAGTCTTAAATTATTTAAGGTGTTTAGCTTGCGAATGATAAAACAATTTAGTGCTTGTTTAAATTTTAACTTTCTGGTTATCAGCCCAAACGATTGAGAATAACTTGGCAGTTCTGCCAAAGCACCCAACTTTCGGCGCTTTCGGTCGTTTTCTCGTGGTCTTTGTCGAGCCTGCTGAAGAAGGAGAACATGCCGAAGGCCCGCTCCGTGACCCACCTCCACCTCACAGGGGCGAAACCCTCCGTTCCCGGCGGCTTGGATGACACCTCCAACTCCACGCCCAGCAAACTTTCCTCCACCCAGGCCATGAAGCCCTTCTGGTAGGCGGCGTCGGCCAGTATCTTCTCCATGCGGTGCAGGTAGCCCTTCATCGGCTCCACCACCCTGCGGGCCAGGGCCCCGTCCGCCCTGTTGGCCCCGTGCACCACCACGCCCCACACCAGGCCTAGCGTGTCGGTGACCACGTGCCGCTTCCGCCCGTTGACCTTCTTGTTGCCGTCCACGCCTGTCTCCTGTGAGATGAACGGGCCTGCCTTAACCGACTGGCTGTCAATGCTGACCATGCTGGGCGAGTCCGCCTTGCCCTGCCTTCTCCGCTCCCGCATGTTCAGGGCCCAGTTAAGCCTCTCCAGCGTGCCGTCCGACTTCCATAGGCGGAAGTAGTAGTACACCAGCTGCCACTTGGGGAAACACCCCTGCGGCAGGTTCCGCCACTGGCATCCCACGCGAAGCACGTAAAATATGGTGTCCGCTATAACCCGAAGGCTGTGCAGACGTTTCCTATCAGTGGGCAGCGATGACTTCATCGCCTCCCATTGCGAGTCAGTCAATTTCCTGTACTGGGATTCCATAAGCACCGAAGTTTGGTCAATTAATGCTTACGGGCTGACTCGCTTTTTTTATCCCTTTCCAAAATTTAAACATGCTCTTAAACTTAAATAGGTATTTTGATTCCTTTAGATACGATTACAAAAGGATATATAAGTGTGTTGTTACGGTAATAACGGAGAGGGAGCGGAATTGATGCACGAGTAAGCCTTTGGCTTCGGTTATATAAAGATTGCAACATAACAAAATAAAAAAGCCACTCCATTTTCATGAAGTGGCTTTTTTAGTAGTCCCTAGGATACAATTCTCGAACCAATTCATAGAAGCGCTTGAAATTCTTTCTTGTAGCTTCAAAGGTATTTAATAGTTACAGCTATAAAATAGTATGGGTTGTAAATCGAAGATTTAATATTATTTGCCAGGCACTTTTAAACCAAACTATTTTAAATAAAAGGGCAGCCTTTTTCTAGTATCAAAAGCACTCTTTCACTTTCAACGCAGACCTTCTCTGCAGTGGATTAAAAAGAATCTTGGTTTTTAAGGTCAAGGAAACTTCGAGCCAAATGAAAATCTTTATTTACCTTGCTTAAAGCATACTATCCCAACTTTACTTCAAATACATGAGTTCTTACCACGATGTAATGCAGGTCTGCCTAAATGGCCATGTATCGACTGCTAGGTACAATTCCAACCCACATTCAAGGAAAAATTACTGTATTAGCTGCGAGGAGCGTACCATCACAAATTGTCAGAATCCAGAATGCAGGGCTCTGATTCCCGGTGATGTGATTCATTCAAATATAGCTATTCTGGGCGGCTTCGGGCCTGTCGCACCAAAAATATGCGACGTATGCGGACAGAAATTCCCATGGTACGAGCAAAGAAAGAAAGCAGACGAAGAATACATAGCTGCAAACAAGCGGAGAGCGGAGGAAGAAAAGCAGCAGAGTAGGTTGGCTGCATTGAAATCTATAGAAGTTACTGTACAAGGCCACGGGAACGTCATCAACCTTGGTTCAATGGTAGACAATGTAATCTCAAATTCCCAAAAACTTTCCAAGGCTGGAGAAGAAGGAGTTGCTGAAGCCTTAAAAGCTCTGTCAAATGCCATTGAGAGGTCAAGTGCGTTAGTTGAAAATGAGAAAAAGAAGTATTTAGAGCAGTTGACCGTTTTGAGCGAGCAAGCGATAATACCCGAAAATGAACGATTGCCAAAATCGGTTTTGCAGCCTCTTATTAGCTTTGGCTTGGGAACATTGGGAGCAGCAAGTGATCTTTCCCAAGTTTGGAGTACATGGGAACCCGTTTTGACCGGTTTTTTTCTCTCTTGACCTTCTTGCCAAAGTCAACTTAGGTAAGCAATAAGTGCCAAGTAAATTATTTACCTTGCTTAAACAACTAACACCGACCAAAATGAAACTACTTTTCAAAACGGCTGCGCCAAATAAGCTAAAGAAAGATATTATTGCCTTAATAGAGGATAAAAGCCTCAACACATGGGCTATTCACGAGGATGAAGACACTAAATATTTAAAACACACTAAACAATGGGGGGAGAAGGGTGTAATCCAATTATTGGCTAATTCTGAAAAAAAGCACCTTAGCGTCGAGGTCCTGAAATTCAAGAAAGAAAAAGCAGAAGTTAAAGATTTCGAGGGGTATTATTTGGGGCGGTTCTGTGAAATCATCTTTGTTAACTTCGCAACAAAATATTCCTCCATCGAGAGAGAGTAGTAATAAACTAGCACAATGACTAAAGAAGAATGGCAAACCCTGAATACGCGGTTGGTTAATATAGTTTCTGAGTTCTCTGAAGCCTATTCGATGTATAAAACCGGCAGCAACAATACTAAACGGGATAGAGGACTTAGAGATGCAGAAGCTAACATTCATCTAGCTATTGCATATATAAAACAACATGCAGAGGCTTTAGAACTGCTAACTGGAGGGCCGAATGTTCATTGGCAAACAAGAACATTTAAATTTGATGAATTCAAACAACTTCAGTGGTTTGGTAAAGATATGCCAAGGTTCCTTGAGAAAATCGATGAAAAGATTTCCAGTTTTGAAACACCAATCTAGGACTAAACTTCATTCTGAATCTGTTAAGGGAAAGTCCTTGCAGAAAAGATGGGAATAAGATTGGCTGGCCTTTTGAGACAGTTGTTTATAAAAGAGCTTGAGGAAGATGAGAAGAAATAATGGCAAAAAATCAAAGAGGAAAATGGAGAAAAACAGTTGGCAGGCTCAGAGAGGGTTTGAAGTGTTTTTTTGATGGTTATGAGATATTTTTTGAGGCTTAATTTTTTAAGAACAAAAAAAAGAGGGGAAAGCTTGTTCAAATCGATTTCAGCCAGCCCGTCTCCAGAGTTGAAAACGGTAGTGTGTATATAGAGAATATGAGAAAACACTTACTCCTTTTATTGCTATTCATTTCTGTTTCAGTTATTAGTTACAGTCAGTCTTCCAGGGCTAGAGGATCCCAGCCATCAAATAATGCACTTCTAGATACTATTAAGTCTTTGAGATTTGAACTCAAAGCCAATTCAGAAAAACAAGAGTGGAAAAATACGGTACTTGAAGAGAGATTAGAACAAGCCTCGGAAACAATTTCCAATCAAAGCTCACTACTTGGAGGATTTGGAACTGTTTATTCAATTGTTACATTGGTATTTACAATAGGAGGATTATTGGCTCCGTTGGCAGTCTATTTTTTTGGAATCAGACCATACCAAAAAGAATTAAAGGACTTGGAGGGTTATTTAGATAAAAGACTGGAAAAATACCTAACCAATAACCGTCAACAACAAATTGAAAAAGCTATTTCAGATTTAAAAGGGCCAAATTATGGTTTACGAACAAACGCGGTAAATTTCTTCCAACTTACACAACACCTGGGATTTTCAGATACTCAAATATTCGATTTAATTAGTATGTTGAAGGACCCTTCCATTGATGTGGATACTAAAACCAGCATTGCATATGCGATTTCAAATTGTGAGAATCGGTTCTCCACTGAGTTCTTTTCAGATGCAGTGAACCAATACTATATCCTACATATTAGAATTGCAGCAATACGTTATTTTGCAAACACTGGGATTGAGAATCATCTTGAGGTATTCCGTAAGGCTTTAAGGTTAGCAGAGGATAAATCTGAAGAATTCAGGATTTTATTTTCATACTTAGATACCAAATCAAGATTAATATTGATAAACGATGGGGAGTTTATTAATGAGTTAAATGCCGCATCACTTGCAATTGTTAAAGAGTTTTGGCCTGCGTATAAGCAATCTTGGCAGATTAGCGAAAAGGAACTAAAGGAATCCTACCTTTATAAAGTCTCCGAAGAATCTAAAAAAGAATGATTAGAGTTTCTGTTCTGTAAATAGCCTTGCCCACGCTGCGAGGCTTTTTAAATCTAAATTGAGGAGAATAAAAATTTCTAACTTTGAATTAACCTTTGGCTTTAGAAAATAGCTAAAATCGCTTTGCTTCAATATGGATGTTGATGACCTCTACAGATTATTAGTTAAACTAACGGATCTGCCTAATGAAAACGAATGGGTTGAATTCAAAGAAAACAATGGTGATCCGGAATCTGTCGGAGAAAGGCTCTCTGCTATTTCTAATAGCGCCAGTATTCATAATCAGTCATATGGGTACCTGGTCTACGGCGTTAATGATAACGATCATTCGATTGTTGGAACTTCCTTTACTCCAACTAGAGAGAAAAGGGGTAATGAACTAATCGAACATTGGATCGCGCAGCGGCTTAATCCTAGAATTGATTTTAGGATTTATGAATTCGATTTTGACGGTAAATCAATCGCCATCTTTGAAATTCCTGCGGCTATAGACAGGCCTGTTCAGTTCCAGCATATTTCATATATCAGGATTGGGAGTGTTACAAGAAAACTTAGAGATTTCCCTGAAAAGGAGAAAAAAATCTGGAGAAAGGAAATTAATAACCAGTTCGAGCAAGGTTTGGCAACAAAAACGATTTCTGGCGAAGATGTTGTCCGGCTTCTTGATGTTCAAACCTATTTTGATCTTTTAAACTTACCTCTCCCTTCAACAAGAGATGCTATTTTAAAAAAGCTTCTATCCGACAAGTTTGTTGTAAAAGATGGCAATTATTTTAACATTACTAATTTAGGTGCAATTCTATTTGCAAAATCCCTACAGGATTTTGATAGGTTAGCTAGAAAGGCTATTAGAGTTATCCAATATGAGGGCAAGAACAAGCTCAACACTCTTAAAGATCAACCTGGTGTAAAAGGATATGCGTCCGGTTTCCTTGGGTTAATAGATTATATAAACGACAAACTACCATCAAATGAAGAGGTAGGAAAGGCTTTCAGAGAGACAGTAAGGATGTATCCTGAAATTGCTATTAGGGAACTTGTAGCAAATGCTTTGATCCATCAAGACTTTCATGAAACGGGGTCTGGTCCAATAGTTGAAATTTATATTGACAGAATAGAAATTACCAATCCTGGTACACCTATTATAACCACAGATAGGTTTATTGATGAATATCAGTCTCGTAATGAGGCACTCGCATCTTTTATGCGGAGAGTAGGCATCTGCGAGGAAAAAGGGAGTGGAATTGACAAGGTAGTTGCTCAGGCTGAGCTATTCCAATTGCCAGCCCCAAATTTTCAAGGCCTTATAAAGAATACTAAAGTGACTCTATATGCTTATCAAACATTAAATGAGATGGATAAAACAGATAAAATTAGGGCCTGTTATCAACATTCTTGTTTGAAGTATGTATCTAATGAAAGAATGACAAATCAGACTCTTAGAGAAAGATTTGCTATTGAAAGCCATAACTATTCAACTGCTTCTCGGATTATTGATGATACTAAACAAGCTGGACTTATTAAGGATTATGATCCAGAAAATAAATCGAGGAAGCATGCTAGGTATCTTCCATTCTGGGCGTAGTCACTAAAATAGCTCTTATGTGATGGTTATGTGATAGGTAGATCGGAATCAAGTTAAAAACTGCTTAAAATGCTTAAAAACAGCGATTTCTTATGTGATGGTTATGTGATAAATAATAATTAAAATTATAAAGTGCAATTTAATAAAGAAAAATTAATGTACTAAATGACTCTGCACTGAAAGTGCAGAGTCATTTAGTTTAAGAGCTTAGTCTGGTTTAGTTTCGTCCCTTCAAAAACTCTGTTTTCTCCCTCTCACTCTCTAAAAGTCGCTCCAACAAAGCAATCTTTTCATCATAAAGGGCAACAATTTTATCAATTGGATTGAAAGTACACTGATAATGTAATGAGGTGGAGCTGTCGTGGTAAGTATTACCGATAATATTAAAAACCGCCTCTTCGCTAAAGTTCTTAATGGCTTCAGGCTGAACGCCTAAAATCTTAGCCACTTTCGCCAGTATATCTTCCTCCACCGTTTCGCTGGCTTCCATCCGGGACACTGTCTGCTGGCTCACGCCCAGCTCCTGGGCCAGGACTTCCTGCTTAATGCCTCGCAGTTCCCGGATGCGGCTGATCTTACGGCCAATATGTGCTGGTTTCATAGTCGTTTCCATAGTGCCAAATATAGGGTTTTCAGGTGAGTAAGAAAAACACCGCTGCTGGTAGAATACCCGCGGTATGGGTTCGGTACACGGAGGCAAAGCGCCATATTCAAGTAAACTAAAGAGGCAAGCCTATGCACCCTGTGAAAACAAACATGCTTGATGGGATTATTCACCTGTCGGAAGAGGAGCGGGAAGAACCTGTCTTGGTTATCTTTCTGTTGTTCAGCATCAGCTCCCTGGAGAATCTTCGTCTGGATTTGTGGCAATACCTGAAAGCAGCCACTACCAGACTGGGTTGGCCCATGCTGCCCCAGCCCGGAGACGCCCCTTTCCTGCAGAAAATGCTGGAAAGACTGATGGAGGCCTGCTGGCTGCTGCTAAGGGAGAAAGAAGCAAGGGACGGCCAGGTGACTCTACCGTCCTTTGCGCCCGCATCGGAGGAGTGGTGGCAAGACCAAAGGCAGGTGCAGGGGGAACGGGAACAGCTTCAGGCAGCGCATGGTGGCCGTATCCGGCTGCTCCGGTTACGGGAAATGGAGAACCCATACCTGGTGATGAAAGTATTCTTCAACGCCATGCCCCTGTCAGGCTGGAAAGCTTTGTTAGACGATTGGACGGAGTACGCCCTGCGCCGGGCGAGCCTTTTCGAGGAAACGGAGAACCACAACCTGCTCGTGCATTACGAGCTGTTGGAGAAACTGTTGGAGATGGCCTATTGCATGAGCGCCAGCCTAGAAGGGAAAGAGCAAGTAATACTAACAGGCGTACACCATGAAGAATCAGCAACCGCCTAAGGTAGTCAAAGCACTCTCGCCAGATTTGCGCCAGGATTTTCTGACCTTTCTGGAAGAGGTTCCGCCGGGCCGGTTAAACCGAACCCTGCGCGTGTTATTGCTAGATTACCTCATGTATAACAAAACAGGGCTGCCACACAGATTCCCTATCATGATGTCTGACCTCTGCAAGCTCACTGAGGTATTGGATACAGCGCAAAGAGACACCCAGGGCTGGCATAAAGCGGACGAAGAGTTTGAGTAGAAACCGGCTCAGGCCGCAGTCCTAATGCCACTCTTAATAGCACCCTACTGCATCTTAACGGCCTTTTATACAAAATTATGGCAGGCAAGGTTGAATCACTGGGACTCTGTGACCATACCCGCTCTGTCCTTACGGGTGTAGTGCGGGAGATTATCGCTTTTCTGGCAGAGACAGTGCAGCCCGAGAAGATTTTTCTGCTCAACCATCCCACCTTAGATGGGGCAGGAGCCACTGGGTATGTAGACCTGCTGGTGGTGGTGCCCTGCAGGAGCCACATCCTTTTCGCCGAGCACCAGGGGCTGGTGGAGTTCTCCAACCTGCGTAGCCACCAGGTTGTCTGCTCGCTCCACCGCTCAGACGCCGTCAGCGCGGCACTAGCGCAGGGGCATATCCATTATTCACTTTCTTGCACACCAAACAGGCTGGTATATAATAGTGGGGATAGCCCATTGCCTGTTACGCCCCAGCACCTTTTGCAGGCCCTGAGGGAGCAGGCCACCCTGAAGTTTGAGGAAAGCTACGGCAAGGCCCTGGCCTTTTATGTCAGTGCCCAAAGCTGTGCACATGAGGTTATCGGGATTTTTCTGCTGCACCAGGCAGCCGAGATGGCCTACCGGGCGATACTGCACTCGCTGATGGACAAAGCGCCTCATACCCACTCCATCAAAGCCCTCATCAAGCATAGCAGACGCTGTACCCCACAGCTATATTCCGTCTTTCCCCGAGACACCCCCGCAGAAAAGCAACTGGTGCACCAACTGGAGGATGCCTACCTGAAAGCCCGGTACGAGCCAGGGTACAGTATCAGTCCGAATGTACGTGAGCTTCTGTTCGAGCGGGTAGGGAAGTTGCTTGGGGTAACGCGGCAGGTGTTTGACGGGAAGGTGAAAAGCTTCTTTACCTAGGTTATTTGCTGCCTTGATACAACCTGTTTTATAGTTAAGCCTTGAGGAGTGCATGAACCTTCTTCCAATGCCTGGATACCTGACTAGCAATTTTGTTGTCAGGAATAATGTTGGCAGCCATTCCGGCGTATGAGATATAGTTGCCCCAATCGTATTTGTGGGAAACCTTCCACCTGTTGCTATGAAGCGGATCCCTCTTATAAACCCTTTTCCTGCCTGCTCCTAAATACGTGTACTTTTTGTACAGTCTTCGCTTAAAAATTTCCTGCCTATTTTTCTCGTTGCCGAATCTGGAGAAGAATTTCCCTCTTCTGACGCTTCTCTTCAGTTTCCGGTAGTAGGACGCTAGACTTGCGGTTTTCAGGTAAGTGTGTTTGCCGTCGAAGGAGAACCCCAGATACTCGAATTTAGTGTTCGACTGCAGGCTACCGGTTTGAAGGTTTTTCTCCTGGCAGTTATACCTGTTTTCAATTTTACTGAATCTGAAAACCTGGGTTTTGTCTGACTGGAAACAAAGTTGGCATTTTCCGATTTCGAAGTTTAGCAGATCAATTACCGCCTGCTCGTACTGGGCTTCACAGACTACCACCATGTCATCAGAGTATCGCCTGTACATACCATTAAACTGCTTAATCAATGTGTTGATTTCATGGTCGAAGTTCAGCAGGTAAATGTTTGCCAGAACAGAGCTGATGGGTGAGCCTTGCGGAATGCCTTTTTCTCTAAGCTGACCTCTGGAGCTGTCTGAGTACTTATTGCTTTTTATCAGGTTCTTCTCCCTGATTCTATCTGATATGACGTCCTTGGTACAAAAGGCGACAGCACCCCTGTTCTTCAGGTATTTTCTCCGGGTAACTTTACCCTTCTTTTGAAGCTTAGACTTCGTTTCTATAATAATCTCATTTTTGAACTCAGAGAAAATATCACGTTCCTCGACAAAAGAGAACTTCGTGATATTCCTGAAGACATTGTAGTGGTCATCATCTAAGTCTAAACCTTTACCGACTACGCCGCGCCATGCCTTCTTCAGGTACTTATGGTTAAGGTTGTCAAAGAAGCTTTTGATATCAAAGGTAATTGCCACTAGCTCATCGTTACCGCTTCCTTTAATGAACTCGAAAACCTCAGATGCAAAATCGATATTGCATTTGTTCCTTGACTTGGGGTTAGCCGGATTTAATGGGATCCTCCTGTATGCGGTAACACAGTCCTCCAGTTCTAATTCTCTGAGCCTTGCTTCATAGGCAGAAGATAGCTTATTGGCGTAGAAACCATAAATATTAGAGTCTAGGTGATTGGCATAATAGATATGCCTTACCTTCTGGCTCGGTTTCCTGAACTCACTACGTGACCCATCGGGTTGCTTTTCCCTCCTGAATTTGCGTACGGTAATTGTTTTATGAATGAAGGGGAAAAAAGCGTGACTTTTTATTTTGTCAGGGTTTTTTACATAGTCATATACCCAATTTCTATCCGAAGGCACTAACGGTGTGCCGATGTGGGGGTACCTTTTTAATCTGAACCAGTCTTTCTTAGTCACGGCTTTCCTTCAAAAAACTATAATACAGGGATAGGTAGTGGCGCGGAGCAAGCTGACTTAATGGGACAGCACATGCATAACACGATACTCTCCTGACGTTAAACTCAGAGTATCACCCCTTCAAGCCGGGAAGAATATTATTCATAACTTCACACATAACACAGATTAATGCCATGCTAAAGAGATCAATAATAAAGTACCTAATAACAGTAGCCAGATATATATTGTTGTATCTGTTGGAAGAAACTGGTGTTTCTGCATTGTTATATGGAATGCGTTATCCTTATCAACGTATGTCTTGATAAGCAGTATTGGAAAAAACGTGCTGTCCAGCTCTACCTATCACCTGTACTATAGATTCAAAGATATAAAAAGCAAACGTATTGCTTGTATTTTTTATAAGACCTTTATCATTATATTAACTTATCCGTCTGAAGCTTATTTCTTATTAGCCTATGGCCTACACGTGATTGTCCCTATTGCGACAAGCTCTAAGAATTAGAAAAATACATTGTAATCTGTTTGTGGTTCGGAGGCAATTCCATCAATTAATTCTGTTCATCGCAACAATATGTAAGCCTTGGGACCTTGGTATACAAGTTTTCACTTGGCTTTAAAATAATTATATTGAGAATTACGACATTTGCATAAACCTATGCAGAAGGCAAGGCCCATGATTCAGGCCACTGCCAAGATGTAAGGATTGAATATTCAATGGAGACTGACTACTGGATGTGCGG
The DNA here is from genome assembly GCF_014876185.1 of Rufibacter sp. LB8. Taxonomy (NCBI): domain Bacteria; kingdom Pseudomonadati; phylum Bacteroidota; class Cytophagia; order Cytophagales; family Hymenobacteraceae; genus Rufibacter; species Rufibacter sp. LB8. The sequence goes on along the minus strand of NZ_JADALJ010000001.1, from coordinate 1,471,174 downwards.
TGTTAGTGTGGCCTTCTCTTGGAAGGGCAAAAAAAGGGCTCATAAGAGCCCTTCGTCCGCGAAGGAGTAGTATTCCTCGCTGGTGAGGATCAGGTGGTCCAGAACGGCGATGTCCAGGAGGCTGCCTCCTTCCTTGATCTTCTTGGTAAGTTGGATGTCCGCCGCGCTGGGGGTAAGGTTTCCGGAGGGGTGGTTGTGGCAGAGGACGATGGCCGAGGCGCAGGCCTTGAGCGCGGCCACGAAGATGAGCTTGGGGTCGGCCACCGTTCCCGCGACGCCTCCGGTGGAGAGCTCGTAGAGACCCAGCACCTTGTTGGCCCGGTTGAGCAGCAGCACCTTGAATTGCTCCACGAACTCCAGCTTCCCATTGTCCCAGTTCCCCTTGAGGAGATCATAGATGTCGGTGGAGCAGGTGACCTTGGGTCTTTCATCGGGTTTAACTTTTGAGCGGTAGGTGAGCTTCACTTCGGCCACTCTGTGATTCACGGATTTCCTGGCTGTCGTTTCCATAATCGTTCGCGTTTAAAGGTTAGGGAATTGATTATGGTGCCCCACTTGCCCGCGGGGCGGACTTAGGGCAAGGTGGAGACAGAGAAAATGCGGAGGGACCCCGGCAGGGGATACCCATTTTGTCTGTACTACCTTGTCCCGTGTCCGGACCACGGGCTAACTTCGCGCCGGAATGAATGCCCTTTCCTCTCGCTTAGGAGCCATAAGGGAAAGCCGCTGGTGAGAGGAGTCTCCCACCTTTATCCAAAGAGAGAATGCAGTTACCACCGCCAAGCTGTGGGAATGTGGGAAACCCGGCCGAGGGTTTTCCATATTTCCACGGCCCTCGCCTGGGTAGGGTAAAAGGAAGTATCATGGAAGGGGTATGTGACTTAGCTGCACCTTTAAAGGAGCGCTTGAGTTCATGCCTGGGCATGAGGGTGTTTACCCTTTAACACCCTAAAAGCCTTAGAGGAAATCTCGCTTTTCAGAAGTCAGAAACCGCAAGTTCCGCAGCGGTTTCCGCCCTTGCCCGATAGGGTCATAGGGCATTTTTGTGGACAAAAATACATCTTGCCGAACACACTGGTGTTCGCTTAGCTGGTAAAATAAATTCGCTTCTCAAATGATGAAAGCATTAAGGATGGATATGGTAAATCCAGTTTGAAGATTGGCCTTAACCAAGCTTTTGTTCCTGATGGAAATATTTATGAAAGGTAGAATTTACTGATTGACGTAATAAAACTTGACGGGCATGACATAGCTAATCATCCAACATTTTGCGTTGGATCCAAACTATTCAGGTGCTATAAAAATTTTGTTGAGTAACCTGTTTCCTTACAAAGCTTTGGTTAAAAATATATGAGGGTACCACCATATAGATGCCATATAAAAAACTCAAAAAGACAGTCTTCCTTCAATTGAGAATATGGCTTGGCAACCTATAGAGTCTCGCAAATCTTGTAAAGAATTTAGTTACAATTAAGATCCTTATATTCAATATTACAGCTCAGGAACGTTCGTTGCTGAGCTGTAAAATAGGGGGTAACTTAGCAAAAAAGAAAAAATGAAATGGGCGGCAGGGGAGAAAAGTCATATGTTTTTGCAATTGCAAAACAGCACCTGAAATTCCAACAGCCACTCTTATATATATATGGAGTATCAGAAGTACATCGCCTACTACCGGGTGTCGACCGCCAAGCAGGGCAGGAGCGGCCTTGGCCTGGAGGCCCAGCGCGCCGCCGTCATCTCCTTCACCAAAAACCCAGACGGCATCATCCGGGAGTTCACCGAGCATGAGTCCGGCAAGAATGACGACCGCCCACTGCTGGAGCAGGCCATTTTGGCGGCCAAGAAGCAAAGCGCCACTTTGATTATCGCCAAGTTGGACCGGTTGAGCAGGGAGGTGGCCTTTCTTTTCCAGCTTAAGAAAAGGGTAGAGAAGAATAACATCAACTGGCTGTGCCTGGACATCCCCGAGATGAATACGCTCAACATCGGTATATGGGGAACCATGGCCCAGCACGAGCGGGAGCAGATAAGCAAGCGCACCAAGGTTGCGCTTCAGGCACTGAAAGCCCGTGGCCAGCAATTGGGCAATCTGGATAATTTGACTGAAACCGGCAGGGAACTTGGCGTTGAGGCCATCAAAAAGAAAGCAGCCTCCAATGATAATAACAGGAGGGCAGCCGAGTTAATTTGTCTTTACCGGGATCAACGAATGACTTGGCTAGGCATTGCCGAGAAGCTAAACCAATCCGGCTTCAAAGCTAGCAGGGGCGGAATATTTCAGGCAATACAAGTTCAAAGAATTCATCACCGTTATTGCGAGAAGAGCATTTAAATACAGAAACGCATTTAGACACCCTCGTCTCAACTTCTAGGAATTAAAAGGCTCCTGATTTTTTAAAATCCCATTGCATAGTCTTGTTCTGAATCTGGAGAGACAAACAATTAATTTAAGGTACAAGAGGGTTATGCAGAACCTAAGATCCAATCTAGGCTCAGTGAATCTGCTTCAGCTTTACATATCCTCTATCCTAGACGCTCATCTATTGTGGGGAATAACAGGAAAGGATTGATTTGCTTCTAGCATCGTGATAGAATGGAACTTGCCCTATTATATCATATACCCATAGTTATTCACCCTTTTTGATTTGTAAAATGTAGGTAGGGGTAAACCTAAGCAATACATTAGAATTGTCATTCGCCTTATACATCCTCCACTGCCCAGACGATCAACTAGTTTTTGGAGATCATTATAGGTTTATACGGGCCATATTTATGCTGATGTTCACTATAAGAGTCCTTGTAAGGACCAAACGGATGGTCAAAGGGTTTTTTTGATATATCTGGCCAGTCCTTTCGTGTATCTTTCTTAGGCCGGGGCATGGTATTCACATACGCGGCTACATCCCAAGCCTCCTCATCGGTCAGCTGCGGATTGCGGTGGGTGGCTCCTAAAGGCATGTTGGCCTTCACATAGCGCGCAAAGTTGGAGATACGGTAAAGCCCGGCCCCATCATTGTAACTGTTCTTTCCCCAGAGGGGCGGATACTGGAATTCAGGGTTGCCGGGTGTTTTAATGCCCTGACCCTCCTGCCCGTGGCACGTTTGGCATTTCTGCACGTACACGGCCTTGCCAAGTTCAGGACTAGTCGCACGATCCAGCACCTCCATTTCAAGAAGCCCAGATCCTTTGACATTGTCGCCTTTTTTCACGTCTTTCCCTACCCATTTAATGTATGCCACAATGGCCTCCATTTCTTTGGATTTAGGGGAGAGCGATTGACCATTCAAGCTGCGCTCGAAACAGTCGTTTACCCGCTTTTCAATGTTCTCGCTTTTGCCTGAGCGGGCCCGCACTTTTGGATAGGAGGAAGCGACCAGCGAATAGTTGTTGCCAAAGGGCTTGGTGCCGGCCCCGAGGTGGCAGTTTTGACAATTCATGCCGTTTGAGATTTGTAGGACACTGCCGGTAGGGCCTATGTATTTGGCAGTGTGGGCCACCAAATCCTGGCCATATTTTATTTGTTCGCCTGCTGCTCCGGCAGGAATTGTTGACTGGTCCGGGGCTTCCCATAAGTAATCCTCTACCAAGGTTGAGGCAGTGAAGGTTGTAGCAGAGGACTTAGAAAGCGCAATGGATGGGCCAGACTGCATTGCGTTAGATGGGTAGAACAGAGTAAATATGACTGCCCCCAGCAATGTAAAGACCGCAAAGACGGTAAAACCTACCGCTTTGGTCATGTTAAATAAAAAGTCAATTAAGTTTTTTTCCTCATTGAGTTTCATCGGCTTGTCAGGTTAGGTACATTCATAGGTAAAATTTACCGATTCAACCTAAGACGTTCTGTGACTTTAGTCACGCTAGCCCGGAAATGAAAAAATTTTTAAATGTGATGCCGGGAGAGTCTACCATAAGCATCGAATCATTCAAAAGAGGCAGGGCAAAATGACACCTTGTTACCTTAATGTAGGCTTTTTAAGTGTTGTTATGCTGGAAACATAAAAGGACAATGCTAAAAGCAGCTTCTTTAACTTTAAGTGTTTATTGTCTAGTAATTGATTGAGACATCTAAAAATCTCTAGTATAAAGTGTATTAAAAAAAGCGGGAAGCAATACTCCCCGCTTTTTTAGCTTACCTAAACACATAGTCCACATTGGGCAACTGTGAAAGCACCGGCGATGCCAGGTCAAGGACCTTGGCTCTTCCGTCAATATTAGGTGAAACAGTGCCATTTTTCTTCAAGTATTCCTCCATTACATCATGAACGGTATAATCTAATACCTTAGGATGTTTGGCATTTGGCATGCGACATAATACATGGTCTGGCTCACCGGTTCTCCTGCAGGCCGCCATGGTGTATTCACGCTTCAAATCAAGCGGTTTTCCTCCCACTGTGATAGACTGAACACGCTCTCCTTTTGGTGCGTTTGCTTTGAAGGTCAGCTCCATGCCAGAGAATCTAATGACCCAACCACCGAAACGCTCCAGTGGCTTCTCCGCAAAAACGTTGTGTAATTCCTGTTCCATCCAGTTTTGTATCTGCTGGCCGGTTACCCTTCCTGTTTTTACATTCTCGTTCACGGGTAGCATGTTCCAGATGTCACTATATGTAATAGGTGCTTTGCCTGAAGCATCAGGCACAATTGGAGTACCGAAACGAAAGCCATTTGAAATGGCAATGTCAGCACCAGTCTTCCAGCGAACAGCATCAGTTATCATATTATCCAAAGCATTTTCAACCACCAGGTAGCGGTACAAAGGTTGCGTGGTATAGCCTAAAACACGGTCCATCTGTTTTTTGTAGGGAGCTATTTGCTCGTCTACTATTTTCTGAACAATAGGATCTGCGGGGTATTTTTTTGGATCCACATCAATTAGTTCGTAGTTCTGGCCTACTATTTTTCCGTCTTTCACCTGAAGGTCCAGGCGACCAACAAAAGAACCGAAGCCCCCCGGCTCTACCACCTGGGCATACTTGCGCTTAAGTGGCTTTCTGATTCTTTCATGCGTATCGTTGCCCAGTACAAAGTCCACGCCTTCAATTTCGGGTTGGTCCGCTAGGTATATTTGCTTGGAAATCCCCAAGTGCGTTACCAGGAACAAGATGTCAACGCCTTTTTCCTCTTTCAACTCTTTGATAAGGGGCTGCATGTTGTCTTCCAGATTCTTAAAAAGGAGACCTTTGCTGAAGACGGGGTTCTGGCGGATAGGCACCTCGGGGTCATTGTAGGAGATAAAGCCCAGTTTTACACCTTTCATTTCCTTGATGATGTAGGGAGGGTACACCATAGCAGAGGTAGACTCATCATAGATGTTTGCGCACACTACCGGCTTTCCATAGGACTCCATGATACTGCGCATTTTTTGACTGCCAAAGATGACTTCCCAATTACCCGGAATCAGGAAATCATAATCCATGGCCCTGATCACAGGGGCGATGGCGTCCCCTTCAGACATAGCCGCAACGGCACTACCCTGTATCAGGTCTCCGCCGTCCACAATCACAGTGCCATCGGGGTTTTCTTTTTTCACCAGCTTAAAAAGTGTCTGAATATGGGCCATGCCGCCACGTTCTTTAAACACAAACTTTCCGTTCTCGACAAACATCTCCTGGTGGGGCATCAGCTGTCCGTGGATGTCTGCCGTCTGTAGGATGGTGATGGTTTCAACGCCATTTGTATTGTCAGTGGTTTTACCCTTTTCCAACGCCTGGCAAGAGCTCAATGCAACAAAGCCAATTACGGGTAGGGTAGAAAGTATAAATCTTTTGATGTGTAGCATCATGTTATTATAGTTTAATAGAAAGGAAGGATAAGCTTAACATAGGAAGGCTTACCTGAATTTTGGCTGTTAAATTTTACAAATATACCCTATCTTCAAGCTCAAATACTGTAGGTATAAGCCTTACATGAGCCGGGAGGGTGTAGATAGAGGAAGCAAACCACTGTTTGACGTAGCCCAGTAATTGTCCTAAAACTGGAAGATATTTAGCTGAGCCGAGGTGGGTCAGGCTCTAAATATTTACTAAGAGAGAAATATATTGCCTGCTTGTAGCCAGACTTTTGTAAGTCCAGCAAAAGGGGAACAGACACGAATTCATCAGCAGGCGCCGTGCTTATCATTTTTACAGAACATTGGATTTCAATAGTCTCCTTTTTCAGCCCGTTTTCTGTATCGGGTGCTTTTTTAAGTAGCTGTTTTAAAAATACGGTTTCATCACCCGATGCCGCTAGCCGCTTTTGAGCTTCTTTCCTCAGACAAACCTTTTTTATTGACACACCTGCACGCTCTCCTGGCACGAAGCTGATTACCGTTAGCATCGAAAGATGAAGGATTATCATCAACAGGGCCCATATATGCAGGTAGTGCTTCAAGTAATGCATTTAAGCTTTAGAACGGATTGTTATTGTAAGGTTTTACAAAACAAGCAAAATGACTTTTACCTCACAGTGACTTTTGTCACTTAGGTTCAAAACGCAATGTGTGTACTTGCAGACAGTAGAATTCTTAAAACTTAGAATTGAACGATAGCTATGAATTATGTAATGAATGTGATGGCCTTCCTGCTGCTCTTTGGGTTCAGCAGTTGCCAGCAGGAAACAGGTGGTACGAAAGTAAACTTGACTGCAACCGAAGTTAAGCGATTGATAGAGTCTAACCAGGACATTGTAGTGCTGGATGTACGCACCCCCTATGAATTCCAGGAAGGAAATCTGAAAGGCGCGGTTAACATAGACTACACTTCCCCGGATTTTGAGCAGGAAATAGCCAAACTGGATACGGCCGCCACCTACCTGCTATACTGTAAATCCGGCAACAGAAGTAGTAAAGCAACAGCAGTCATGAAGAGCAACAATTTCAATAACCTTTATAATGCAACTGTAGGGTTTGATGCCCTCCGATCAGCAGGGGTTCAAACCAATTAAACGGTGGAGACTGCAAGTAAAAGGTATAGTCAACTGGTGGTTTTCTGGCTCTTGTTGCTGTTAATCCTAGTAACTGACCTGATTAGTGCCCCACTCGCTTTATTCTCAGGGATAGTATTGGGACTTATTATAGGCAATCCGTATCCGGCAAGGCTGAGTACGGTCACCAAGTACTCTTTGCAGGCTTCGGTGGTCGGGTTGGGTTTCGATATTAACCTGTATCAGGTTGCTGAAACCGGTTTCACAGGGTTCTTTTATACTGCCATCTCGCTCATCGCTACCATGGTGGTCGGGTTACTTTTGGCGAAGCTGTTGGGAGTGGGGAAAAAGCTCAATCACCTTATTTCTGCTGGTACGGCTATTTGCGGGGGAAGTGCCATTGCAGCGGTTGCACCGGCTATAAACGCCTCAGAGAAGGAAATTTCAGTGGCGCTGGGCGTCGTGTTCATCTTGAATGCCTTGGCTTTGTTTGTTTTCCCGTTCATCGGAGAACAGCTGCACTTGTCACAGGAACAGTTCGGGGTTTGGGCCGCCATTGCCATCCATGATACCAGTTCGGTGGTAGGGGCCGCCACGGAGTTCGGTGAAAAAGCACTGGAAATTGCCACCACGCTTAAACTCACGCGGGCTTTATGGATACTGCCGGTGGTGCTTATCACGGGCTTTCTGTTTAAGTCTGAAGGCAAGGCCAGCTTTCCGAAGTTCATATTTTTCTTCCTGGTAGCATCCCTGTTCAGCACTTTCCTGAGCGGCCTGAGCGAAGTGTATAGCTGGCTGACTATGCTGGCCCGGAAAGGCTTGATAATAAGCTTGTTCTTAACGGGTGCAGGCATTAGTCTATCACTACTTAAAACCATTAGCATCCGGCCGTTTCTGCAAGGGATTGTGCTTTGGGTGGTTGTGGCTAGCAGCTCACTGCTGGCAGTTTACTATTTGGTTTAACAGGCACAAGACTGCCAAAAAAACGTAGCTGGAAGAGTAATAAATGTAAGAATAATAACTAGTTAAACTTTTAGGGGTAGCCAATCCTTTGTGACTATGGAAAAGCAAACGAACCTAACCATTCTTCAGCTCAACGACACCCATGCCTACCTGGAACCGCACCAGGAGATGTTTTGGGAGGGTGGCACCACAAAATACCGTCAAGCAGGAGGCTTTGCCAAAATAGCAGGGTACTTAAAGCAGCTCCGCCATGAAAAGGAGGATGCCGTACTGGCGCTGGATTGCGGTGACACGTTTCACGGAACCTACCCCGCAGTTGCCTCGAAAGGCGAAGTGATGGTTCCGGTGCTGAATGCACTGGGCCTGGCCGCCATGACGGCACATTGGGAATTTGCCTATGGCCCGGAGCAGTTCAGGAAACTGACACAGATGCTCAACTACCCCATGTTGGCCATCAATGTGTATGAGGAAGCTACGGACAAGCTGGCCTTTGAACCTTACAGCCTGAAAGAAATAAATGGCTTGAAGATAGGGATCATCGGTATTGCCTGTAACATCGTTGATAAGACCATGCCTCCCCATTTCAGCGAAGGCAACTATTTTACGCTGGGCAACAAAGAACTACCCGATTACATACACAAGCTAAAGCAGGAAGAAAAGGTTGATGTCATTGTTCTGATTTCCCACCTGGGCTTTCCGCAGAATATGAAGCTGCTTTCTGAAGTAGAAGGCGTAGACGTTTGCCTGAGTAGTCACACCCATTACCGTACTTCTGAAGCCGTAAAACAAGGACAAACGATTGTGGTAGAGTCCGGTTGCCATGGCTCCTTCCTGGGACGCTTGGATCTGACCATAGAGAACGGCAGAATATCCAACTATTCACATGAGCTGGTGGAAATCTCAGAACAATTACCAGATGACGCCCCCATGCAGGAGCTGGTACGGCAAGCTATTCAGCCTTATAAGACAGAGTTAAGCCAGAAAGCGGGGGAGACGGCTACGGTGCTGGACCGGAACAACATCCTGGAATCTACCATGGATAATTTTCTGCTGCAAAGTATGCTGCACGCAACAGGCGCAGAGCTGGCTTTTTCTAACGGCTGGCGTTACGGGGCACCCATCGTTCCCGGGCCTGTCACCCTCAACGACCTTTACAACATCATCCCGATGAATCCATCTATCCAAACGGCGGAACTGACAGGACAGGAGCTGCAGGAAATGTTGGAAGAGAACCTGGAGAAAACATTCTCGCCTGACCCGTATGCGCAGCAAGGTGGATTTGTAAAACGGTGTTTAGGTTTAAGGGCCTTTATAAAGATAGAAGCACCTAAAAACAACCGCATTCAGAAGCTCTTTGTGAACAAGGAAGAACTAGACCTGCAACGAATCTATAAAGCATCTTTCGTGACAGAGCAGGGCGTGACCTCAACGTATGGCACCACCCGCACCGACACAGGTATAAAGGCCATTAAGGCCATGCAACAATACCTGGGAAAGCATTCACCTGTGCGTGTTGATTTGCTGGGCACTTTCACGGCAGTATAAATCCTATTAACTAGACTTTACTTCTATGAAATTAAATAGGAAACTAGGCGTCCCTTTGGGGATGGCAACACTCATATTTGCCAGCGCCTGTACAAACCAAAATCCAACATCAACTACCGCAAGTGAAATGCCAGAAAACCAACAGAAATCCATCAGCATTTTACATACCAATGACATGCACGGCACGTACATGCCTTTCATGACCACAAGGGATAACGCTACCGCCCAAACCGGAGATGCTGGTCGTGACACGCTTATCACATTCGACAAAGCAGCAAAAATAGGGGGCTTTGCCTACCTGGCCAGCGCTGTGAAGAAAGTGCGGAAGGAGAAAGGTGCGGAAAATGTGTTGCTGGTGGATGGGGGCGATACCTTTAGTGACGACCAACTGGGCAATCTCACCAAAGGAGAGGCCATGATTCGCTTCATGAATGCGGTGAACTATGATTTGATGGCGCTGGGGAACCATGACTTCGACTATGGTTTGCCACGCACGCTCGAACTGGAGCAGATGGCAGTTTTCCCGATGCGGGCCGCCAATATTATGGATGAAAACACGCAGCAACCGATTTTCGGGGATCCTTACATCATTACAGAAAAGAATGGGGTGAAGGTGGCTATTCTGGCGCTTGGCTACCGCAACACACCCAAAACCGGTAATCCCGACATTGTGAAAGGCCTAAGTTTTAAGGTGGGACAGGAAGTAGCTAAAATCTATGTGCCTGAGCTCAGAAAGAAAGCTGACATAGTGGTGGTGCTTTCGCATGAAGGGGCGGCGGTGGATTACAAAATGGCCCGCGAAGTAGAAGGGATTGACCTGATCATTGGTGCCCATAGCCATGACATATTGGAGCCAAGAAAAAAGATAGGGCAGACGTTTGTGGTGCAGGCCATGTCAGATGGAGCCGTGCTGGGCGAAACAGAGTTGATAATCAGGGACCAAAAGCTGGTTGATGTGAAAACGCACCACCATTGGCTCTGGAACAACCAGCTTCAGCCAGATGCAGAAATACAGGCGTTAATTGACCAACAGCGCACACCACACCTTCAAAAGCTACAAGAGCTGGTGGTAGAAAGTAAGGCGATTATAGGCAGGCAGTACAAATCTGAAAGTCCGTTCGATAAACTGGTAGGCAACCTCTTACTCAAAGAGTTTAAAGGAGACGTGGCCATCATGCCGGGCGTAGGGTATGGTATTTCCTTTAAACCAGGCCCTGTGACAAGTGAGGAAGTGTACAAACTGTTGCCACACCCATCCAAAATTGTAACCTTGACCATGACAGGCAAGCAGTTGAAATCAACCCTGGAGCAGGCCGCAAAAAACCTGAAGCCCGAGAATAAACTTGAAGCGGTGGGTGGGCTCATCCAGACGGCTGGCATCCGTTACCAAATAGACCTAACCAAGCCCATAGGAGAACGAGTGAGCAACGTCCAAATTAAAAGCCAGCCAGTAAAGGATGCGCAAAATTACAAGGTTGTCACCCACAATGGCCTACTGACCGGACTGCACAACTTCAATGAAATTGGCAAAGGGCAGAACATCATCAAAACCGGGAAACCGCTCACCGATTTTATCATTCAGAAGTTAAAGGAGATGAAGACCGTAGCTATGCCAGATAATATGGGCGAAGTGGCCATCAAACGCTAAGCAACCATTACCTTTCAACAAAAAAGCGCCCCGTCATCGATCGATGACGGGGCGCTTTTTCTATTATTTGTACTTGAAGTTTAATACTTGATATAGCTCCAACCTTCTTCCTGTTTGGTAACGATTTCACCTATGCCCATGACGACAGTTGGTGTGTTGGGCAACAGCTGGCTCTTTTCAACTTTAGCTCTTTTCATGGTATTCTCACATGCAACAAACACTACTCCTTTGGCCTGTAGCGCCTTAATCGCACTGGCTTGGGTTGACTTTCCGGCTACAAGCAGGTTGATGGCTTTGCCATGTACCACCACTTCAATCTGAGCATCTGGCCAACCACGTTTGATGTTGTTTAATTGTCTGATTAAGCCGGCATGCATGGCGGTATCTGCTACTGACAAGTCATACACAATCTTGTGTTGCTTGGTTTCCTCAGTTTTTTTAACGGTCGATGTAGCCTGTGCCTGAACATTGGAAAGTGGAGCTAGAAACATGACTAGCAAAACCATTATGACTAATTTCAATTTCATAATTCTTTCAAATTAAGTTAAACAATGATTCTGGTGTTATTTGATGGATATGTAAGCCCAAGCTTGTTTTAAGGCATGAAACAAGCCTGGGCCTTACTATTACTTTGAAGCCAGCTTCTGCAAGAAGTCAATCACCTCGGGCGTGTCATATTCGGCCATGCCGTTCTGCTGGGCCACTATCTTGCCTTGCGGCGAGATGATGTAAGTGGACGGGATGGCCGGGCTGTTGAACTCCTCGGGCATCTGGCTGGCCGGCAGGTACACCGGGAAGGTGAAACCCTTCTTGGCGATGAATTTCTTCACCTTGTCCATCCCGTTCTGGTCCACGGACAGCATCACGAAGGCAATCTTGTCAGATCCTACCTTCTCGTAGAGGCTCTGGATGTTGGGCATCTCGGCAATGCACGGCGGGCACCAGGTAGCCCAGACATTCAGGAAGATGACCTTGCCTTTGAGAGACTCAAACGCTACCACCTTGCCCTCTAAGTCTGTCATCTGGAATCCGGCTCCTGCCATAGGCGAAGAGGTAGAAGTCAAAGTAGCCGGCGTGGAGGTTTTTGGGGCAGTGGGCATCTCCGCGTTTTTGAGGCCGGTGGCCAGCAGCAGGCGTTGAACCCTGCCAATAACTTCGGTGTGCAGGCCAGTGGCGTACAGCACGGCAAAAATGGCCAGGGTATAGACCCAGCCCGGGATGCTTTTGAAGGAAAATTTATTTCTGTACATCTTTTTCTTTTTTAAGGTGTTTTCTGGGAAATTGGCCAAAACGGCTACAGCTCCACCGTGGTATAGCCCTGAGCCTGCAAGTCAAACATGTAGGTGAGGCCGTTCGGGATGATGGTGACACCTTCCACCAGCGTGGCGGGGTCGATGTTGAACTGTTTCAGGGACATGCCGCAGACTTTGTATTGCACGCCCGCCACTTTTCCCTTCTCTATCTCAGCGGCCATGTCACTGCCCTTCACGAAGGCCTCCACCGATTTGGCGCAGGCCATCACCACAAAAGAATCCCTTTTATAGTCACTGGTGGGCGTCATGGTCTGAGCAGTGTGCACGGCGGCTTTCACATGGTTGGGCTGACTGATGAGCACCGCGTAGTTTTTGGCACTTGCCTTGGAAGGCACCTGGGTGCTCGTTTCAGCGGTAGCACAAGAGGAGAGAAACGGAAGCAAGGCGATGGCAAAGATGGCCAACATTTTGCCGGCTTTGGATATATTCATGTTAGGAAAAAGTTTAGATTGAATGAATTGGTCCAAGCTGTAATAGCGTGCCCCGTTCACAGAAAAGAAAAACAGCATGCCCAACAGCGCTATGTTTTTGAACAAAGGACCGTTGCCTGCCTGGCTGTCCACCTGCACAGTGAGGGTAATGGGAATGAGTATCAAGGCCAGCAACATTGCCGTCCACTTAGTCTGTAGCCCTGCTAACAAAAGCAAACCGCCTATCAGCAGACCTACCCCAGACAGAATGATAAGGGTCTCTGGCGAGGCAATCCAAGAGGTTAGGTGCATGAACGGGGCTTTCTGCAATTTGGCTACCGCTTCTTCGGTCTGAAACAGATGGTTTAAACCGGCCATGATGAAAATGAGGCTACCCAGCACGCGCAAGACCAGATAGGATATTTTTTGCAAAGGTGTATTTTCCATTGGGTTGATTATCTTAAAATGAGGTGAGAAAGGCATGGACAGTCCAAGCCCCTTTTCCTTTTGTGAAAGGAATCAAAAGCGCAGTGGAACCCTCCATCGGACAAAGGATGCTAGATCGTTGAAGCCACCGCGAAATCATCAGGTTAAGAAAATCGGGGAGGGTTGGGTTCCTGCTCCAAGGGAGGGGGGAGGTAAGCCACCGCTAAAAGGCTGCCTTTCACTTCCGCCTCAGGATAGAAGTGAACAGCGGGCATAGCCATGGCGTTTACAACTAGCGCATAAATCGCTGAGCCACAATCAGTCACGGTACCGGCGCTGTTTTCTGGGGAGGAGTGGGTTTGATGGGTAAGGCACTTCTTTTTACAGGTGCGCCTGGCCGTGTATTTTTTGTTGTCACACGCTTTTTTTAGGACAGACTGCTCCGGGCCTACCCACCGGCTTACCGCTTGGGGCGGCTTGTGCAGGGTGAACAGCAGTAGCAAAACGCTAATACCTAAAAGCAAATAACTCTTCATTTTCTCTTTATCTATACAAACAGTACTTCTCAATGAACTTGATTTTTTTCGTTTTATTGGGCGGTGATGCAGGTTTGACTGGGCCAAAGCACTTTCGTGGTGCAGCACATGCGCACCTCGGACAGGATGCCGGCCCCAACGGTCAACAAAGCCGTACCCAGCAAAACCGCATCCAAGCCGAACAAATCACTGAACACGCCCGCCGCCACAGCCCCCGCCACGTACCCGAAGTCGCGCCAGAACCGGAAGATACCCAAGCTCTGGGGTCTCTGCGAAGGATGCGTATTCTCCGCCACCACAGACAGGAAATTAGGGTACACCAGCGCCGTTCCGGCTCCAAGCAAAACTAAGGCTGTTACTAGTATCGGAATTGCTCCAGCGAAGAGCAGCAGACCGATGGCTATTCCTTGCAGGACCATGCCCAGGGTAAGTAACTGCTTTTTACAGTACACATCGCCTAGCTTGCCCGTCACTAGTTGGCCCAATCCCCAAACCACGGGGTAGATACCGGCCAGCAGTCCGGTCTGCGCCAGGGAATAGCCTTTGGTGGCCAGTAACACCGGTAACAGTCCCCAGAGAATGCCGTCGTTAAGGTTATTTACAAAACCGTTCAAGGTCACCGAGCCCAGGTTGCCATTGCGGCAGGTAGTGTCTTTCCAGATGTTAGATAAGAGCGGAATAGTAGTCTGCTTAGCTTCAGTACTGGCATGGGATTGCGTGTCTTTTACCAGGAAAATAGTGAGCAACAAGCCTATAATGGAAAACCCGATGCCCGGAATAAAGGCGTAGGTCACGTTCCCCGACTCAGCCGCAATATAGCCCGCCAGAAACGCCACCAGCCCTATGGCCAGATACCCGGCGAACTCGTTGATGCCCATGGCCAGCCCTCTATTCTTTTCACCCACTAAGTCAATCTTCATGACCACGGTAGAGGACCAGGCCAAGCCTTGGTTTAAGCCCAACAGCACGTTAGCAAAGATGACCCAGCTCCAACTCTCAGCGTAAAGCAACAACCAAGGCACGGGCAAAGCAAAAAACCAACCGAAGGTCAATAAAGCTTTACGGCTGTACCGCTTGGCCAGGCGCCCCATCATGAGGTTGGCAAACGACTTGGCCAGCCCAAACGCCACGATAAACGACAGCAGGGCCGTATGTCCGCTCAGATTGAATACTGTTTCGGCAAACTCAGGAATCACCGACCGCTCCAAGCCCACCATGGCCCCCACAAATCCGTTGACCAGCACCAACAGCCAGAACTGTGATGCGTTTTCTTTCAAGCCAAGCTTTGTTTCGGGTAGGGCATTCATAGGTTTAGATGGGTCAGATTGGATAGTCAAAGTAAACCGTTTTTGGCCTGTTTTAATGAAAACAGGCCAAAAACGGAAAAGAGATTAGTGAGGAAGTCGGTCTTTGAGGACGCCGTACATATACGTACCTACCACGCCCCCGAAGATGGCAATCAAAATAGGCCAGTACGCATAGCCCAGGTTCACGAACAAAGGTCCCGGACAAGCGCCTACCAGCGCCCAGCCCAAACCGAAGATGATGCCCCCAAACAGATACCTTGGAATGGACTTCTCCTTGGGCGTAAAGGTGATGGGATTGCCCTGGTAGTCGCGCATCTTGTATTTTTTGATCAGGTAAACGGCTATGACGCCTAACACCACGGCCGTCCCAATGATGCCGTACATGTGGAATGATTGGAACCGGAACATTTCTTGGATACGGTACCAAGAGATAGCCTCAGACTTGCTCATCACAATCCCGAAGAGAATCCCCGTCAATATAAATTTCAGTCCTTTCATAGGGCTATTTCTTTATGTCTTTGATGAAAAATTCTTTAGAAAATAAGTGGGTACAGCAGGAATGTCATGATAAGGCCCCCAATGAAGAAGCCAATCACGGCCACCAATGATGGCCACTGCAGGTCAGACAAGCCACTGATGGCGTGCCCAGAGGTACAGCCACCCGCGTACCGTGACCCAAACCCAATCAATAATCCGCCGCCCAACAAGAGTGCTATGGTCTTAAAGCTGAGGAGTGATTCCATCCCGAACAGCTCCTCGGGTTGCATTCCCTGCGGGGCAGAGAAGCCTAGTTGCTGTAGGTCCTGAATGGTGGCCTGCGAGATCTGCACCGCCTCGCCAGTGGAGAGGAAGGTAGAAGAAATCCAACCGCCCAGGACGGCGCCCACCAAGAAAAGAATGTTCCAAAGCTGGTTTTTCCAGTTGAAGTCAAAGAACGGCACGTGTTTTCCGGCTCCGCAGGCAGAGCAGATAATCCGGAGATTCGCAGAGAAACCGAATGACTTCCCAAAGAAGAGCATGATGACCATGATCAGGGCAATCACCGCCCCAGACACGTACCAAGGCCAGGGCTGACTAAGTGTTTCTAACATAATTATAAATCTTTCTAGAAGGCTGTTTCGCTACTATGGTTAAACTTCTTTGAATTACCTGGGCCAGGCACCTACGCCACCCTGCAAATTATGTGCCTTCAGGCCTTTCTCTGCCAAGAGCTGGCAGGCGGAGCCGCTGCGGTTGCCGCTGCGGCAGAAGACAAAGTACTCTTTGTCCTTGTCCAGCTGGTCAATGGCCGATTTGAATTCAGGGGACATCACATCCAGGTTTTTTGCGCCAGGAATGGTACCAGACGCAAATTCGCCAGGAGTGCGTACGTCCAACAGTTCGGCTTTGCCGGCTTTGTTATAAGCCGTTTTAAACGATAGCCCATCTAAATCTTGATAGTTCTGCGGGGCTGATTTAAATAAATTAAACATGGCTATTTGTCTTTTGAAAGGTGATTTGGGCCAGCAATGAAGCCGGCCCTTTTTGTTTTGTCTGTCTTTTCGTTTTTGGCCTGTTTTTCAGAAAACAAGCTAAAAACATTTTTATGTCCTATGCTTTCAGCTGGTTTTCAATTACTCTACAAAGGTCCAGATTTTGTAGGGGTGGTTCAGTGACTTATGTCACCCTGGTAAAAAATGTTAAATTTAAGCCAGCGCCCAAGATCTGGGGGGTATTCGGGCGCTGGCGTTTTCTTACTTCAAGGTAGAAGGACACACGAAGGCGGTTCTGGGAACGTTGGTCCCTGAGATGCCTTTAAAGCCTTCCTGCACGTTCACCAAGTTGTCATAACCCCGCGCTTTCAAGATGGACCCTGCAATCATGGAGCGGTAGCCACCAGCGCAATGCAAATACACTTCCTCGTCCTTCGGGATTTCTGCCAGATAGTCATTCAGGTAGTCCAGAGGAGCGTTGCTAGCCGTCTCCACGTGCTCAGACTGGTACTCGCTTGGCTTGCGCACATCAATTACTCTTATAGTGCTGTCCTCCTTATAGCGCTGTTCAAACTCTGTTGGTGAGATAGAAGTGATGGTGTCTGTCTCCTTACCAGCATTTTGCCAGGCGGTGAAGCCACCCTTCAAATATCCGATGGTGTAATCATAGCCAACACGTGCCAGGCGGGTCACTACCTCTTCCTCACGGCCTTCTTCTGTTACCAGCAAAATCTGCTGCTTGATGTCTGGGATCAAAGTGCCTACCCATGGCGCGAAGTTTCCGTCAATGCCTATGTTGATGGCGTTGGGGATGAAGCCCTTGGCAAAGTCCTCCGGGTTTCTGGTGTCCAGCACCAAAGCACCGGTCTCGTTGGCGACTAACTCAAACGCCTCAGGGCTCAGGGCCTGCAAGCCTTTCTCCAAGACATCAGCTATGTTGTCATAGCCCTGCTTGTTCATTTGTACGTTGAGCGGGAAGTAACTTGGCGGAGGGGTAAGGCCGTCAGTCACCTCCTGGATGAACTCCTCCCGGGTCATGTCTGCGCGCAGGGCGTAGTTGGTTTCTTTCTGGTGGCCCAGCGTGTCAAAGGTCTCTTTGCTCATATTCTTGCCGCAGGCAGAACCCGCCCCGTGCGCCGGATACACCAGCACCTCATCGGCCAGCGGCATGATCTTGTTGCGGAGTGAGTCATACAGGTGGCCGGCCAGTTGGTCCTGGGTCAGCTCAGACTTGGCGGCCAGGTCCGGTCTGCCCACGTCCCCGATGAACAGCGTGTCGCCGGAGAAAAGGGCGTAATCCTTGCCGTTCTCGTCTTGCAAGAGATAAGTGGTGGACTCCATGGTATGGCCTGGGGTGTGCAATACTTTGATGGTCACCTCACCCACTTTCAATTCTTCGCCGTCTTTGGCGATGTAGGCGTCATAGGTGGTCACCGCGTTGGGTCCGAACACGATCTGTGCGCCTGTCGCCTTGGCCAAGTCCACGTGTCCGCTCACGAAGTCGGCGTGGAAGTGCGTCTCCAGGACGTATTTGATTTTCGCGCCGCGGCTTTCGGCTTTGACAAGGTACGGCTGGATTTCGCGGAGCGGGTCAATGATAACAGCTTCGCCGTTGCTTTCTACATAGTAGGCGCCCTGCGCCAGACACCCGGTATATATTTGTTCTACTAGCATGGTTTTTTGGTGATTGGTGTTTGAATTTTACGCTACAAAAGTATAAGGTAATAATCGTCCGGTCAGTGACTTAGGTTACATAAGGCCAGGCCTGGAAGAATTATTAAAAGAAGAGCTCTTTGACAATGATGTACACGCCCATCACCAGCACAAACCAACCGAAGGCGGTCTTGAGCTTGTCGGCGTGGATCTTGGCGGAGAAGTAAGAACCTATAAAGATGCCCACGATGGAAAGCGAGGAGAAAATGCCCAGAAACGCCCAGTCAATCTCATAGTTGGCCACATCACCCATAAACCCGAAGAGGGACTTGGCCGCGATGATGAGCAGGGAGGTGCCCACCGCCATCTTCATGTCCAGCTTGGAGAAGAGCACCAGCGCAGGGATGATCAGGAAACCGCCGCCCGCGCCTACCAAACCGGTCAGGGTGCCCACAACAGCGCCCTCAGCTAAGATGCCGGCATAGTTGAATTTTGGTTGGGAAAGGGTTTCAGATGTGCCATTCTCTTCAAGGATGCCGTGGTCCACGTTTTCGTCCGCCGCCGCCCCGCCATTTACTTTTCGGTACTGCCGGATCATGCTGATGGAGGCAAACACCATCAACGCGGCGAACAGAAGCATCAAAAGGATACCTTTGGTCACTTCATAACTGCCCACGGTGAAGATGCTATCAGGGATGGCGGGCACGATGTAGCGCCGGGTGGCGTACACGGCCACAATGGAAGGCAGGCCGAAGACCAGGGCTGTCTTCAAACTTACCAAGCCTTGTTTGTAAAAGCGGTAACTGCCCACCAGGCTGGTGAGGCCCACGATGAAGAGCGAGTAAGCGGTGGAGATGACCGGGTCCAGGCCCAGCAAGTACACAAGGGCCGGTACGGTCAAGATGGAGCCGCCCCCGCCGATCAATCCCAGTGAAATGCCAATGATAAGTGCCGCTATGTAGCCTAATATTTCCATTTTTGTAGTGTTTTATCTTTAAACACAACAAAGGTATGGCAAGCGGCAAGGGAGTTCAGTGACACTTGTCACACACCTAGAAAAGGTCCAAATTTTTAATCTCTAGGTAATTCCGGTGCAAGGCCACGGCCCCGGTCTGCTCCAGTTTCTTGAGGAGCCTGGAGATGACCTCCCGCGAGCTGTTGAGCTCTTCGGCTATCTGCTGGTGCGACAGGCGAACCTCCTTGCCTAATACTTTCTGGTGGCGCTTCAGGTAAAACACCAGGCGCTCGTCCAGGCTTTTGAACACGATGCTGTCCAGCGTCTGGAGGAGTTCGTCAAAGCGGGCGCGGTAAGAGGCAATGATGAAGTTATGCCAGCTGGGGAATTTCACCAGCCACTGCTCTGATACGTGCGCTGGGATCATGAGCACCTCGGCAGGGGTGATAGCTTTGGCCAGCACCTGGCTCTGCTCATTGCGCGCGGCGCACATCATGGAAAGGGCGCAGGCATTACCGCCCTCCAGGTAATACATCAGAAACTCATCGCCTTCCTCGTCTTCCCTGTATACTTTCACCAGTCCGTCCAGCACCAAGACATTGGATTTCAGGTACTGCCCGGTGCGCAGGGCCTCGTCTTCCGGCTCCAGGTGTTTGATGACGCCCGCTTTGGCAATCTCCAGTAACAAGGCTGGCTCCAGCTGCGGGAACTTCTCTTGGATGTGGTTTATTTTATCTTGGTCCATAGTTGTAGGGTGAGGCAAGGCAAAGTGTTACAGTTTGGTGCCCGTGAACTGAATTACGCAAGAAGGGCCACGATGGTACTTGCCTTCCTGTGCGATAATCTCCGTTTTCTTTAACTCATCTATTTGTATACCGCCAAATTCCTGATGGATGTCCTCCACCGAAAAGAGCAATTTTGTCTGTTTAGGCCCTCCGGAACTATACTTCTGCTGGTAATGAATCTGGTCCCTGGCGTATGCCTCAAAAATTACAGTCCCACCGGGTTTAAGTGCCTCCAGTAACTTGAAATGCACCATTGCCCTGGTTTCCTTCTCAAAATGGGCGTAGACCAAGGCCAGGCAGTCAAACTGCTCTGGGGCCAATGCAATGTTCTGGGCGCTCTCTACTTGATACGAAATACTTACCCCGTGCTCACGGGCCAACTCCAGGGCTTTGCGCTGCCCTACCAGGCTGTAGTCAAAAGCAGTCACCTCCCAGCCTCTGGTGCTTGCGTATACGGCGTTGCGGCCCTCTCCCTCGGCGGGGAGCAACAAGTTGCCCTCAGGCGCGATGGCATCCAGTTTCTCTTTGAAGTAATGATTTGGATTGGTTCCGTAAGCGTAGCCGGCTTGGGCGTACCGTTCGTTCCAAAAGTCTTCCATGGTACAGGTAACAAAAGGGGTATTCAGTAATTTTTGCAAAGAGCCGAAGGTGCCATTAACTACATTCTTAGGCTGTTGCTTTGTTGGTTTCTCTGCGATTAGCTGATGCTGGGTATTCAAAAGTAATTCTTCTTAAGATTGAAGGCCAGTTATCCGCTTCTGGCCTGTTTTTACCAAATCAAGCCGAAAACAGAAGGCCGCTGCGTTAGGCTGAGAACAACAGCGTGGCGCAGCGGCAAATGTAGCGTCTTCCACCTGTGGAATAAGTGACTTTTGTCACACGGCAGGTTAGGCGATGTAGAAGGCTGTATCTTTAGAAGTTTAGCTGGGAAACAAAGTTGATTTGGTGGAAGTTGGTGTTGTAATACATTCTCTCTAAGGGCAGACTGGTATTGGGGGAGAGTTTGCCTATGTATAGCAATCGCAATACTACCCCCTTTAAGGCAGGCAGCAAAGGGGTATATGTAACATCTAGGAGAGTGCCCCAATAAGAGACGGCGCCATACTTGTTGAGCGCGGCATTCCCATACCCGGGTAGCCAGGCCTTGGCCAAGGCCAGCTCGGAGCTCAGGCCGGGAGCCCAGTTACGCGTGGATTTCACAACCAGAATATCTGACTGGCCCGTGCCCTCTAGGCGCCCTCTGGACAAAGTGGCAAAAAACTGCTCCCGGCCCCATTCCCTGGGGAAAGTGAACCGTCCGTTGCCGCCCGTATGCAGGTAATTGGCAGACAGGGCCCATTGAGGAGTAGAGTAGCCCACCATGCCGCCCGCCACCCATTCCTGCTGGTCGGGGAAGTAGGTACTGTCATGGGCAGGATGGCCGCCGTTGCCCAACTGGAACTGGTACAATCCCTCCAACCCGACTATCATGCGCTCAGAAATAGGCACCACTACCCGGCCATAGCTGGTATTGGCAATGTTCTCAATCCAATAATTCCAGGCTTGCCAATGGCTATTCTGTATCCCCTGGCCCTGCAGCCCTGCTACGGCAACACCCCTGGACTCAATGTGGTGGCGGTACCCGGAGGGGCTTCCGTCTATGTTCACGCCGTTGCTGTACAACCCGATGGTGTGGCGGGTGTTGCCCCACTCAATGACCCCGCGAGGCGAGAAATGGTCCAGCCAGGCAGCCGTGAGTTTGGTGTGCTGGCCTACCGGCACCTGCGCCATGACCCCTTGCACCGAGTACGGCTTCATGCGGGTGTCCTGGGGATTGATGAGCGGAGAGGTAAAGTCAAACCGTCCTATTCGGACGTGCAGTTTCTCTGTGCGGTACTCCAGATAGGCGGATTCCAGGCGGTCCAGGTTGTCTTTGTTGTGCGGGTTCTCTATGTCAAAAAGCTCCACCTCATTGCTGGGATACTTTCCCGCTATGGGGTCTTTCTGATCCAAATGGCTAGAGAAGAGATTGTAGGTGAAGATGCCGGAGATGCCTAGCCTAAACCCGTGGAACGATGCCGTGCGCACCCCGATCTCCGCGCCCAGGGCATTGGCGTAATGGTCAGAGAGGCTTCGGTGGTTAAGGGTTGCCATGAAGTAATTCCGGACGTGCCCGTGCAACTCTCCCTTGGTGAAAAGCTCCTGCACGTTTTTTACGCTAGACGTGTCCGGCAGATTAGCCTCATGGCCGTGCTCCTGGGCAATTACCCGCGCTGGCAGCAGGATGATATGTAAAAAAAGCAAGGGGAGAAGAAATCGGGTGAAAGGGTTCATATACTAGGGGTAAGTAACAATTGATAATAACCTAAGTAGCAGCGCAAGGCGGTACGGTCTGTTTTTCACAAAGGACGGCTACCGGGGCAGCGCAGACAGTGACTTAGGTTACACAAGCCATAAACATTTAGAATGGGCAGGACCCGCCGCTTAAACCACCTGTGCGCGCATGCGTAGGTAACAGGATAATCAAGCACTAGACACCATGGAATATCATATCTCCAGGAAGATTACCGGCAGCTTTAACGAGGCACTGGACAAAACGAAAGCAGCCCTAGCCAAAGAAGGGTTTGGGGTCATCTCAGAGATTGACCTGAAAGGGAAATTCAAGGAAAAACTTGGGGTGGACTTCAGGGAATATCGCATTTTGGGAGCCTGCAACCCAACGCTGGCGCACCAGGCCATTGAGCAGGAAGACAAGATTGGCGTGCTGTTGCCCTGCAACGTGCTGGTGCAGGAGCATGAAGGCGGACAGGTAGAAGTCACGGCCATCAACCCCATGGAAACCATGTCTGCCATTGGGAACGCCAACCTGGAAACCATCGCCAACGAGGTAAGCCAGAAGTTACGGGCAGTAATAGACCAGTTGTAACGTTCGCGGTTTATCCGATTGAAAATAAAAATCCTGTTTTCGGCCTTATTTTATGAAATCAGGCCGAAAACAGGAAAAATCTTTTTCCCTTTAAAAAGCCGGCATCTTTCCTTACAGAGAGTGCCGGCTTTCTTATGGATAGTAAATCGATGCTTACAAAGAACTAAACTGGTTGATGGCCTCGCTCAAATCCAGCACCTTGGCTATAGGAAATTCTGCTTCCACAATGCTACTTCCGGCCGCTGACCGGTAGCCGCCGGCGCAGTGAATGACTACGGGTTTGCCGGTGGGGATTTCCTGGGCACGGTCCCGTAGCTCCGGCAACGGAATATTGAGGGCATGGGCAAAGTACTGCTTTTCCTTTACCTCTGAGGCGTTCCTGATGTCCACAACAGTGTACTTGCCCGGGTTTTCTTTGAAGGCAGTGGCATCTATCTTGGGTGAGGTAACCGAAGCTTTCCCCTCCAATACAAACGCTCCTCTTATCTTGCTTTCATAGCCAATCCTGGAGGCCTTGTCAATCAGCTCCTCCAAGGTCTTGTCATCCTGGGCTACCAGGTAAAAGGTTTCCTTGGGGTCCACGATACTTCCCAGCCAGGTCTCGAACTTGCCGCCGTTCTGGATGTTAAAGGCTCCCGCCAGATGTCCTTCCTTGAAGTCCCCTTGCGGACGCGCATCTATGATCAAGGCACCTTCCTCCGGGCTGAAATTCTTCCCCAGACGCTTCACGGCCTGTACGCTCTGCTGGTAGTTGGGTGCGCCCTGCTTGTTTAAGCCCACATCATACCCAAAGTATTTGGGAATGAACGGCTGGTCAGCGGTGAGATAGGTCACAAACTGGTCTTCGGTCATTTCCTTCAGGGCCGGGTTACTGAACTTCTCATCGCCGATGGTACTGCTGTTGGCTTCGCTGAGGGCTTTACCGCATAGCGTGCCGGCGCCGTGCGCGGGGTACACCACCACGTCATCGGCTAGCTTCATCAGTTTCTCGCGGGTGCTGTGGTACATCTGCCGGGCCAGTTCCTCGCGCTTGGCGGTGAGGTTGCCGGCATTCTCCCGAAGGTCCGGGCGGCCCACGTCGCCAATGAACAGGGTATCACCGGTGAAGAAGGCGTTGTCCTTGCCCTCATGCTCCAGCACCACACTGATGCTGTCAGGGGAGTGACCAGGCGTGTGCAGCGACTTCAGTTTTACCTTTCCGATTTCCAGCACCGCGCCCTCGTCAAAGGCTTGGTGCGGATAGTCTGCGCCTACCAGGCTGTGGGCGTAAATAATAGCGCCGGTCTTCTCATGAATCTCCAGATGCGAACTCACGAAGTCGGCGTGGGGATGGGTTTCTATCACACCTACAATCTTGGCTCCGTGCTGGGTAGCGTAGTCATAGTATTGCTGGGGATTTCTGGCAGGGTCTACCAAGACAATCTCTTTCTGGCATTCGCTTAAGATGGCGTATGAGTAATGCGCCAATCCTTTGTCTTCAAACTGCTGTATTTTCATGGTGCTTCGTCTTTTATGTTAGAGGATGACACAAAGGTAGAGCATAGATATAAGGCGTTCAGTGACTTTGGTTACACAAGCAAATATCCCTATGGCAAGGTTTTTAGATTAATAGATAAGGGTAACAATAGTGTCTAGCTAAACGCCAGTTTTAAATATCATTAACCTTCCGTTTTACTAGATGTGGGACTTTTGAGGGATTTGGGTGGAAGGACCTTCATACTTAACAAATATGTTAATCCAAAGGAGCCGCGCCAATCTGAAGAAAACAGGTAGCATGCCCAATGATGTAACCAGGATCAAACCTATTAGCATCCCCATGGTCACTTCCTCCACAAATAGGGAAAGAAGAAACAGCGTGACAAGAAACAGTCCTACATTCAGTGCGAAGCTTACATACATAGCTCCGTAATAGAATCCCGGCTCCGGCTCAAACGATTGGCCGCAGCAGGTGCAGTATTCTCGCATGGCTGCAAATTTGGTTGAATACAAAGTGGCCTTAGGAAACATGTCGCCCTCCCGGCATCTGGGACATTTGGACTTGGCCAAGGAATACAGTAATGATCTCTCTTGGTTCATGGCTTTGTGGTTTACTGTAAAGAGTCCTACAAAGCTATTATAAGACTAGGGAGAAGTCTGTGACTCAAGTTACATATTTTGAGCAAGGGGGGGGACCTTATATAGTATTAAAAAGGGGCGATATTCAATGAAGCCATAGTTGGTCCCTAGGCGAATTACAAAGATGGGGTGCCCAACTACTTAGTGATGACTGGTGAATAAAAATAAGAGTCAATGGGCACAAATTAGGATTTTTGTCAAAAAGTCAATGAGAAGTAAAAAGAGGCTGAGTTAGATCCAAGATTAGGCACCGCAGTTAGTTTACCTTTTCCCTTCTTTAATTTTCTTTCAGCCAGATTATACAGAAGCAAAGAGCCTTTAGCAGAAACATAGCCTAAGGCGGCACCCGCCATGATATCCGTGGCCCAATGGGCATTATCATTGATGCGTGATAGCCCCACGAGCGTCGCCGTGCCATAGGCCAGGGGGGGAATCAGCGGGTGTTCCTTACCATACACGGAGGCTACGGACGTGGCCACTGCAAAGGCGACCGTGGTATGTGATGAGGGAAAAGAAGTATTCTCTGAGACCGCCATGCCCCAGTCATAAAAATGGTTCTCATCGGTTTCGCTGGGCCGGTAACGGTGCACCTGGTTTTTAATGAGACCCGTAAGTCCTCCCGTGATAAGTAAACTGGTAAAAGATACCGACCCCACTTTTCTTAGGTTAGGGTTGCCCAAGGCAAACCCAACCAATGCCGTAGTCCCTGTAATTGGCAAAAGTAGTCTCTGCCTACCCATCGGCTCTACCACCCGCGCAACAGCATCTAGTGTTTGAGCCCTATGGCTCTGCATGTGTTTCTGAAGCGGTTCGTCTATCCAGGCATATGTGGCAATCCAAAGGGAAGCACCAGCCAAAACAGCGCCAGTAACTTTAACTGTCGGGGAGAACTTTGATATATGAAAATCTGCGCGGGTTGAATCTGAGGAAGAAAGTGCCATCGGTAACGTGTCTTGTTTTGCAACGATAGACGCGCCAGATTGGGCATGTCCAGATAAATTGCAAAACAACACCAACAGAAAGATGACCCTTATAGTTACCAATTTCATTTTCCACCAATAAATGCCAAGCTTTATAAGTAATCTAGCGTGTAAAATTATTTTATAGTCACCGCCAACGCAATAGCGTCTGCCACTAAGCCCGTGTCTCGGTTATAATGGTCATAGCGCAGTTCCAAGGTGTTCAGCTTACTAACGCCCAGAATCCCGTCTGCCGAATTGTAACGAAGGTTCAAGCCAAATAGGTGGCTGGCGAACCCGGACAAATCATAGTCACTGGTATAGAACTCTTGTTGGGCGGTATGTTCTTTATAGGGGGCGAAATAATCTGCGGCAGACTGGGTGTAGAACCGGTAAAAGGGAGAAATCGATAGGAAGGGTGTCAGCTTGTAGGGTAGTTCCACCTCAGCGGTATGCGCCAAGATGCCCCAATCGTCTGAGTAGAAACGGTAAAAGCTCTTCACTAAGATGCGGTCAGTGGCAAAGTAATTCAGACGTATGGCCACCGGGATTTTAACGCGGGTGTCGGGCAGCTTCTCTACATTAACCGAATTATCTGTGAAATACACCCTTTGGTAGGGCGTGGCCAATTGGCCCGTCTGGTACGCCAAATCCAACATCACCGAAGCCTGCAAGCGTTTATTGATAACCTGGGCCAGGGAGATAGAGCCGTTATAGGAATTACGTGGATTGGTTCCCCCCGCATCAGGGTTGGCTACCGGGCCCGATGGAGTTTCTATTGTTCTTAGTTCAATGGGGTAGATCATGCTCCACGAATCGAGGAAGGCACTCAAAGATAAGCCCACCTCGCGATTACGGTCTTTGGACAACTTGGCGAAGTTCACGTTCACACCCTTGGAGAAGTAGTCATACTCAGTGGAAATAGAAATTCCCGCGCCCATAGAATAGCCTTTCGCGTCATCCTGCATCACCCAGGACAGGGAAGGGTAGATACGGTTGTCTGCCGCGCTGGCAGATGAAATAGTGGAAGGGTCAATCAGATCAGAGGAAGCCGAGGAGTAATGGTCAAACCCTACTTCCAGCCTAAAGGAGTGCAGCCTATTCTGGGCATCCCCTTTAGCCATGGTGATGTCAAAGGTGGTGGCTACGTCGGTAAGCTTCTCAGTGCCAATGCCGCCCGTCACTGCGGAATTATTACCGTCCTGGGTGTAGTAGCTGGAGACGAAATTGATCTCCTGGGTTTTGAGTTTGCGGCTTTTGAAGGCAATGCTGTCCGGTGCGGTGGTCTGGCCAAAAGAACTGAGAATGGTCAGGAAGAACAGTGAGGCGTGCAAGTAGATTTTCTGCATCTTTTTAAATTTCTTAGTTACAGCCGCAGCCGCCTCCTGTCTTTCCGCCATTAGCCCCGGAGGCACCCTCACGGTATAACAGGAAATTCAACTCTGTTTTCTGCACCTTACGGGCGTTCAAGACCATCTCAGCGTCATTCAGGTACATCTTGTTGTATTCATGCACCGTCTGGCACGAGAAAAGGCTCCCTGCCGTGAATAGCAATAGGAGCCTTGCGCAAATTCTGGTTCTTGCATCCATTAGTTAAGCCTTATATTTTTAGAGCAGTGTACGTGGTTGTCATCATCTACTATGAGGCAGGCGATGTCCTTCATCTGATTAACGAGGTCTAAGCCCACTTTTACCCCCATGACCATAACAGGTGTAGCCATGGCGTCAGCCAATTCTGCGTTAGGGCATAGGATCGTGACGCTCTTGATACCTGTAACGGGCAATCCGGTTTTTGGGTTGATCGTGTGGCTGTATTTTTTTCCGCCGATGATGGCGAACTTCTCGTAATTGCCCGAGGTAGCCACCGCCATGTTGGAGATATTAAGTTGCGAGAAGGGCTGGTGCTTGGCGTCAGGGTCCGCGATGCCAATGGTCCAGGGTCGGCCGTCGGGTTGGAGCCCCCAGGCACTAAGGTCTCCTGCGGCATTCACAATGCCGCTGTGGATCTTCGATTTCTGTAAAACGTGTTTAGCCCGTTCAGCGGCATAGCCTTTCCCGATGCCGCCAAACCCGATACGCATGCCTTGGTGCTTCAGGAAAACGCTTTTGTCCTGTGGGTTGAGGAGGATGTTATGATAATTAACAAGCCTTATGGACGATTGTGCGACTTCCTTCGAAGGCAGCGCTGTCATGGTTGGGTCAAAGTTCCAGAGGCTCGTGTCTACCCCGCCATAGGTGATATCGAAAGCACCCTGGGTTAATTCGGATATACGGATAGACCGCTGGACGAGCTCATATACCTCTGGAGAGGGAACGACGGGCGCAATACCCGCCATGGCGTTTATGTGGTGGGTATCGCTGGTATCAGAATAGGTGGTGAGCAGCCTTTCTACGCGCTGGATCTCGGCAATGGCTTCGTCAATGGCGGCATCTGCCTCTTGTTTGCCAGCGCTGGCTACCGTCAATTCAAACCGATTCCCCATCAGCTTCTGTACCCGCCTAAATAATTGCGGCATGTGTACTGATGGGGAATCCGATTTGTTCACTTATTTTGTGGCTTTTAGTTGCGCTATAAAGGCCGGGGCGTCTTTAGCGGGAATTCCTTCCCATTTCTTCACCACCTTGCCGTTTTCGTCTAACAGTAATGTTAAAGGAAAAATACCGCTTTTGTTATACTGTTCAGCCAATTTTTCATTTAAGCTCATCTGTGCCTTGTCCAGCTGGTTTTTCTTCAACCTGGGAAAGTCGGCGTTTAGCAGAACTAAGTTCCCCTCAGCGAATTTCTGGAACTGCGGATCCTCAAAAATCTGCTTCTCTAACTTAATGCAAGGTCCGCACCAGTCAGAGCCGGAAAAGTTGACCAAGATGTACTTATGGCTATCATGGGAGATTTTTTTTGCCTGCTCTATATCCTTTAACCAAGCTGGATTGCCCGAAAGGGAAAAGATGCTCAATAAAATAATAAGTAAGTTCATGGCTTTTAAGTTACGTGGAAGATGTTAAATGTAGCAGTCTTCTATTCTAAAGACAAATACCATGCCTCAATTGGTTCCTGGCCTGCTTCTAAGAAATCATTTTAAGGGGTTCGAGAAAACGTGTGGAAAAAATGTCAAAAAAGTAATTGATTATAAAAAAGTGCCAAGAGAATGTTTTTGGGGTGCTATCTTCAAATCAGGAAAAAACCAAGGCTAATCCCTAAATTTCTAGGCTTCATAAATCTTCGTAATTATTAGATTTTACCTATACTATAGCTTCAATCCTGTCAAGAGGCGTAAGAGAGGGTAGCCCTAATGCGGGTAATTTTATTTTACTTTCATTCAGTGGCTGGCAGTAAATTTTGAAAACATACTAGGAGTAAGAAAATGATAACCATAGATAATTATTTAGACAGCCATTACATACACAGAAGCAATTGGTTGAGGGCCGCCGTTCTAGGGGCAAATGATGGGATTATATCGGTTTCAAGTCTTGCCATTGGCATAGCGGCTGCAAGCACGTCCAGAGACCCGATTCTCTTGGCAACGGTTGCCGGACTAGTGGCCGGTGCATTATCCATGGCAGCAGGAGAATATGTTTCGGTAGGTTCACAGACTGATATTGAAAAAGCCGACATTGAAAGGGAAAGGCAGGAACTGGAGGCAATGCCAGAGGCTGAACTGAGGATACTTGCGGAGATCTATGAGAGAAGGGGGTTAAAGAAAGAAACTGCCTTGCAGGTTGCAAAAGAATTAACAGAAACAAACGCATTGGCAACACACGTGCGTGATGAGTTGGGGATTAACGAGTTGAGCCAGGCTAATCCGATACAGGCGGCCTTTGCCTCGGGTGCGGCTTTTATGGTGGGTGGACTTTTGCCCTTATTGGTGACAATCTTCGCGCCGGTTTATAACATGGAGTATTTCCTATACGGCTTTACCATTTTATCACTAATTGCCCTTGGGGCTGTTTCTGCCAAAACAGGAGGTTCTAGCAAGCGCAAGGCAGTAGTGAGAATAGTAGTTTGGGGAACGATCGCAATGGGTTTGTCCGCGTTTGTTGGATACATTTTTGGCATTAATGTTTAGTCTTAAATTTCAAGAATATAAAGGAACCCAATTTGTTTCTAACATCTCTACAAGTTTATTACTTAACATAATGTAATTTATGAACCTACTTTTATATTAGTTCTATTGTGATTTATATTCAATTCTATATATCATTTTCTGGTTGATTTTGGCTAAATTGTCTATGGATCAATAGGTAGAGGCATGAAGACAGCGATTCTTTATATAAGAGTAAGCACCGACGAGCAGGCCGACAAAGGCTACTCCCAGCGGAGCCAGCAGGAGGTACTAGAGCGGCATTGCGAAAAGAACGGCATACAGATAGGGCAGGTGATCCTCGAGGACCACTCGGCCAAGACCTTTGAGCGTCCCGCCTGGTCGGCGATGCTCAGGAGGCTCAGGGAATCCAAGGGCTCAAGGCCGGATCTGGTATTGTTCACAAAGTGGGACCGCTTCAGCCGGAACGCGGGCGACGCCTACGGGATGCTCACCACCCTGAAAAGGATGGGGGTGGAGCCGCAGGCCGTGGAGCAGCCGCTGGACCTGGCGGTGCCAGAGAACAAGATGATGCTGGCCATCTACCTGGCCGCACCCGAGGTGGAGAACGACCGGCGGGCGCTGAACGTGCTGCACGGCATGCGTAGGGCCCGCAAGGAGGGGAGGTGGATGGGCGCCGCCCCCATCGGCTACGCCAACAAAGTCAGGGAGGACGGCAGGAAGTACATCGCCCCGAAGGAGCCGGAGGCAAAAATCATGGAATGGGTGTTCCAAGAGCTTGCAAAAGGGGTGTACGCGGCCGACCAGATACGCAAGATGGCCAACGCCAGGGGGCTGAAGTGCGAGCGCAGCAACTTCTGGAAGATCATAAGGAACCCCGTCTACTGCGGGCTGGTGCCGGTGGCGGCCTACGGTGGGGAGGAGGCCACAACAGCAAAAGGCCAGCACGAGCCCATCATCCCCGAGTCCCTGTTCCTTCAGGTGCAGGACATCCTGGACGGGAACAGCAGGCCCCAGGGCACGAAGGTATGCTCGCCGGAGGCGATGCCCCTGAGGGGCTTCCTCTCCTGCCCCCTCTGCACGCGCATGCTCACCGGCAGCGCCTCGAAGGGAATGGGCGGCTACTACCACTACTACCATTGCTCCTCCGAGTGCGGGGTGCGCTTCCGGGCGGGGGAGGTGAACGCGGCCTTCGAGCGGGAGCTGGCCCGGTTCCAGCTTAACCCCGGGGCGGCGGAGCTCTTCCGGAAGGTGGTGAAGGACGTATTCTCCTCAAGGGGATCGGATGAGAAGGAGGAGCGGAAACTAGTGATCGAGCAGATAGGGGAGCAGGAGCGGCTGCTGACTGCGGCCAGGAAAAGGCTGCTGCTGGAGGAGATCGACGCGGATGATTTCAGGGAGATAAAGAAAGATTGCAAAGAAAAGATGGCCAGGCTGGAGGCCAAGTTGGCGGACTTGCCTGCGAAGGGCAGACCGGCCAAGCCCATAGAAACGCTGCTGGACGAGGTGGTGGGCAATTTCTCGGATTTGGAAGCAGTCTACCGGAACGCGCCGGTTGAGGGGAAGAGGAGGCTGGTGAGTTCGATCTTCCCCGGAAAGATCACCTTCGACGGGAAAGCACATCGAACTGAGGGGGTGAACGAGGCGGCGGAGCTTATGTTTCTGGTAAACAGGGAGTTGACTCAAAAGAAAAAGCGGAAGAACTCTGTTGGAGAGAATTCTTCCGCTTTGGTAGTCCGTAGGGGAATCGAACCCCTGTTACCAGAATGAAAATCTGGTGTCCTAACCCCTAGACGAACGGACCGTTTTGGTGTTGGTGGTGCAAATATAGAAGGCTCTTTTTTATTTGCCAACCCCCACTTTTAAAATAATTGCCCGTATGGAGGTAAAATGCTCTGAATGAGCCCCAAAATTTTTAGTTTGTTTTGCCTGCAGTATCCCGTAACTTGCCCCTGTTAAATGTGCATTTAAACCTAATTGAACATGTCTAAGAAAATAAGAGTAGCCATCAACGGCTTCGGCCGCATAGGCCGTCTTACCTTTAAGACCCTGATTGAGCGCGAAAACGTGGAATTGGTCGCTATCAATGACCTGACTGACAACGCTACGTTGGCGCACTTACTGAAATATGACTCGGTACATGGCCGCTTCAACGGCACCGTGACCGCCGATGAGAACAGCATCACTGTGAACGGTCAGCGCATTGAGGTATACGCCGAGCGCGAGCCGAAGAACCTGCCTTGGGGCAAGCTGAACGTAGACGTGGTATTGGAGTCTACCGGCCGTTTTGTAGACGAGAAAGGCGCAGGTGGCCACTTAGAGGCTGGTGCCAAAAAAGTGGTAATTTCGGCCCCGGCCAAAGGCAACATCCCAACCGTGGTATTGGGCGTGAACGAGGAAATCTTGACGGGCAATGAAACCATTGTGTCTAACGCTTCCTGTACCACCAACTGCCTGGCGCCCATGGCGAAAGTGTTGGACGAGGCCTTCGGTATTGAGAAAGGCTACATCACCACAGTGCACGCGTACACCGCAGACCAGAACCTGCAAGATGCGCCGCACTCAGATTTACGCAGAGCCCGTGCGGCCGCGTATTCCATTGTGCCCACCTCAACCGGGGCTGCAAAAGCCGTAGGTTTGGTGTTGCCGCATTTGAACGGTAAACTAGACGGGATTGCCATGCGCGTGCCTATTCCGGATGGTTCTTTGACGGATTTAACAGTTATCCTGAAGAAAGAAGCCACCAAAGAGCAGATCAACGCCGCCATGAAAGCCGCCGCTGAAGGCCCAATGAAAGGCATTCTGGAATACACTGAGGATGAGATTGTGTCTATTGACATTGTGGGCAACACGCACTCGTGCATCTTTGACTCCGGCTTGACTTCGGCCAGCGGCACGTTGGTGAAAGTGGTGGGATGGTATGACAACGAGGCCGGATATTCTAACCGCGCCGCTGACTTAATTGAGCGTTTAGGCGCTTAATCTGGTAAAGAAATAATATTGCAAGTGGTGCTGCCGTCCGGTGGCACCACTTTTTTTGTGTATTTTTACCTGATGGCCGCTTGGGCTTCTCCTTTTACTGGCAAAACCAGTAGAACAGAAAAAACCAGCGTAGCCTTGAGCCCTGCGTGACCCGCGTTGTATGACAAATTCCACCCAACCAGAGAAAGCCTGTTTCATCCTTAACCCAAAGTCTGGGGTGAAGAGCAGCGTAGATGTGCCGGCGCTCATCCATGAAAAACTAGACACCACCCGTTGGACGCCTGAAATTGTCTTCACTGAACGGGCCGACCATGCGCCGGAACTAGCCCGGAAGGCCGCGGAGGCCGGTGCTAGGTTGGTGGTAGCCGTGGGCGGCGACGGGACCGTCAATGAAGTAGCCCGGGGTGTTTTGGGCACCTCAGCGGCGCTGGGTATTTTACCGAAGGGCTCCGGCAACGGGTTGGCGCGGCACCTGGGCATTCCGTTGGTCCTACCGCAGGCGCTGGAACTGCTGAACCAACCATCTTTCGGGAAGATAGACACCTGTAACATTAACGGCCATGCCTTTTTCTGCACGGCTGGTATTGGTTTTGACGGTCTTATCAGTTCTGTGTTCGCGAAGAGTGCCAAGCGCGGGCTCAGCAGTTACATTCAGTTGATCATCAGGGAGTTTACCAGCTTTTCGGCCAAGCCAGCTACGGTGCGGGTGAATGGCAAAGAACTGACCTCCGACTTTTTTGTGGTGGCGTTCGGGAATGCGTCACAGTACGGCAACAACGCCTACATTGCGCCCATGGCCAACATTCAGGACGGCTTGCTGGACATCTGTTTGATCAGGCACGTGGGCGTGGCAGAGGCCATTCAGTTGGGCTACGGACTGTTGACCAAGCAGATTGCCAATTCCAGCCTGGCCGAGTTCCACACCTGTTCCACCATTGAGGTGGAGAGCCCCGAAGCCCAGCATTTCCACGCCGATGGGGAATACATGGGCGAGGCCACTTCGTTTAACATTCAATTATCGCCGGCCTCTTTAGAAGTAGTGGCCCCCTTTTAAGTTACCGCCATGAGCAAAAACAAGAAACAGCGCGAGGGTATTGTCTTCTCCACCAACCCAGATTTTACCTATGATTACCAGCAGGACGAAGTGGTGCAAACCTTGCCGCCTCAGCAGCAGAACCTGCGCGTGCAGCTAGACAAAAAGTCCCGCGGCGGTAAACAAGTGACGTTAATTACGGGTTTTATTGGCCAGGACGAAGACCTGCAAACCTTAGGCAAAACCCTGAAAACCAAATGCGGGGTGGGCGGCAGCGCCAAAGAAAACGAAATCACCATTCAGGGCGACTTCCGGGACAAAGTGCTGCAACTGCTCCTGGACTTAGGCTACAAAGCCAAAAAAGCGGGCGGTTGATTTTGCAAGTGTTGCCGATTCCTGTTTTCGGGCTCATTTCTGGAAATGAGCCCGAAAACAGGAATTTTATTTTTGATTCTGCAGAAAGTTCAGAGCTTTTTCCATGTCCTGGGGCGTGTCAATTCCCAGCGTCTCTAAATCGGTTTCAGCGGTAATGATGGTGAAACCGTGCTCCAGCCAGCGTAACTGTTCCAGAGATTCGGCCTTCTCCAGCAGGGTAGGAGCCAGTTGGGTCAGTTGCGCCAGCACGCTGGTTCTGTAGCCGTAAATACCAATGTGCTTGAAATAACTGTGTTTCTCCAGCCATTCTTGTTGATCATACCCGCGCAAATACGGGATTGGGTGCCGACTGAAATATAAGGCCTGCTGCTGCGCGCCCAAGACTACTTTGGGACTGTTGGGGTTGAACAGTTCCTGCGCGTCTTTCACCTTTTTCACCAACGTGGCAATCTGCGCCGAGGGCAGCTGAAAACATGACAAGACTTTGTTGATCTGCTCCGGCTGAATGAAAGGTTCATCGCCCTGAATGTTCACCACCACGTCAAACTCCTGGGCCAGTTGGGTGTAGGCTTCATAGCAGCGGTCGGTGCCGCTTTGGTGGTCTGCAGAAGTCATGACCGCTTGCCCCCCGAAGGCCAGCACGTGTTCCAGAATGCGCGTATCATCGGTGGCCACCACCACATGTTGCAGGTTAGCTTTTTTCGCCTGGGCGTACACCCGCTCAATCATGGATTTTCCACCCAGGTCCACCAAAGGTTTGCCGGGGAAACGGGTAGACGCAAATCGGGCCGGAATGATGCCAAGTGCTTTCATGGGCGATTGATTATGATAACTGAATTTCGGGCTAAATTACGATTAAATCTTTGCCGCAGGACACATCTGGCTTCTGAGAAAAATCCGCCCTGCATAAAATCTTCCGCTTTGCTGAACATAAAAAAGGAGAACCAGCGTTTTTCCGTTTTCGGGCTCATTTCTGAAATTGAGCCCAAAAACGGAATGGTTCTTGCGCTGGAGGCGAATGTCGGCCCCGGAAAACCTAGAATTCAGGTTCCGGGAAACATTTACTTTTTAACCGAAGCCGACCAATAGGTAAGAGCCTTTTAAAAATGCTTTGTCTGGAGTTCTTAACTGGTTTTTTCTTTCGCTTTACGCAAACGATTGTAAGGAAATCAGGGGGCAGGACAGGCTTTGGGTGGAAGTAGGAATTGGGTTGTTTCATGAAAAATTTGGTAACTTACACCCTCTCTGGGATTTCGCCCGGAAATTGAGGCGCGTAAGGAAACGGTTCAACGGCTCTAAAAGGGTTCATGCATGCCGCAGGAAACCCTTTTTGGCGGCCTGAAACCGTAGATTTGTCTGGATTGCAAGTGCCTTACCATAGTTGAATTAAAAAATTGAGTGACCATGTTGAAGAAATTTGTGTTTGTGCTGGGTTGTGTATTGGTGTCTTATGGCGCTGCATCGGCGAGCACGGTGGCGGTGAGAGATTCTGTGGGCGTGAAAGTGCAGAACGGCAAAACGTACATCACCCATAAAGTGGAACCCAAAGAAACGCTGTACGCCTTGTCTAGGAAGTACGGCGTGCCGGTGGCCAAAATCACCGAGGTAAACAAAAACATTGAGAAGTCTTTGATAGTAGGCCAGTTGGTGTTGATTCCTATTCTGTCGAAAACGCCGGCGGCTACCGTGGCCAAGACGGCACAGGCCCCAGCCAACAAGCCCGCCGATGCGCCCGCCAGTACCCCAGCCGCCAACAGAACCTACGAGATTGATGACAAAGGCAACAAAAAGCATGAAGTGCAGCCGCGCCAGACGCTGTTTTCCATCTCAAGATTGCACGGCGTCACCGTAGATGACCTCAAGAAATGGAACAAACTCCCCGACAATACCGTGAGCGTAGGCCAGTCCCTGATTGTGGGTGTGGGCGCGAAAGCACCGGCCCAGGCGGCCGCCAAATCTAAGATTTACGTGCCCGAGAAAGACGATGCGGTAAGCGCCACCAAGGAAACTACGGTCGCTACCACCACCACGGCCACCACCAATCCGGTGACCACGGCTTCCACACCAATTACCGCCACCGTTAAGACTACCCCAGAACCTGCTAAAACAGAAACCTCAGAAGAGAAATCTGCCGGCAAGACCACTGAGTATGTGTCTAGGGTGAATGAAAGCGGCATGGCCGAACAAATTGACCAGAAAGCCGATGCCAATAAATTCCTGGCCCTTCATAAAACTGCTCCAGTGGGCACCATTATGGCCGTGAAAAATCCTCAGAACGACCAGACCGTGTACGTGCGCGTGATTGGCAAACTGCCTTCTACCGGCGACAATGACAAAGTGGTGGTGAAACTTTCCAAGAAAGCCTGCCAGCAGATTGGTGCGGTAGACAAGCGCTTCAGGGTTGAAGTGTCTTACATGCCATAGGCGTTTTACCCGTTATTTGAGATATAGAGGCAAAAAACGTAATCTTTGGATTTCGCTTTTTGCCTCTTTTCTGTTTCTGATTTTCCAAGGTTTGCACTCCGGATGGAATGCTCGTTTATAAACTATTTTCAACTGCCGTTATTGATGTCATTTTCTTTTGAACAGGTAAAAGCCTTGCTAGAAGACCGGTACCAGCGTTACAACACGCCCGCTTTTATTCCGCACGACCCGGTGTCTGTTCCGCATTTGTTCCAGCAGAAACAGGACATTGAGATTGCCGGTTTTTTTGCCGCTATTCTGGCCTGGGGGCAGCGCAAAACCATCATCAACAAATGCCATGAACTGCTCCAGCGCCTGGACAACGCGCCTTATCAGTTCATTACTCAGCACCATGACGAAGATTTAAAACAACTCCTCGGGTTTAAGCACCGCACCTTCAATGACACAGATTTATTGTATCTGGTCTATTTTTTCAAGTGGTTCTATGAACAGCATGACAGCCTGGAAGAAGCCTTTCTTGGAAACCCAGCTTCGCCAATCACTTGCCAGAAAGCGCGGCTGGAGCATTTCTACAACCTTGTATTCTCGCTGCCTGAAGCTCCTCACCGCACCCGCAAACACATTTCTACACCTGCTAAAAAATCTGCCTGCAAGCGTATTAATATGTATTTGCGTTGGATGGTGAGAAATGATGAAAGAGGAGTAGACTTCGGGATTTGGAACCGCATTCCTGCGGCAGATTTGATATGCCCTTGTGATGTTCACGTGCAGCGCGTGGCCCGCCGCCTGGGCTTGATTCAGCGTACCCAATCAGACTGGGCTATGGCCGAGGAACTGACCCAAAACCTCAGGCTTTTTGACCCAGATGACCCAGTTAAATATGATTACGCTTTGTTCGGGCTGGGCATTGAGGAGAAGTTTTAAAGGAATTAGGAAGTAGGAATTAATTTTTTCTTGACTTCCATCTAAATTTTCTGGTTCAAGTTTTCAACTTGGACCTATCCATGTCCTGAAGTTTCCAACTTCAGTTAGGCATCAGCCTCAAACCTCTTTATCAGAATGTAATGTGTAAAGCAATAACTTTTGAACTATTAAAGCTTAATCTATAAAATTATGTTAAGTTAAATTCATTCTTCCATTATAAATTTAATTCCTCCTCTTTGGAACAACAGGGGGCAGGAGCTTGTTCTGAAATGCTAGGCAAACCCGTTTTTGGGCTACATTTGTGAAATGGAAGCCAAAACGATTTCCTGAAAACGAACAACTGATAACTAATTACTACACTTGATATATCCATCTAATTTTGAGCAGAAGATTGGCTTCCAACAAATCAGGGAAATGCTGTCTGATGCCTGTTTGAGCCCGTTGGGCCGCCGGTTTGTGGAGCGCGTCCATTTTCTGGACCGTTTTGATTTGGTGCAGCGCCTGCTGCAGCAAGCCGATGAATTTGCACATATCCTGCGCTCCGGCGAAGACTTTCCGTCCAGCTACTATTTTGACGTCTCTGAGCACCTGAACCGGGCTTCTCTGGAAGGTGCGTTTCTGGAAGTGCGGGGCGTGTTTGAAATAAAAATGTCGTTGCGCGCCATCCGGCAGGCCCTGGGTTTCTTTGTGGAATCTGAGGAGAATGCCTACCCGGCCTTGAAAGCGCTTACCAAAGATGTGGAAGTGGACCGGCAACTGGTGGCTGCGCTGGAGAAATTGGTAGACGACAACGGCAACGTGAAAGAAGACGCCTCGCCGGAATTGCAGCGCGTGAAGCGGGACTTAATTGGACAGCAAACCGCCTTGCGCAAAACCATAAACAGCATTCTGCGCCACGCCAAAAATGAAGGCTGGACCCCTGGCGATGCCGAACCAACCGTCCGCGGTGGCCGCCTGGTGATTCCAGTGATTGCCGAGTTCAAGCGCCGCATCAAAGGCTTGATCCATGATGAATCGGCTACGGGCCAAACGGTGTACCTGGAACCTGAAAGTGTCTTTGAACTGAACAACGACATCAAGGACCTGGAAAACGCCTACCACCGCGAGTTAATCAGGTTGTTGACAGCCGTGACCAACCAGGTGCGGCATCATTTGCCATCGTTGAAAAGAGCCTACCAGTTTCTGGCTTTGCTGGATTTCATAAGGGCCAAAGCGGTGCTGGCCAATAGAATTGGTGCCTTGATGCCTACGCTGCACAAACGCCCCTTGTTGAAATGGAAAGATGCCCGGCACCCTATTTTGCACCTCACGTTGCAGGCGCAGGGCAAGAAAGCCGTTCCGTTGAGCCTGGAATTAGACCAGGAACAGCGCATTCTCTTGATTTCGGGCCCTAACGCCGGGGGTAAATCGGTGGCGATGAAAACGGTGGGTTTGCTGCAGTACATGCTCCAGTGCGGTTTGCTGATTCCGGTGGCTGAAAACTCAGAGGCAGGCTTGTTTGAAGACGTGTTCCTGGACATGGGCGACGAGCAATCCATTGAGAATGACCTCAGTACGTACAGTTCGCACCTGCAGAACATGAAGCAGTTTCAGCTGTTTGCCGGTAAGAAATCATTGGTTTTGATTGACGAGTTCGGGACGGGCACGGAGCCAGCCTTGGGCGGCGCCATTGCCGAAGCTGTGCTGGGACAACTGCATCAGCAACAGGTTTTTGGGGTTATCACCACGCACTATACCAATTTAAAGAACTTCGCGGAGAAGAATACGGGCATTGTGAACGGCGCTATGCGCTACAACCCGGCGCAGCTCCAGCCGCTGTACCAACTGGAGATTGGCAAACCAGGTTCTTCGTTTGCGCTGGAGATTGCCCGGAAAATCGGCCTGCCGAAAAATATTATTGACAAAGCGGGCACGTTGGTGGGCAAGGAGAAAATCAGGTATGACAAGCTGCTGGAACAACTAGAACAGGAGAAAACCGATTTAGAGGCGCTCAATGCTACCGTGGCTAAGCAGGAACGCAAGCTGAAGAAGGCCGTGGAAGAATACACCGCCCTCAAGCAGCACCTGGAAGAAAGCAAGCAAGACATCATCCGGACCGCCAAAGGCCAGGCCAAGTTGTTGCTCAAAGATGCCAACCAGCAGATTGAGAGCACCATTGAGCAGATTAAACGCAGCCAAGCCGACAAGGAACAAACCAAAGTAGCGCGGCAGGAATTAGATACCTTCAGAGAGAAACTAACGCCTGAGCCCAAGCCGGTCTTCAAGAAAGCGAACGGTTCTGTGAAAACCGGCCCTTTGCAAATTGGCGAGCGCGTGGCGTTGATTGGTCAGGACTCTGTGGGCGAATTGTTGGCCATTAAAGGCAAGACTGCTGAGGTGAGTTTTGGCGGCCTGAAAACCATTGTGAAGCTGGAAAAACTGGAGCGCCCTGACCCGACCATGGTGAAGGAGAAAGCCAAAAAGGAAAAGGAATTCCAGGTGGCCCAGAACCAAACTAAAGGCCTGGACGTGACCCAACGCATGGCTGACTTTGTGCATACCATTGACGTGCGCGGGAAATACGCCGAAGATGCCCTGACCACCATCATGAATTTCATGGATGATGCCATTATGCTAGGCATGCCCGAAGTGAAAATCATCCACGGTCGGGGAAACGGAATCCTGAAACAGGTGATCAGAGACTACGTGCGCACCCTGCGCGAAGTGGCCAGCGTGAGTGATGAAGCTGTTGAACGCGGCGGCGACGGGGCAAGTGTGATTGTGTTGAAGTAAATTCCGTTTTTGGGCTCGTTTTCAGAAATGAGCCCGAAAACGCAAATGAAAAGAGCCAGCTGTAAAAGCTGGCTCTTTTTGGTTTACAGGTTTTGCGATAACATCTCTAATTTCCATAGCGTCTTCAACAACATGCGTCCGCGGGCATTGATGGCTTTTCCGCCTTTGGCCATGTGTTGGTGAATAAGTTCCTCTACTTCGTGACGGAGCCAGGGGTGCCGCACCGAAATATCTGTGAGCGATTGCAAGCAGAATACTTTCACAAATTGATGGTCAATATGCTGAAGCCAGTGTTCTAGCCGTTCCACCACCAGCGCTACGTCTTCGTCGGGCCATTTTAGCAAGCCCATGATGGGTGGAATATGGAAGTAAAACGCTTTATCTAAGTCAGGTTTCGCCATCTGGTGCAAGATTTCTGGCTGAAAAGGCTGCAACCATTCAGGTTTCTGTTTGGCCACGGTTTCCAAGACGTGAGCCGTCCGGGACCGGAGAAGAGGAGGGGCGTGCGTTAACCCCGGCCACAGGGCAATAAGCAGTTCGGGGCCTTGTTGTAGTATGTAAGCAGCCACGTCGTCCGCAAAACCCTTGCCCACGGGTTTGCCTTCGCTTAGTTTTTGCAGTAGTTCCTGGGTGGTCTGCATGGCCGTTTTGTGGTTAAATAATGTTCACCTCCGGCGTGAGCGCAATGCCGAATTTGGCTTTCACTGAATCTATAATCTCGTAGGCCAAGGCCTTCACTTCATTTCCGGTGGCACCACCGTAGTTCACCAGCACTAGGGCCTGGTCTTTGTGCACGCCGTGCTGGCCCAAGACTTTCCCTTTCCAGCCGCACTGTTCAATCAGCCAGCCGGCCGGAACTTTCACCAATTCTTCACTCACGGGGTAACCGGGCAAATTTGCGTACTGCGTTTTCAGTTGCTCAAACAGGGCTTTCGGAATCTCGGGATTTTTGAAAAAAGAGCCGGCGTTTCCAATTTGAGCAGGATCCGGCAATTTGCTTCTTCTTATGTGGCACACGGCTTCACTAATGGCACGCAAACTCAGTTCCTTATCTTCTTTTGCTGACAGTACATCTGTAATAGCGCCGTAGGAGGTATTGTAGCGGTGGTTTTCACGGGTCAATTGGAGCGTAACCGAAGTGACGATGTATTTACCCTTGGCCTCGCGCTTGAAAATGCTTTCGCGGTAGCCAAACCCGCATTGCTCTTTGGTAAACGTATGCAGCTGGCCCGTGGCAATCTCCAAAGCCTCCAGAGAATGGAACGTGTCTTTCAGTTCTACACCATACGCGCCAATGTTCTGCAAAGGGGCTGCGCCCACCGTGCCCGGTATCAAAGACAGGTTCTCAATGCCTCCCAAATTCTGGTCAATGGTGTACAAAACCAGGTCATGCCAGGTCTCGCCGCTGCCCGCCGTCACCAGCACGTGCTCGCCTTCTGCGGTTTGCGTGATACCTTTGATTCTGTTCAGGAGCACCGCCGCAGTTACATCCTGGGTTAAAAGCACGTTGCTTCCGCCGCCCAAAACCAATAACGGAAGCTGTTGCACCTCAGGCTGTTGCAGTAAGGTTTTCAGTTCTTCCACCGAAGTGAATTCGGCCAAAAGGCTGGCAGTGGCGTCAATCCCGAAGGTGTTGTAGGCTTTCAACGAGGCGTTTCTCTGAATCTCCATGCGGTCATCTGATCTAAAGGCCAAAAGTACGCAAAGCCGCCCAAATGTTGGAAGGATTTTGTGTAGGCTCTCTTTTATCTGAATTGGGCAGAGGCTCAATACCTTGCGTCTTGCACGCATTCCAACATTTTTGCTTCATAGACGCAAGGCGCATAGCTTTCCGTCTCTACAGAATTTCCGTTTTCGGCTTCATTTTCAGAAACGAGCCCGAAAACGGAAATTCTAAGGTTTCTGCCAAGCGCGCCGTCATTCATTTTCACCTTGGCGTTTATTTGTTGAAATTGCGGCCCAAACAGTCGGTCGCACGGCGGCCCCACAAGCAGCAACCCATGGCAAAAGCAAAGGCTTCAGGAAATTTTAACATGACCGCCACCACCCTGGCCGGTTTAGAGGAAGTGTTGGCGCAGGAATTGCGTGATTTGGGCGCGCAGTACGTGAAAGTAGGCGTGCGCGCGGTCACCTTCAGCGGCAACCAATATTTGCTCTACCAAGCCAACCTTTGCTGCCGCACCGCC
Source organism: Rufibacter sp. LB8 (assembly GCF_014876185.1). Classification (NCBI taxonomy): domain Bacteria; kingdom Pseudomonadati; phylum Bacteroidota; class Cytophagia; order Cytophagales; family Hymenobacteraceae; genus Rufibacter; species Rufibacter sp. LB8. The sequence goes on along the minus strand of NZ_JADALJ010000001.1, from coordinate 1,428,542 downwards.
ATCAGAATCCTCAAACCCTTCGCACAGTTCAAGGCCCGCGACGAGAAAGAACTGTACCTGAAGGTTCGAGAACAGGACTGGAGCCGGTTTCTGGATGTGAACCATACCTTTGCCATTAATGCAGTGGTGGCGCGCTCCACGTTTGAGCACTCTTTGTTTGTGGCGCAACTCACCAAAGACGCCATTGTGGACCAGTTCAGAGACGCCACCGGCCAGCGCCCCAGCGTAGACGTCACCACGCCCGACGTGCGCATTAACCTGCACATGCATGAGAATATCGTGACCCTGGCCCTGGACGCCTCCGGCGATTCCCTGCACCGCCGGGGCTACCGTCAGCAGACCAACGTGGCCCCGCTCAATGAAGTGCTGGCCGCTGGAATATTAATGCTGAGCGGTTGGGATAAGAATACGCCATTGTATGACCCCATGTGCGGGTCGGGTACGTTTCTGGCGGAGGCCGCCATGCTGGCCCACAATATCGCACCGGGTAAATTCCGGAAGGATTACGGCTTCATGCGCTGGCCAGATTATGACGCTGCTCTCCACCAACGCGTGATTCAAGACGAAGCCGCCAAAGAAGAACCAGACCATGAATTAGAAATATACGGCTCAGACATTGATCCTGACTTTGTGGAGGCCGCCTTCCAGAATCTGGAATATGCCGAACTGGAGCAATACGTGCGAATCAAAGAGCTCGACTTTAAAGATGCGGTCAAGCCACAGGAGCAAGGGTTATTGGTGATGAACCCGCCCTACGGCGAACGCATTGGGGAGGAATCTGAAATCAACGGCCTCTACAAAATGATTGGTGACACGCTTAAAAGCAATTTCCAGGATTGGGATGCCTGCCTTTTCACGGGTAACCTGGAAGCCGCCAAACACATTGGTCTTAAACCTTCGCGTAGAATTCCGCTATACAACGGGCCCATTGAATGCCGTTTGTTCAAATATGAGTTGTACCGCGGCAGCAGAAGAGAGAAAGAAACTTCTGAGGAAGCAGAGTAATAGTTTCCGTTTTCGGGCTCGTTTCCAGAAATGAGCCCGAAAACGGAAACTGCTTTACACTAGTTTAGATCTGCGGGCCAGCCAAACGCCAATCAAAATCAGGACAATTGGCCACAGGTAGCAAACCCCAACCAAGAGCGAGATAAACAGCTGCCATCCAGTTCCGAAGGCATTGTAAAACCGGCTTCCCAGGCCAACCCGCTCAGAGAAACTCAGGGGCACAATCTGGTAAATGCTCAATTTGATGGTACTGTAGCTGGTTTGGTCAGACATGTGCCGCAGGCGTGCATCGGCGCGTTCAATGTCTTCCCTGATTCGCTGCAGTTCATATTCCACCTTCATGATTTCCTCAATAGATTTGGCTTCTTTCAGGAGACTGATGAACCGTTCCTCCGTCAATTTTTTGGCTTTGATGCGGGCCGCCACATCCACCACTTCCAGGGTCACATCATCGGTGGAAAGGGTGCGGTAATCCAGTTTGGTGCTCTGCTTCTGAAGTTCCTCTAACAGTGTCAGAAACTGTTGCGGTTGTACCCTTATTTCAAAGTCGGTGGTTTGTTCATCACCAGCAATATTCTGGGCGGTATTGGTAATTAAGGCCTGATGCTTTTTAGCCGCCTGCTCAATGCGCTGGGTGCTGGTTTCCATGTTCTGCACCTGGAACCGCACCGAGGCGTTCTTGATAATCTTCTTTTCCGGGTTTGGCTCAGACGCTTCCTCAGATTTTGCATCAGTGGAGGCGGCGGCGTCTGTGGATTCCGTGGTAAATGGTTCCTCCTTAGCGCTGCACCCCATTAAGTTGGCAAGGCCAATCATGATCAGCAGGCGAAAGGCAGTGATTTTCAAGGTTTTCATAGGCATATGGTTTTAGCCTTAATGCCAGCAACCACCAATGGTAACCCTTGAAAACCAGATAATAAAACAGCACGAAGGTTCGTTTGCAGCCTATTTTTAAGAGATTAAATTTAGAAGCCGGAAATAAGAAAAGTGGGAAAACAAAAAGAGGAAGCACTTTTGGGAGCTTCCTCTTTCAATAAAAGATTTTCAGAAAATTTCTAGATTCTGGTAATCTGCGCGCCCAAGGCGTTCAAACGGCCGTCAATGTTTTGGTACCCGCGGTCAATCTGCTCAATGTTGTGGATCACGCTGCGGCCTTCCGCAGAAAGGGCAGCAATCAGCAAAGCCTGACCAGCTCTGATATCTGGGGAAGTCATGGAGATGCCCCGCAACGGTACTTGTTTGTTCTGGCCAATCACGGTGGCGCGATGCGGGTCACAAAGGATAATCTGGGCGCCCATGTCTATGAGTTTGTCCACGAAGAACAGGCGGCTCTCAAACATCTTCTGGTGAATGAGCACCGTTCCCTTGGCTTGCGTAGCTACAACTAATGCAATGCTGAGCAAATCTGGGGTAAAACCGGGCCAGGTGTGGTCAGAAACGGTCAAGATGCTGCCGTCAATGTAGGTGTCAATCTCGTAAGAATCCTGGGCCGGAATATAGATGTCATCGCCCCGGAATTCCATTTTAATGCCCAATCTCCGGAACGTGTCTGGGATCAAGCCCAACTCCATGATCTGGGCGTTTTTGATGGTGATTTCTGAACCCGTCATGCCTGCCAAACCAATGAAAGAGCCAATCTCAATCATATCTGGTAACATGCGGTGCTCGGTGCCGCCCAGGCTTTCCACGCCTTCAATGATGAGCAGGTTTGAGCCAATGCCGCTGATCTTCGCGCCCATGCGCACCAGCATCTTGCAAAGCTGTTGCAGATACGGCTCACAGGCGGCGTTGTAAATAGTGGTGATCCCTTCGGCCAGCACGGCGGCCATGGCAATGTTGGCGGTTCCGGTCACCGAGGCTTCGTCCAGCAGCATGTAGGTGCCTTTCAGGTTTTTGCCTTCCAGGTGGTAGAATGCGTCATTGGAGTCATAGGTGAACTTGGCGCCCAGTTTCTCAAACCCAATAAAGTGCGTGTCTAGCCTGCGACGGCCAATTTTGTCGCCGCCTGGCTTAGGCAACTTGGCCATCCCGAAGCGGGCCAATAATGGTCCAAGAATCATAACTGAGCCTCTGATGGCGCGGGCCTGCTCAATAAACGGCTGGGTAGTGAGGTAATCCAGATTGACGTTTTCGGCTTTGAAAATGTACGTGTCTGGCGCAGTCTGTTCTACAGAAACGCCCATGTCACGTAGCAACTCAATCAGTTTGTTGACATCCCGAATGTTGGGCACATTGGAGATAATGACCGGTTCCGGCGTTAAAAGTACGGCGCACAGAATCTGCAATGCTTCGTTTTTGGCCCCCTGCGGGGTAATTTCGCCTTTCAGGGGACGACCACCTATTACTTCAAAAGACGCCATGCGTTCTTACTTGTTCTTGTAGTTACGGTTGTTTTGATTCTTGTTCTGAGAACCCTTGTTGTTATTGTTCTTCTGGTTGTTCTGGTAGTTGTTGCCAGGCCCTTGCGGTGTTTTAATCACGCTCTCAAACAGGTTTCCTTTTTCCAGTAAAGCGGCATCAAGGTCCAGTTCGCCTTTAGAAAGATCGCGCAGGTTTTCCAGAATTACCTGGTCTGTCACGCTGTCTTTGTTGTAAGTGCGGTACAAGACTTTCATCAACTTCCCGATGGAGATAATAGCGGCTTCTTTTTCCTGGGGGTCATTGATCTGTTTGGCTTTGTCAATGAGGCGTTCCAGGTTGGTGCCATAGTGCATGAACCGTGGAGTTTGCGTTGGGTAGTCCACGCGTTGCGGCTTGTCATTGAGGTAGTCCATGGCGCTGAGCTGGAACGGCGCATCCACGTCCAGCTGACCGTCGGCCATTACGTACAAGTGGTTCCAGAGCGTTTGCTGGGCATCTTGTATGTCTTTCACGTTGGGGTTGAGGCGGCCCATGAGGTTCACCAGCAGCTGCGCCAGTTGGGTGCGCTTGGTACGGTCTTCCACGGTGAGAATGTACTGTACAATGTTCTGTACGTTACGGCCGTACTCCCTAAGCAAAAGCTCTTGTTTAAATGTAGAACTGGCTACCATGATTGTAGGATGAGATGCAAAGTCAAAATTAGGAAATTTTTAGGCGTATCAGGTATTGGGCAGCAAGTATCATGATAAAAGATTTCCTGTTTTTGGCTTCGTTTTAAGAAATGAAGCCAAAAACAGGAAAAATTATAATGAAAGGACGCCCAACTTGCTACCTGATACCTGATACTTGCTACCAGTTACGCATGTATGCGCAACTTAGCGAAGCTCAGGAGCAGGGTTTTCTCGCCCACGCCCTCAAAGTTGATGATGGCCTTGGTGGAGTTGCCCTGGGTGTCCATCTTGGCCACAGTGCCAAACCCGAACTTAGGATGCTCTACGCGCATGCCCGCCTGTAGGTTAGACGTGTCGCTGGGGGTGAAGTCAGTGGGGGGCGTGTAATTTGGGGCCACCGTGGGTTTCCGGGGCGGCGTGATTAAATTGCTTACCGGCGTTTTACGCTGCAAGATTTTCTCAACCGGACCGCGTTCCTCCCCGAACTTAAAGTTTAGGTAGGTGGGGTCAATCTCGTCAATGAACCGGCTTTTCTCGGCGGCTCTCAGGTTACCCCACTGGTAGCGGCTGGTGGCGTAGGAGAGGGTCAGTTTTTTCTCGGCGCGGGTGATGGCCACGTAGAACAAACGGCGTTCTTCCTCCAAATCTGCGCGCGAGGTGATCATCATCTGGCTGGGGAACAGATTTTCTTCCATGCCCACAATGAACACGTTCCGGAACTCCAGACCTTTGGCCGAGTGAATGGTCATCATGGTCACGTACTCGCCTTCGTCTTCTTTCTTGGTGTCCGCGTCGGTGAGCAGCGCAATATCCTGCAGGAACGAGGCCAACGATTGATCTTCCTTCTCCGGGTCATCCACAAACTCCTTGATGGCATTCAGCAATTCCTGAATGTTCTCGTAGCGCGCTAAGCCTTCCACCGATTTATCGGAGTATAAATCATCTACCAAGCCAGAATGTTTGGCAATGTACGTAGCGGCCTCAAACGCGTCTTTCTGCTCCGCCATCACTGCGAAGCTCTTGATCTTAGTGGCGAAGTCCTGAATGGCCTGACCTGCTCTGCCGCCCAACAACAAATTGGCGTTGCTGGTCACTTCCCAAAGGCTGTGGTCGGTCTCGTTGGCGGCCACAATCAGTTTTTCTATGGTGGTGTCACCGATGCCGCGCTTGGGATAATTGATCACGCGGCGCAGCGCCTGTTCGTCATTGTGGTTGATGGCCAGGCGCAGGTAAGAGATTAAATCCTTGATTTCCTTGCGCTGGTAGAAAGACAGGCCGCCCACAATCCGGTACTTGATGTTCATCTTCCGAAGCGCTTCTTCCATGGCCCGGCTTTGGGCGTTGGTGCGGTAGAGAATCGCAAAATCTTCATACGACAAATGGTGGTTCATCTTCTCCTCAAAGATGGCGTGCGCCACCAGTTTGCCTTCCTCGTTGTCTGAACTGGCCTTAATCACATCCACCAAATTGCCTTCCTCGTTTTCAGAGAAAACATCTTTGCGCAACTGGGCTTTGTTGTTTTTGATAACACTGTTCGCCGCCTTTACAATGTGCTGGGTGCTGCGGTAGTTCTGCTCCAGTTTAAAGACTTCCAACTCTGGGTAGTCTTTCTCAAAGTTCAAGATATTGGTAATATCCGCGCCGCGGAAGGCGTAGATACTTTGCGCGTCATCGCCCACCACACAAATGTTCCGGTCTTTGGCGGCCAGTTTGCGGGTAATCAGGTATTGGCTGTAGTTGGTATCTTGGTACTCATCTACCATCACGTACTTGAAGATGTGCTGGTATTTGTTCAACACGTCCACATGGTCGCGGAACAAGACGTTGGTGTTAAACAATAAATCGTCAAAGTCCATGGCGCCGGCCCTAAAGCAGCGCTCCGCATAGGTCTTGAAAATCTGCCCAATCTTGGGTCTTAACGCGGCCTCATCATCGGCTTGAATAGCGGGGTCGCGCAGGTATTGGGCCACGGAAATCAACTTATTCTTCGCCGCCGAAATTCGTCCCAAGACCATGTTGGCTTTGTAGAGTTTGTCGTCCAGGTTCATCTCCTTCACAATGTTCCGGATCAACGTTTTGGAGTCGTCAGAATCATAGATGGTGAAGTGGCTGGGATAACCGATTTTCTGGGCCTCGGCCCGCAGGATGCGCGAGAAAACCGAGTGAAACGTACCCATCCAAAGGTTTTTGGCCTCAGGGCCCACCACTTTTTCAATACGCGTCCGCATTTCTTTGGCGGCCCGGTTGGTAAAGGTGAGCGAGAGAATATTGAACGGGTCCACGCCCTTCTGCAGCAAATGCGCAATGCGGTAGGTGAGCACTCTGGTTTTGCCGGAACCCGCCCCGGCAATAATCATACACGGGCCTTCAGTATTTAAAACAGCAGCGCGCTGTGAGTCATTCAGGAGTTTAAGATAATCCATCAATCTGTATGTTCTTGCTATCTGGAGAGGAACACAAAATTACGCAATTAAGTGGCAAGTAGGAGCGCCAATTTTTGACAGGCGCGCAGGCCGATTCCATCCTTTCGTGTGTGGTCTGAAGAGGTATTTGTAGGGCTTTCCGTTTTGGGGCTCATTTCTGGAAATGAGGCCGAAAACGGAAAATCTTCCGTTGAAAATCCTTCAATTGATGGCGAGCAGTTTTTAAAAATCTTGTAAAAGGTAGTTGGCTCCTTTGAAACGAGGCCAAATTTGCCCAATTTGGGCATACAACCATCTGCGGTGGCCTCAGAATCAAGAATATGATTCGGCCAGTTGCACCAACGGAGCAGGCTTCTCCCATTTTTTTTGGTCGCTCCACAGCCCTGACAAAGCTGCCAACACAGACCTTCAGACAGACCAGAACACCATGGAATATTTCAAGAACGCCCACATCACCATTAGCTATGACCCCGCGAGGCAACTAGTGCAGACCCGGTGGAAGGGTTTTGTGAACAGCGAGGAATACCGCGAGATTCTGGGCGTTTACCTCAACCTAATCAAAGTAAAACCGGTGACCCGCTGGCTAGCCGACAACACCCACGCCAAGGCCATCAGGCCCGCTGACCAGGAATGGACCGCGCAGGAATGGGTGCCCCGGTTTTCTGAGGCCGGCGGCGTGAAGCGCATGGCCGTGATTCTGTCCACAGATATTTTCAACAAAATGGCCGTGGAGAATATAGTGCAGAAGGGCGGCATGGACATTGCTTTTGACACCCATTATTTTGACAATGAAGAAGACGCCCTGGCCTGGGTAATGCAGGATTAGCGGTTTTGGGGCTCATTTCCAGAAACGAGCCCCAAAACGGCATGCCCCTACGTATTTCCTGAGGTTTTGCGCCCGAACTTAAATAGCGGTACTTTTGTCTTCTTGTTTGAAATTCCCATTAGATGATAGTCCTGCAAAACACCGTCCTTTCAGACGATCTCAAAGATAAATTTTTTGTCTGTAACCTTGACAAATGCAAAGGCGCCTGCTGCGTGGAAGGCGACTTGGGCGCACCCCTGGAGCAAGAAGAACTGGCTATTCTTGAGGAGGTGTATGATCATGTAAAACCCTACATGTCCCCGGAAGGCGTGGCCGCCGTGGAAACCCAAGGTCTGTACGTGGAGGAATTCTCCGGCGATTTCAGCACCACCACCATTGGCAACCGCGAGTGCGCCTACGCCATCTATGACGAAAACCTGACGTTGAAGTGTGCCATTGAAGCCGCGTACCTAGACGGAAAAATCTCCTGGAAAAAACCCATCTCCTGCCACTTGTACCCCATCAGAATTACCAAATATGACGGGTTTGAAGCACTGAACTATGACCGCTGGGAAATCTGCAACCCAGCCTGTTCTTTCGGGCTGGAGTTGGGCGTGCCGGTCTACAAATTCCTGCGCGAACCGTTAATCAGACGCTACGGCGAGGCTTGGTTCCAGGAATTGGATGAAATGGTGACCGCAGAAAGCAGCGCCAAAGTGTAGAGACGCAATACCTTGCGTCTTCCACGCATTGCTAAACAGCTATTCTAAAGAGTAAGAGACGCAATAATTAGCGTCTATCCATCCAATTGCGGTTTTTGGGCTCAATTCCATAAATGAAGCCAAAAACGGAAGTCTTATACAAACAGAAAGAGCAGCCTTTGGGCTGCTCTTTCTGTTTGTATAAGGTTCTAAAATCTAAAACTGCGTGAAATCATAGCTGTCCAAATAGCTGGTGGTGAAGTTTCCGGACTTGAAACCTTCGTCTTCCATCATAGCCAGGTGGAACGGAATGGTGGTTTTGATGCCCTCAATCACGAATTCGCTTAAGGCACGCTTCATCTTCACAATGGCTTCCTCCCGGGTCTGCGCGCTCACAATCAACTTGGCGATCATGGAGTCATAGTTGGCCGGAATGGTGTAGCCCGCATATACGTGGGTGTCTACGCGCACGCCGTGACCGCCCGGTATGTGCAAGACATTGATTTTACCAGGGCTAGGACGGAAACCGTTCTTTGGGTCTTCGGCGTTAATGCGGCACTCAATGGCATGCATCTGCGGATAGTAGTTCTTGCCCGAGATAGGAATACCAGCCGCTACTTTAATCTGCTCCTTGATCAAGTCATAGTTTACCACTTCCTCAGTGATGGGGTGCTCCACCTGAATACGGGTGTTCATCTCCATGAAGTAGAAGTCTTTGTGCTTGTCAACCAAAAACTCGATGGTACCCACACCTTCATAGTTGATGGCGCTGGCACCGGCAATGGCCGCCTGACCCATCCGCTCGCGCAGATCATCATCAATAAACGGCGAAGGTGTTTCTTCAATCAGTTTCTGGTGACGGCGCTGAATGCTGCAATCACGCTCAGAAAGGTGACAGACTTTTCCGTACTGGTCGCCTACAATCTGGATTTCAATGTGACGGGGTTCCTCCACAAATTTCTCCAAATACATACCGTCATTCCCGAAGGCGGCCTTGGCTTCCTGGCGGGCATCATTCCAGGCTTTGTCAAACTCATCGGCAGATTTGATGATGCGCATTCCGCGCCCACCACCACCTGCCGTGGCTTTAATAATCACCGGATATTTGATTTTAGCGGCCAGTTTCTTTCCTTGTTCGGCAGAAGACAAAAGTCCCTCAGAACCCGGAATGGTAGGCACGCCGGCCTTTTTCATGTACTCCTTCGCCGACGACTTGTCACCCATGGAGTTGATCATCTCCGGGGAGGCACCAATGAACTTGATTCCGTTTTCAGCGCAGATTCTGGAGAATTCCGCGTTTTCTGACAGGAACCCGTAGCCCGGGTGAATAGCGTCTGCGTTGGTAATTTCCGCGGCAGCAATCAGGTTGGGCATGTTCAGGTAAGACTGCGAGCTGGGCGCAGGCCCAATGCACACCGCCTCATCCGCGAAGCGCACGTGCAAACTTTCTTTGTCAGCGGTAGAATACACGGCTACCGTCTTAATGCCCATCTCTTTGCACGTCCTGATGATGCGGAGTGCAATTTCGCCACGGTTGGCAATTAGTATTTTTTTGAACACTTTCTTTTAATTAAAAATTAAGAATTAGGAATTAAGAATTACTAGAAGAATTAGAACAGGCGTACCCATTCATAATTCATAATTCATAATTTTCAATTGTTCTAGCTTGGGTCTACCAAGAAAAGCGGCTGGTCATATTCCACCGGGGAAGAATTGTCTACCAGTACTTTCACAATGCGGCCAGAAACCTCAGATTCAATCTCGTTGAACAGTTTCATGGCTTCAATGATACAGATGACCTGTCCTTTCTTCACCTCGTCGCCCACGTTCACGAATGACGGCGATTCTGGGTTGGCCGAACGGTACAATGTACCAATCATAGGCGCTTTGATGGTGATGTATTTGGCGCTGTCATCTGCCGGAGGAGCAGGGGCGGTTGGGGCTGCAGGCGCGGCCTGCGGGGCCGGAGCTGCAACTGGCAATGCTGCTGGGGCAGCGGGTGCGGCTTGCATGGGCGAAGAAGAGTACTTCACCTTTTGGCTTGCTTCGCGCTGTACAGAGATTTTGAACTCCTCTGTCTCAATGTCAACTTTGTTCAGGCCTGATTTCGCGATGAAATCAATCAGTTCTTGGATTTCCTTAGCTTTCATAGTTCTATTTTACTCGTTCGGCGTAAGTATAGGTACGCGTGTCTACCTTTATTTTTTCGTCTTGGCCAATGAAGAGCGGCACCGAGATGGTGGCACCGGTTTCAACCGTGGCTGGTTTTGAGGCGTTGGTGGCAGTGTCACCTTTTATGCCTGGTTCTGTGTAGGTGATGGTCAGTTCTACATACGTAGGAAGTTCCGCCGTGAGTGGTGTCTCTGTCTCGGCGTGAAACAAGATAGTCACTTCCTGGCCTTCTTTCATTAAATCTGCGAACGGCACCATTTTCTCCTGCAAGGTCACCTGCTCAAAATTCTCCATGTTCATGAAGTTGTAGCCGTAGTCATCTTTGAAGATGTACTGGTGCAGGCGCTGCTCCACCCGCGCGGTGGTCACTTTTATGCCGGCGGTAAAGGTATTGTCCACCACTTTACCGGTCTTGATGTTTTTCAGTTTGGTCCGGACGAAAGCTGGGCCCTTGCCTGGTTTCACGTGCTGAAACTCAGTAATGATCCATAGGTCGCCGTTAAATTCAATGCAAAGCCCGTTGCGAAAATCAGCGGTGGTTGCCATAATGTGTCGTTCGTTTCGGTTTAAGATGCCTGCCGGGATTCTCCCTTTTTGACATAAAAAAATTCGGATAAAGATAGCCGAATTTTTTTATCTATTTCATAAAATACGCCCAAAAGCCAGGTTTCTAGGCTGGGTCATACGCCCATTTCAGGTAAATGGAACCCCACGTAAAGCCGCCGCCAAAGGCCGCTAGAATCACGTTGTCTCCTTTTTTAAGCTGGTTTTCATACTCCCACAAACACAAGGGAATGGTGCCGCTGGTGGTGTTGCCGTATTTCTGGATGTTGATCATCACTTTCTCCGGGCCAACACCCATGCGGTTGGCCGTAGCGTCAATAATGCGTTTGTTGGCTTGGTGCGGCACCAGCCAGGCAATGTCTTCGGCCTGCAGGTTGTTGCGGTCCATGACCTCAGCGGCCACATCGGCCATGCCTTTCACCGCGAACTTAAACACCGACTGACCTTCCTGGAAAGCAAAATGCTCGCGGCGGTCCAAAGTTTCCTGCGTGGCGGGTCTGCGGCTGCCGCCGGCTTTCATGTGCAGGAACTGAACGCCCGTGCCGTCAGATTTCAAGATACTGTCTTGCACGCCTAAACCTTCAGTATTGGGTTCCAGCATTACGGCGCCGCCGCCGTCCCCGAAGATGATGCACGTAGCGCGGTCTGTATAATCCACAATTGCTGACATTTTATCAGCGCCCACAATGATGATTTTCTTGTATTTGCCCGTTTCTATGAACTGCGCACCCGTGGCCAGCGCAAACAGGAAACCAGAGCAGGCAGCCTGCAGGTCATAGCCGAAGGCGTTTACGCAGCCCGTGGCTTCTGTGATGATGTTGGCCGTAGCCGGAAACACGTAGTCTGGGGTGGTGGTGGCGCAGATCAGCATTTCTACTTCCTCTGGCTTGGTGTTGGTTTTTTTGAGCAGGTCCAGCACCGCAGGAATAGCAATGGCTGACGTTCCCTGGTCTTCGCCTTTCAGAATGCGCCTTTCCTCAATGCCCGTTCGGCTGACAATCCAGTCATGGTTGGTTTCTACCATGGTCTCCAACTCATGGTTGGTCATCACATACTCTGGGGCATATCCGCTCACACCGGTGATCGCGGCGGTTAATTTGCTCATATTGTTCTGAGGGCTTGTCTGGTGAGGCGCACGGTTAGGCGCTGAAGTGTTGTTTGAATTTATCTGCTATGTGGGTCTCGGCCATTTTATTAGCCAGATGCACCATGTTGCAGATAGCGGTAGGGGTGGAGACACCATGCCCAATCACCGCGTTGCCGTTCACCCCTAACACAGGGCTACCGCCTACCGCTTCATAATTGAAACGGTCAAAGAAAGGGTCTCTGATGTTTTTCTCCCGGATGATGTCATAGATAGACTCCGCGAGTTTGAGGATCACGTTACCGGTAAAACCGTCACAAACAATTACGTCTGCTTTGTCATTGAAAACGTCGCGGCCCTCAATGTTCCCGATAAAGTTGATGGATTTGTTTTCTTTGAGGAGTTTGTGGGCAGGTTGGGTCACCATGGTGCCTTTGCCTTCCTCTTCGCCCAGGTTCATTAAGCCCACGCGTGGGTTCTTAATGTCCAGGACTAATTCTGCGCAGATAGAGCCAATCTCACCAAACTGTTCCAGAATCTCTGGTTTGCAGTCGGCAATGGCGCCAACGTCCAGGAGCACGCCTAGTCCGCCGGAGAGTTTGGGGATAAAGCTGGCCAGCGCTGGCCGAAGTATGCCTTCTACCTGTTTTACGCTGAACACGGCGCCCACCAGCATGGCACCGGTGTTGCCGGCGCTGCAGAAGGCGTCTGCTTTTTTAGAGGCCAGCATGCCGTAGCCTACCGCAATGCTGGAATCTGGTTTTTGGGTAAGCGCTTTAGTAGGGTGTTCACCCATCCCAATGACTTGAGATGCGTGAACAACCTTAATTCTGGACCCAGTGTAGCCGTGCTTTTGCAGGAGGTCTTGGATAGTGGTTTCATCCCCAATCAGGAAAATCTCAACCTCATCCGTTAATGTCTCAGCCGCCAAAAGTGCGCCTTCTACAACTGCCTGAGGAGCGAAATCGCCACCCATTGCGTCCAGAGCTATTTTCATGTAAAGCGTGTTTCGTAAATTATCCTACAAGTAACTAAAATAAAGCCTGATTAGGCAAGCTTTATTACGCAACAGAGGTATAATTTTTGATGGCCACTTTGCCGTTACGGTACAGATCGCCGTCTACAACGTACGCTCTGTGGTATTGGTGCACCTCGCCGGTGTTAGGGCAGATAGAAATCGCTTTCGGCGTGATTTTGTCGTGCGTTCTTCTCTTATCTCTTCTGGTTTTGGAGATTTTTCGCTTAGGATGTGCCATCTCTGGTAGTTATTACTAATTGGTTAAAAACTTATTTAAGCTTCTTGAGGGCGGCGAAGCGCGGGTCCACGGGGCCTTCTTCGTCATCATCGTCCTCGGTATCATCTTCGGCGTAGCCGGTGGAGTAAATCAAAAGGCCGTCTGCCTCTGGGTCTATCTCCCGTTGTTGGTCTTCTTCTACAAACCGGGGGTGCAGCTTCTTCATGGGCAGCGCCAGGCCTATGTAATCATAGAGGTGCTGGGCCACGTTGATGTACTGCGTCTCAGGTACAATCTGCAACACGTTCACGTCTAGTTCCAGGTCTTCTGGGCCGTAGCGCGCCAACAGCGTCTGTTTTACTTCCAGGGGATGCTCAAATTCCTCCAGGCTCCGGTCGCAGGTCAGGGTTACCGTTCCTTTGATGTGGAAGTCAAACTGCAAAAGAAGCTCAGACTTGAGTAAAGTCACGTCTGCTTTCAGGTGGCCGCCCAAGACTAAATCTTGGTCAAACATCTCAAAGAAGCGGTTGTCCAACTCAAACTCGTAGTCATGGGCCTTGTTGCCCAGCTTGACAAGATTGATATCGTATTTCTTAATCTCCTTCACGTTGCCTCTTTTTTTGCAAGTCGCAAAATTAGCAAGAATATCTGAATTATAAAATACAAATGCCTTTTTTGCGCGGGAATTACATTTCCGTTTTCGGGCTCATTTCCGGAAACGGGGCCAAAAACGGAAATGTCTGACTCGCTAAAATCTATTTATGTACAAGAAACAATTAATTACCAATGCGTTTTGGGGCTCATTTTTGAAAATGAGCCCCAAAACGCATTCCTATCTTCTTATGGAGTCTTCTAATATGCCCGCCCGGGCCCGCAGAATATCTACTGCCATAAACAAGGCTTCTCTGAACGAAGTCTCGTCTGCCTTGTTCTGGCCGGCAATGTCATAGGCGGTGCCGTGGTCTGGCGAGGTGCGGACAATAGGCAAGCCCGCCGTGAAGTTCACCCCGCGTTCAAAGGCCAGCGTCTTGAATGGAATCAAGCCTTGGTCATGATACAGCGCCAAAGTGGCATCAAATTTCTGGTAACTGCGCGTCCCGAAGAACCCGTCGGCAGGGTAGGGCCCGAAGACCAGGTTGCCTTTGTTGCGCAGCTGTTCAATCACCGGAATCACAATCTCAGTTTCCTCTGAGCCCAGCAAACCATTCTCGCCGGCATGTGGGTTGAGGCCCAGCACGGCAATCTTGGGTTTCTGAATCCCGAAGTCCTGCTTGAGCGAGTTCTCCAGGATGTTGATTTTCCGGATTAGCAGTTCGGCGGTCAATACATTAGCCACGTCTTTCAAGGGCAGATGCCCGGTGACGGTGGCCACTCTAAATTTCTCTGCTACCAGAAACATCAAACTTTCCGGCGCATTGAAAAAAGTGGTGAAAAACTCGGTGTGGCCGGGGAAATGGAAGCCTTCGCCCTGGGTGTTGTCTTTGTCAATGGGGGCGGTGACCACGGCCTGAATGTGGCCGTCTTTCAGGTCCTGGGCGGCACGCAACAAGGCAGCGCGGGCTAAGGCACCAGTGGCGGGCGTAGGCGTACCAGGCGTGAATTCTACCTCTTCTTCCTGGCAGTTGAGCACGTTCACCTTTTTGGGGTGCAGTTGGTCAAAGGCCTGTACCTGCTGAAAACTGAAATTCTCTAGGGCCAGTAACTTTCGGTATTTGTTGACTACGTTGGCGTTGCCGTAGATGATTGGCGTACAATAATTCAAAACGCGGCTGTCAGCTAGGGTTTTCAGAATCACTTCGGGGCCAATGCCGGCAATGTCACCAATGGTGATGCCTATGCGGGGCTTGTTTTTGTGCTCCATAAACTAGGCGGTGGCTTGGGAAGACAGGAAATGATACAGCAAACGCACGCTGCTGCCGGTGGCATGTTTACCTCTGTAAGAATCTGGGCTCAACAGGTAGGCCGTGCCGGCGATGTCCAGGTGAATCCAAGGGTAATTAGTAAAGAATTCCAGGAATTTGCCTGCTGAAATGGCTCCAGCCTCAGCTGCGCCGATGTTTTTAATGTCTGCGATGTCAGATTTTATATGCTCGTGGTATTCTTCCCACAAAGGCAATTCTACCAAGCGTTCATGGGCCATGTCTCCGGCAAACTTTAAGTCGGTTTTCAACACGTCATTGGCGGTGCCCATCATCACAATGCCTTCACGGCCTACGGCGCGGGCGGCAGCTCCGGTGAGGGTGGCAATATCAATCACCAAGGCAGGGTTGTAGCGCTTGGCAAAATGCAGGGCATCAGCTAAAATTAAACGGCCTTCTGCATCGGTGTTCAGGACTTCCACGGTGTGCCCACTGTGCATGGTAATTACGTCGCCGGGCATAAAGCCTTTGTCGCTCACCAAGTTATCAGTGGCCGGAATCAAGCCAATCACGTGCAGGGGAATGTTGTTCTTAGCCAAGGCATACAGCGTGCCGGCCACGGAAGCGGCACCCGACATGTCTGATTTCATGTAGTCCATAGAATTGGGCGTGGGCTTGATGCTCAATCCGCCGGTGTCATAGACTACGCCTTTCCCCACCAGTACCACGGGTTGGGTGTTGGTGGCGTTGGCGGGTTTGTATTCCAGAATGTTGAACGTAGGAGCTTCGTCTGAGGCTTGGTTCACGGCCAACAATCCACCCATTTTCAGGGATTGAATCTGCACCAGGTCCAGCACTTCCACTTTTACCTCGGTACCGCTCAGCATCTCCGTTATTTGCTCACTCAAGATGGAGGCCGTCTGCATATTGGGAGGCGTGTTCACCAGATCGCGGGTATGATAAACCGCATCCAGTAAATTGCCCAACTCTGTTACTTGTGTCGCAGAAAGGTTCTTGCCAGAAATGGTCACTGATTTCAGGACAGGTGGCGTGGCTTTCTCCGTTTTATATCCCTGAAAGGAATAATTGCTCAATACCAAACCTTCAGCAACAAACAGAGCCGCATCAGCATCAGCGCTATCCACTAAGGCTATGCTTTCCACTTTGTCAGCGGTGAGGCGTTGGTGCAGGGCGTGGCCGGCTTTGCGAAGGGCTTCCTGGGTGAGGGTGCCTGATTTCTTTGGCTCTGTCAGTACCAAATACAACTGGTGGGTGAGTTTATTGATGGTCACCAGCGTGCTTTTCAGGTCTAGCTGGCGATTGATATAGGTGCGTTCATCAGCGGAGAAAAGTTCCTCGGGGAGGTGCTCGCGGCCCGGCACCAACACAGCGGTGCTGGTATTTGCGGGTAATGTTGCAGCGTAGGTCAGTTCTGTGCGCATATGTTGTGTATCTTTGGCCTGCAATATAGCCTTAACAAACGGAAACCGAAAACCAGTGAAGCCCGTCCAGCCCAAGAAACACCTGGGTCAGCATTTCCTGACTGACCTGAATATTGCGCAGAACATAGTAGAGGCCTTGCGCTTGCCCGGAGGGGTACAGGACGTGCTGGAGGTAGGCCCCGGCATGGGCGTGCTCACCCAGTACCTGGTGCAGCACCCAGAATACAAAACCACCATTGTAGACATTGACCGCGAAAGCATTGCGTGGCTCAACGAGCATTTTCCGCAACTGGAAGGCCGTGTCCTGCTGGCCGATTTCCTGAAAACCGACCTAAAAACCTTGTTCTCAGGCCCGTTTGCGGTCATCGGTAATTTTCCGTACAACATCTCCAGCCAAATCTTCTTCAAGGTACTGGACCACCGCGACCAGGTGCCCGAAGTGGTGGGCATGATTCAGAAGGAAGTAGCCGAACGCATTGCCGCGCCGCACGGGTCCAAAACCTACGGCATCATGAGTGTGCTGCTGCAGGCTTTCTATGATATTGAGTACCTGTTCACGGTACATGAGCACGTGTTCAACCCGCCGCCCAAAGTAAAATCAGCGGTCATCAGGCTCACCAGAAACCAGGTTCCGCAATTGCCCTGCAACGAACGGCTGTTCATGCAGGTGGTGAAAGCTAGTTTCGCCACGCGCCGGAAAACCTTGCGCAACTGCCTTAAGCTGTTCAACCTTCCGCAGGAAGTGGCCCAGGATAAATTGTTCGACAAGCGCGCTGAGCAGTTATCTGTACAAGATTTTATTCAACTGACCCTATTGATTCAGGAGCATGCAGTCTGAAATAACCCGGGAGTTCATTGACCAGATAGAAGACGCCATTGAGCGCCGAGACGCCGAGTTCATTCTCTCCAACATGGAGGAAATGTACCCGGTTGACATCACAACGGTGCTCTATGAACTCAACACAGACCAGAGCAAATACGTGATGGAACTGCTGCCTACCGAGGTGGGCGCGGAAATCCTGAGCGATTTGGACACTGATGTTCGGACCAATTTCCTGAAGAATTTCACCAACGAGGAAATTGCCCGCTATGTAGCGGAAATGGAGTCTGACGACGCCGTGGACGTGCTCAACGAGCAAACCGTGCAGCGCAAAGAGGAAATCATTGCGCAGCTAGAGGACCGCGAGCACGTAGCCTACATCATTGACCTTTTGCACTACGACGAGGACTGCGCCGGCGGTCTAATGGCGAAAGAGTTAATCAAAGTGAACCTCAACTGGAAAGTGGGGCAATGCATTGAGGAAATCAGGCGGCAAGCCGAAGACGTGGAGAAAGTCTACGCCATTTACGTGGTAGATGACCGCGACAAACTGGTGGGCCGATTGGGCATGAAAACCCTGATTCTGAGCAATGACCAAACGCCTATTGCCGACTTGTATGACCCCAACGTGATTTCCATAGAGTCTTACAAAGAAGACCAGGAAGTGGCCACCATCATGCAGAAATATGACCTGGACGCTATTCCGGTGGTCAACATTCAAGGGCGTTTGCTGGGCCGTATCACCATTGATGACGTCATTGACGTGATTCAGGAACAGGCTGAAATCAGCCGTCAGTTGATGACCGGTATCACCGAGAACATTGAGGAAGACGACAGCATTTTCCGGCTTTCCCGCGCCCGTTTGCCTTGGCTCATGATTGGCATGGTAGGCGGTTTGTTGGGTGCTCGCTTCATTGGCTTGTTTGAAGGTGACATTGCCGTGATTCCGGCGTTGGCCATGTTTACGCCCCTAATTACCGCTACCGGCGGAAACGTGGGCATTCAATCCTCTTCTATCATCATCCAGACCTTGGCCAATAAAACCATTCTGTTCGACAACTTCACTGCCCGTATTATAAAGGTGCTGTTGGTGGCGGTCATTAATGGCTTGGTCATGTCGGGTTTGGTGCTGGGTTTCAATCTGTTGTTCGGCGTGGAATTTACCTTGTCTTTGGTGGTAGCGGTGGCCTTGTTCAGCGTGGTCTTGCTGGCCTCGTTTATGGGCACGGTCACGCCCATGATTTTGGATAAATACGGTGTGAACCCCGCCATGGCCGCCGGACCTTTCATCACCACGGCCAATGACTTGCTGGGTTTGGCGGTGTATTTCCTGGTGGCCCACGTGTTGCTCAACCTTTAATTCTTGACAGATGCTGCCACTTCAAAAGCCCTTCAAGTGCCTGGTCATTGACTTGATGCATGAAAGCCTTTTGCCCTTGCTACAGGAACTTGGCGTGGAGGTAACCTATGCCCCTGAAATAAAAAAAGAAGAAGTTCCAGCCCTTTTGCCTGCTTTCCACATGCTGATGGTCCGGAGCAAAATGCGCATCACGGCTGATTTGCTTCTGCATGCGCCTAACTTAAAAGTGCTTGCCAGAGCAGGAGCCGGCGTGGATAACATTGACGATGGCGTGTTGGAAGAGAGGGGAATTACTTTAATCAACGCGCCCGAAGGAAACCGTGATGCCGTGGGCGAACACACACTTGGTTTGCTGCTGACCTTATTTCGGAAAATCAAACAAGGCGACGGCCAGATTCGTGAAGGCCTTTGGCTGCGCGAAGAGAACCGCGGCGCGGAGATTGGCGGCAAAACCATAGGGCTGATTGGCTACGGCCACATGGGCAAAGCCTTCGCCAAACGGTTGGCTGGGTTTGACTGCGAAGTGTTGGCCTTTGACAAAGCGCCCGTTGAAAATCCGTTTAGCCACGTGAAGTTGGTTTCTCTGCATGAAATTCAGAAAAAAGCCGACGTGCTCAGCCTGCATATTCCTTACACCAAGGAAAACCATCACTTTGCAAATGCTGAATTTTTGGCAGCATTTCAAAAGCCACTCTGGCTATTAAACACCGCCCGTGGCGAAGTTCTGGACCATCAGGCTCTGGTGAATTCCATGAAGATTGGCAAAGTGTTAGGCGCAGCGCTGGATGTGCTGGAGAATGAAAAACTAACTTCCCTGACCTCTGCTCAACAAGAGCGCCTGTCCTATCTGCACCAACATCCCCGCGTGATTTTGACTCCCCACATCGCCGGCTGGACCCAGGAATCTTACATCCGCATCAATGAAGTGCTGGTAGCTAAGCTGAAAGCATTTTTGGAAGGCCGTTAGCTTTCCGTTTTCGGGCTCATTTTCAGAAATGAGCCCGAAAACGGGATTTAGACTTTTTTAATTTCCGTAGAACTTACAGGTTCAAACGCATTCCGTCTCCCTTTGAAGGGGTAGGGGGATGATTGGCATCTGTTGAGAACCACGTTTTATTTCCCTGCCGCAAGTTTAGCGTCAGCTTGAATGTGGTTTCTGTTAAGTGGATTTCTCAACATACGTAAGTTTATAAACTTACCATGTGGTTAGCCACAAGTTACGCTGGCGCTAAACTTGCGGCAGTGAATTGCAGAGAAACTTGTGCTAACTCAAACATTCAACTTAAAGGGGAACGAAAAAGAACTTAAAACCCGTTTTCGGCTTCATTTCTGAAAATGAGCCCGAAAACGGAATCCAACAATCAGCAACTAACAATCAACAATTAATTACCGCTGCGGATTGAAGGTGATGGTGGAGTACCCGATGATTAAGTCAGCGCGCGTGCCCGGCGGACGGTAATAAACCAGCACATCATACACATTTTCGGTGGCGAAGTGGCTACCCTCAAAATAACGGGCATCTGCCTGGCCATTGGCACCTTTCACCGCAAAATAGTAGTTGTAATAGCCTTGCTTGAGCAGCGCGGAGCCGGAATAAAGTTTGTTTTCGGCGTCATAGGTTAGTTTAAAGCCTTCCTGCAATTGCCAATCACTCAATCCACCGAAGACATAGACCGGGCCGGGCGCGGGTTCCGGGGAATGCAGCTGGAAGAAAACCTGCTGGTAATCGGCGTTCAAAGGGGCGTTGCCGTACTCGCGGCTGCCATAAAGAAACTTGCCGTTGGCGTCTGGCTGGGTGCTGTAGGCCTCGCGGGCGCGGCTTTTGCCGGTAAGGGCGTACACGCGGTCTGGGCTGGTGGAAATGTCGCGGCGCTCCACGCCCAGTCCGCTGAACCGCTCACTGCGGGTGTCCAAGGCCCTGAATTCGCTCAAACCCAGAAACGTCTGCTCCACGTCAAACAACTGATACTCCAAGCGGCGCTGGGCCTCTTGGGTGAACGTAGGCCGGTTGAAATATTTGCCATTGTCCCAACGGTGGTTCTGGCGCAAGACTACTTTAATTTCCTGCGCCGGATTCACCAGCGGATACTGCGCGTAGAAGATGTTGAAGTCCAGTTGCTGCCGTACGTTTCTATCGCCGGCGCCGGGCGTGGCCATGGGTCTGAGGCCTACCTGCACCGCTTCCTCAAAAACCACAAAACGGCGGCTCAACAATCGGTTGCCGCCTTCCTCCAAGACTTCCAGCAGGTAATTGCCGCTCAGTTTCACTCTTGGTACGCTAAACCGGTAATGCCAATAAGGCACCTTGGTCCCCGCCGAGGGCTCCACTTCCATAATGAAGAATTCGTTGAACTCCTGCACGTACTGCATGGGCTGAATGGAAGACGGCTGCCAGTTGATGTCACAGTGGTACAACTTCACCACCGCTCTTCCGCGTGGCGCAGATAAGCGGTCAAACTCCAGAATCAAGGGGCTGGACTGGTCCAGGGAAACTACCGGCGGCGCCAGCACATCGGCCACATTGTAACTGCGTGAATACAGCTGCACCGACCGCACATCTGTGGAATAGACGGCATCATCGTACCGTAGAGCCGCACTTGTGGTTCCCGTTCCGGTGCCAGTTCCTTCTACGGGCACACAGCCGGTGAGCAGGTTGCCCAGCAAGATGGAGGCGAGGAAAGCGTGTTTTATTTTGGAAGTGAAAGTCATAGGGAAATTCAATATTAACTAGAAAATGGGCGAGAGGCCAGCCGTTCAAAGCGATTTAAAGCTACATTTTTTCTTCTTTATGAAGAAGAAAGTTTCTTGGTAGCGGATTGATTTGGCTTCGCGCCAAAGCTTTTCTACTACGCCCAGAACATCCTTTCAGGATGACAAAAGTAAGTGGATGTTGCAGTAAAAGTTTAGGCCGCTTCTAAAGGTCGTGAGTTAAAATTCGCTCAAAATTTTAACGAATTGGAGCTGCAAAACTTGCCTTGATTTTCCGTTTTTGGGCTTTAAATGGGAAATGGAGGCCAAAACAAAACCTCACCGGCTGTGGGGCCAATGAGGTTTTAAGGTTATTTCAATTGTGTTTCTAAGGTCTCTACTTGTTCCATAAGCTGTTCCCAGGTGGCCTGCTCTTTGTCTAGCTGGGCCTTCACTTTATTGAACTGCTGGGTGGCCTCGTGGAGGGCGTTGGGGTCGGCGTAAGTGCTGGGCAGGGCCAGTTTGTTTTCGCAGTTCTTAAGTTTGCCTTCCAGTTCGTTCACCAGCCCTTCCACTTGCTTCAGTTTTTGGTTGGCTTTCTTCAGTTCTGCCTCCAGTTCCTGCTGTTGGCTCGCGGTGGGCTTGGGTTTGGCCTGGGTTTTGGCGGCAGTTGGCGTTTGAGAGGGCCGTTTCAGGCCTTTGTCGCGCTGCTCCATCCAGTACTCGTATTCATGGTAGGTGCCGGGGTATTCCTTTAGTTCATGGTCTTCAATGTACCAGATTTTGTTGGCCACGCTCTCTACAAAATACCTGTCGTGGGAGATGACCACAAACGTTCCTTCATACTGTTCCAGGGCTTGAATCAGGATGTTCACACTCTGCATGTCCAGGTGATTGGTGGGCTCATCCAGAAGCAGGAAGTTGGCTTCTGAGATCAATGTTTTGGCCAGGGCCACGCGGCTTTTCTCGCCCCCGGAGAGGACTTTTATTTTTTTGAAAACGGTATCTCCAGTAAACAGGAAAGAACCTAAAACGCCACGCAGTTCCATCTCGGTGCGGCGACTGCCGGCTTGCACCATTTCCTGCAACACTTCGTTTTCTACAGTTAAGCTTTCCAGTTGGTGCTGCGCGTAGAAGGCCATGATTACGTTATGGCCCAACTGGCGCTCTCCCTGAATGGGTTCATCGCCGGAGATTACCCGCATGAGCGTGGACTTGCCTTTTCCGTTGGCGCCAATCAACGCTATTTTATCGCCGCGCTCAATGTTCACGTGCGTGTTCTTGAAAATGAGTTTGTCGCCGTAGCTTTTGCTCATGTTGTCTAGCCGCAGGATGTTTCTGCCGGGCTGTACCGTGAACTGGAACTTGAAATTGACAACGGGCGCGTCGCCGGCCACGTCTTCAATGCGTTCCATTTTGTCAAGGGCTTTCATGCGGCTTTGCGCCTGCTTGGCTTTGGTGGCTTTGGCCTTGAAACGGGCTATGAACTGTTCGGCCTGCTTTATCTGCTGCTGCTGGTTTTCAAAGGCACCTTTCTGAATCTCGTTTCTAAGCTCTTTCTCTTCTAAATAAAAACTGTAATTGCCCGCATACACATTTAGTTTCTGGCCCGACACCTCCACCGTCATGTTAGTGGTTTTGTCAAGGAACTCCCTGTCGTGAGATACAATCACAATGGCGCCTTCATAGCCGGCCAAATAAGTTTCCAGCCATTTAATGGAAGGTAAATCCAAGTGGTTGGTGGGTTCATCCAGGAGCAGGAGCGACGGTTTTTGCAACAGGATCTTGGCCAGCATCACGCGCATGCGCCAGCCGCCGGAGAAAGTCTTTAAGGGTTGCTGCAGTTCCTCGGTGGTAAAGCCCAGGCCTTCCAGAATTTCCTCGGCTTTTACCTGAATGTTGTAACCGTCCAGGGCTTCAAATTGCTCCTGCAGGCGGGCCAGTTTGTCTATGTGCTCATCTTTGTAATTGGTTTCCATCTCATGCAGCACGTCGTCAATGCGGTTCTGCAGTTGAATGGCTTCCTCAAAGGCTTGCATGGCCACTTTCAAGATGCTCTCATGGGTGTCATACGAAAGCAGATCCTGGTTCAGGAAACCCAGTGACACTTCCTTGCCCATGGTTATGCTGCCGCCGTCTGGCTTGTATTCGCCCACCAGTAAGCGTAAAAGCGTTGATTTACCGGTTCCGTTGAGACCCACCAGGCCAATCTGGTCTTTGGGTTTGATGTGCAGGTTGGCGTCTTGGTAAAGGGTGCGGCTCCCGAAATGGAAGTTGAGGTTATTGATGGAAATCATGGATCAAAGCGAATAAGCCGCAAAGGTACGCATTTTGCCAGAAACCTGAATTTTAACCGAAAGGGGGGAGGGGCGGGTTGTGATTTATTGTTTCCGGAGCAGCAACACGCCCGCCAGCAGAAATACCACGCCCAGAATCTTGGTCCAACTGATGGGCTTCACCGGAAAACCCAGCCACCCATAATGGTCCAGCACAATAGCCATCAGTAACTGCCCGGCCACAATAATTCCTAAAGAATTAGCCGCCCCAATGCGCGGCGCGGCCAGAATCACGGCGGTCACATAAAACACGCCCAGCAAACCGCCCAGCCATTTCCAGCCGGAGATTTGCTGCACCTGGTCCAGGGAGGGAAATTCCTGTCGGAAAAAAACGAAGGAGAGAATCAATAAGCAGAACGTGCCCACACAAAAAGAGAACAACGCCGTGAGGATGGGGTTGCCCACCGCCAACCTTAGTTCTGAATTGATGCCCGCCTGTACCGCCACCGCCATTCCGGCCGCCAACGCCAATAAATAATATAATTCCTTGCCCATGGTTTCTCTTTTCAACTGCAAAAGTACGCAGGAACCCGGTAGTTCAGTTCCGTTTTCGGGCTCATTTTCAGAAATGAGCCCCAAAACGGAAATTCCGGAAACCGTTACTTTTGCCGGGTCAGTTCCAGGTCTTGGGCTTTCTGCTGCAAGAGGGTGAGGCAGAGGTCAATGGTGGCTTTGTGCGTTCTAAACGATAAAATGGCGATGCGGAGCATGAAATGCCCGTCAACCTTGGTGGAAGACAGGAAAACCCGGCCGTCTAACTGTATGGCTTTTATCAATTCCTGGTTAAAGTGGTCCACGTTATTATTCTCAGACGGAAGATACCGGAACAACACCACCGACAGCTCCGGCACCACCGGCGCCTCAAACCCGGGCATCTGCCGTAATTTCTGGAAGGCGTACTGGGCCAGCAGCAGTTTTTCCTCCAACGCACTCCTGAACGCCGCCACGCCGTGCAACTTCAAAGGCAACCACAACCGCAGCCCCCTGAAATGCTTGCTCAGCTCCGGTGACAAATCAGCAGGCGAGGCTTCCTCGGTGGCCGACAGCGTGTCTTGCATGTAATTGGCCTGGTAGTGGTGGGTTTTGGCCAACTGGTCCCGGTCTTTGATGAGCACCGCGCCAAGGCCATACGGAATAAAAAGCCCTTTGTGCGGGTCCATCACCACTGAGTCTGCCAGTTCAATGCCTTTCAGTTTCTGCTTACCCGCTGGTGCCAAAGCAAAAAAACCGCCGTAGGCTGCGTCCACATGAAACCAAAGTTGGTGCTGCCTGGCAATTTCAGCTAGTTCTGGCAATGGGTCTACCGCGCCCACATCAGTGGTGCCGGCTGTGGCAATCACCAGCCACGGCGTGAGGCCCGCCGCCAGGTCTTGTTCTATGGCCTGGGCCAAGGCGTCGGGCTGAAGTTTGAAGTGGGCATCCATGGGAATCTCGCGCACGGGGCAATCGCCCAGGCCCGCAATTCTCAAGGCTTTGTCCAGGCAATGGTGGGCGTGGGCGCTCATGTACACCACGGCATCAGGAATCATTCTAGCGGTTATCTTTTGGGCATCGCGGGCGGTGGCCAGGGCAATAAGCGTGGCGATGCTTCCGCCGGAAGCCAAGTTGCCCACCGCGTCTTTCGGGAAACCAATGATTTCGGCCATCCACCTTATGAGCATGTTCTCCATGCGGACCGCACCGGGTGCCGAATAGAAAAGGCCCGCGTACCGGTTGGAGACCGCCGCCAGATAATCTCCCAGCGCCGCGTAATACAATCCGCCACCCGGAATATAGCCTAAATGTCCGCCGGAGGCAGGGTTCAGGCCAGGCGTGTCTACGTGTTCTTTGAGCAATGCCAGGGCCTGCTGCACCGGTAAGGGTTCCTCAGAAAGGGGGCTTTCCAACAAGCCGCCGCCCATGGCAGGATGCTCCACATACGCCGGGAGCGTTTCCAATTCTGTCAGGAAAGATTGGGCATAGGTCTCCACTGAGGTTTGAATGAAGGACCGTTCTGAGGGGCTAGGTTCCAACGTTAGAGCCGCTTGCTCTAAGGTCTGGAGGTTTTTTTCAATAGTGGGTACTTGTGTCAATTGTTTGAATTCAATGTCAGATAAACTATATAATAACCTGCTAATATACGGAGGAAGGCGAGAGATTCAATTAGCGGATATTCCCCGGTTATTTTCCAGGCTGATTCTCTTGAATAGGCTTTACTACAATTCCAGGTTCTCTTAGAAAGCCATTGCCGTGTGATATGTCTGAAAGTTGATTAATTATGTAAAACAATGCATTACCAACCGGTTTTCCGTTTTCGGGCTCATTTCTGAAAATGAGCCCGAAAACAGAATTTTGAGACACAAAAAACGAGTTAATTCAATTGCGAATTGTGGTCACGCAGGTAGCCTTTCCTGAAAACCCGGTACTGGTCAAAAATGGTGCGGACGGCGCGGTTGAGGTAGGTGGTGTTTTCCACGTCTTTGTCGGCCATCACGCCCGAGGCGTACCCTTGCCAGACGGCATTGTGCTTTTTGTGGTCCAGCAAGGTAACCAGCAGCGTGCCCTGGCTCATAAATAACTTGATGGGCCGGTAGGGGTCTGGGTTGGTAGTGGCCGGTTCCTGGTTGTTGGTGAGCCAGATGTCAAATTCCTCCTGCTCATAGCCTTTCATGTTGAGGTCATTGTAATACAGGTAATAACTTACCAGTAGATCTGGCTTGCGGTCTGTGAATTCATAGCCCTGCATCTCCAGCCTTTCCCGAATGTATTTTTGGAGCACCGCATACTGCCTGAGTGTGGAACTGTCATGCGCAGAGGCGTGCGTGATGAAGTTGAAGGTTTTGTATTTATGGAAAGCGCCGCCATAGCTGTAGTCAGACCCGTATTTTCGTTTGTTCAAACCCATGCAGCCACTCAAGGCCAACACAACAAATACCAAAGCAAGGACAAGGAGAGGGTAATGCTTTCTCATGGCAGGGTAGGTTTAATTGACTAGAACCTTGACACTTACGGAATTTTCTTCTGGAAAGGTTTTAAAAAATTATTGAAAAAGTAAAATAAATCTGTAAAAGTTTTCGAAGCCTTCATTTGCGCTATTATGATAAGGAGACTGGAGTTGCTTCCGACATTTTTAAGTTTGTCCAGATTTGATTTCGACTTACAATGGATAGCCAGTTTTGCCGGATACGTTGAATAGGGAAGGCCTTGGCTCTGCTTTGAATAGATCTTGAAATTCTACTGGCGATAATAGTTTCATCTTGATATTATAAAACTAGGGCACAAAAAAATGCGGACCGTTTTGGCCCGCATTTCAGATTTAGAAGCCAAAAACGGCTTTAGGATAAGACTGGCTTATTTGTCCAGCACAATCGCGAAGATCAACGGTGCCACAATGGTAGCGTCTGACTCAATCACGAACTTTGGCGTGTCAATGCCCAGTTTGCCCCAGGTGATTTTCTCGTTCGGTACCGCGCCGGAGTAAGAACCGTAGCTGGTGGTAGAGTCTGAAATCTGCGCGAAATAGCCCCACAACGGAACGCCCGTGCGCTGCAGATCCTGGTGCAGCATAGGCACCACGCAGATAGGGAAGTCACCCGCAATACCGCCGCCAATCTGGAAGAAACCAATAGTAGAGTCTTCTTTGGCGGTCTCGGTATACCATGAGGCCAGTTCCATCATGTACTGGATTCCGGTTTTAACGGTGTGCACGTTTTTTACATCGCCGCTGATCACGTGGCCCGTAAAGATGTTGCCCAAGGTAGAATCTTCCCAGCCCGGTACAAAGATGGGCAGGTTTTTCTTAGCCGCTTCCAGCATCCAGCTGTTTTTAGGGTCAATCTGGTAATACTGCTCCAACTCACCAGATAACAGAATCTGATAGAAGAACTGGTGCGGGAAATAGGCTTCACCGGCTTGGTCGGCTTTCTGCCAGTATTTCAAGACGCTGTGCTCCAGGCGGCGCATGGCCTCTTCCTCCGGAATACAGGTATCAGTCACACGGTTCATGTGGCGGTTCAGGAGCGCCACTTCATCTTGGGGCGTAAGGTCACGGTAATTGGGAATGCGCTCGTAGAAATCATGGGCCACCAGGTTGAAAATATCTTCCTCCAGGTTGGCGCCGGTACAGGTAATGGCCTGCACTTTATCTTCCCTGATCATCTCGGCCAGAATAATGCCCAGCTCAGCGGTACTCATGGCGCCGGCCAGGGTAATCATCATTTTGCCGCCATTGTTCAAATGGGCTTTGTAGCCTTCGGCGGCGTCAATCAAAGCGGCGGCGTTGAAGTGCTTGTAGTGATCTTTCAGGAATTGGGTTACCTTCATTCTTCTTTCTGTAGTTTATGCTTTAAATACTCCTGGCTTACGTCTTTTGTTCAGCCGAATTCAAACACCCTAACCTGACGGTTAGTTCGGTTTTTCAATGATGAAATTGTGGTTGGTGTAGATGCAGATGTCGGCGGCAATGGTCAAAGCCTCACGCACCATTTCCTCGGCGGTGAGGTGCGGCGCGTGCTTTTTCAGGGCAAGGGCGGCAGCCTGCGCATACGTACTTCCTGAGCCGATGGCCGCTATCTGATAGTCTGGCTCCAGCACATCGCCGGTGCCGGAGATGATCAGCAGCTCTTCTTTGTTGGCGACCACCATCATAGCCTCCAACTTGCGTAGGTACTGGTCTTTGCGCCAGTCTTTGGCCAATTCAATGGCCGCGCGTTTCATGTTGTTGCTATAGGCGCCCAGCTTTTCCTCAAAGCGCTCCAGCAGGGTGAAGGCATCGGCGGTGGAACCGGCAAAGCCCGTCACAATCTTGCCGTCTTGCAGCTTGCGTATCTTGCGCACGTTGCTTTTGGCTATGTATTTATCCATGGTGGCCTGTCCGTCGGCACCCACGGCCACCTCGCCGTTGTGGTAAATGCCTAAAACGGTAGTTGAACGTATTTTTACCATTGTCTCTGTCTTTTTCCTGTTCGGCCCACGGCCCAACGCAGCCGCGAAAGTACGAATTCTTTCTTGATTGAACATCGCCCCGCCCTTAGTGGTGACTGGACTTCTCTCAAACGCGCTGGCTGGTTCTTTGTTGATAAATAAGTAGCCCGAAATCTTTGCGGAAGTAAAAGGAATTTCAGACTTTGTAAAAAAAATAAAAAAGTTTGTGTCCAAAGGATTTGACCTTTGGTTTGTCTTTTTACCTTTGCTAGTTCACGATATCCAATAGCCAACCATCCACTATGAGTCGATTAAACCTCTTAGAAGAAACCAGATTTGAGAAGCTCCCGGTAACCGTTTACCCAGACCAGCACATTGCCTCCAAAACGGTGGCGCACCGTATTGCGGCGCTGATCAAGGGCAAGCAGCAAAAAGGGGAGACCACCGTGTTGGGTCTGGCCACGGGTGCCACCCCGGTGGGCGTGTATGAAGAATTGGTGCGGCTGCACAAAGAGGAAGGCCTGAGTTTTAAAAACGTGGTCACCTTCAACCTGGATGAATACTACCCCATGCAACCCACGGCCAAGCAGAGCTACGTGACGTTCATGAACGAAAACCTGTTTGACCACATAGACATTGAGCGCCAGAACATCAACATTCCAGATGGTACTCTGCCCCTGGAAGAGATTCCGGCCTTCTGCCTGAACTACGAACGCAAGATTGAGGAATTGGGCGGACTGGATTTTCAGGTGCTGGGGATTGGCCGTACCGGTCACATTGGTTTCAACGAACCGGGCTCTGCGCCCAACTCCGGTACGCGTCTGGTGACCCTGGATGATTTGACCCGCCGTGATGCCTCCCGTGACTTCGGGGGTAAGGAGAATGTGCCTACCAAAGCCATCACCATGGGTATTGGCACCATCTTTAAGGCCCGCGAGATTGTGTTGATGGCCTGGAACGGAAAAAAAGCCTCCATCATCAAGAAAGCGGTGGAAGGCGAGATTTCCAGTGAAGTTCCTGCCACCTATCTGCAACTGTCTGACAACGTGGAGTTCATTCTGGACCAGGATGCGGCCTCAGAACTCACTCGTTTTGACACACCATGGCTTACCCGTGACTGCGTTTGGGACGAGCAAATGACCAAAAAAGCGGTGATCTGGCTTTCTTGCGAAGTGAAGAAACCTATCTTAAAACTCACCGAGGAAGATTACAACAACAACGGCATGGCCCAGCTGGCCGTGGACCGCGGCCCGGCCTATAACATTAACATAGACGTTTTCAACAAACTGCAGCGCACCATCACCGGCTGGCCCGGCGGAAAACCCAACGCAGACGATTCGCAGCGCCCGGAAAGAGCCCTGCCGGAGAAAAAACGCTCTATCATTTTTTCCCCGCACCCAGATGATGACGTGATCTCCATGGGCGGTACCTTTATCAGGTTGGTGGACCAGGGGCATGACGTGCACGTGGCGTACCAGACCTCGGGCAATACCGCCGTCTGGGACGATGACGTGCTGCGCTACATGGAATTCGCGATTGACTTCAAAGGCAGCATTGGCGATGACAATAGCAAGCTCAAAGGCATTTACGAAGACATGCGCGCCTTCATTGAGCACAAGGAGCCCAACCAGGTAGATTCGCCCGAGATTCAGAACGTGAAAGCCTTCATCAGAAAGAGTGAGGCCATTGCCGGCGCCCGTTACGCGGGGCTGGAAGATGACCACATCCATTTCCAGGCGCTTCCTTTCTATGAATCTGGCAAGACCAAGAAAAACCCGGTCACTGATGAAGACATTCAACTGACCATGGCGCTGTTGCAAAAAATACAGCCGCACCAGGTTTTCGCCGCCGGCGATTTTGAAGACCCGCACGGCACGCACATTGTCTGCTTCAACATCATCATTGAGGCCCTGCGCAGGCTGCGTGACCAAGGAGAAACCTGGGTGAATGATTGCTGGCTCTGGATGTACCGCGGTGCCTGGCACGAGTTTGAGACCCATGAGATTGAAATGGCCGTTCCGTTGTCGCCGCAGGAAGTGGAACGCAAGCGCAACGCCATCTTCAAGCACCAAAGCCAGAAAGACCGCCCCGTATTCCCGGGTGACGATGAGCGCGAGTTCTGGGTACGCGCCCAGGAGCGCAACTCTGACACCGCCCGCCGTTATGACCGCCTGGGCCTGGCAGATTATGAAGCCATGGAAGCCTTCGTGCGGTTTAAGTTTTAGTATATCCCTTTTTTCAAAAGAAAGCCGCTTCAGGAAACTGGAGCGGCTTTTCTGTTTTCGGGCTCATTTCTGGAAATGAGCCCGAAAACAGGAGGAATTTCAATTGTAGAGACCAGACACTGCCTTGTCTCAATCGTTCCCAGAATTTTAAATTCCAGCAGACGCTTTTAAAAGAATATTTAGAAATTTTGACGGTACGATTTAGCATGCGTGAGAGACAAGGCAGTGCCTGGTCTCTACAGATTTTGATTTCCGTTTTTGGATCCGTTTCCAGAAATGAAGCCGAAAACGCAAAAGCGCCGCTGGATTTTTCCAGCGGCGCTTTCGTTATGAATCGTTTAACTAAAAACAATCAGCAAATAACAAGCAGCAATTAAACCAGCATGGTTACCGGGTTCTCCAGGAACGCTTTCAGGGTCTGCAGGAACGCAGAGCCAACGGCGCCGTCTACCACGCGGTGGTCGCAGGAAAGGGTTACTTTCATCACGTTGCCAATCTGGATCTGTCCGTTTTTCACCACTGGGGTTTCTTTGATACCACCCACAGCCAAAATACAGGCGTCTGGTGGGTTGATGATGGCGGTGAATTCCTCAATGCCGAACATGCCTAGGTTGGAAATGGTGAACGTGCTGCCTTCCCAATCACTTGGCTGTAGTTTCTTAGACTTGGCTTTGCCGCCCAGGTCTTTCACTTCGGCAGAAATGGTGGAGAGGGACTTTTGATCAGCGTTGCGAACCACGGGCACCAGCAGACCATCTTCCACGGCTACGGCTACGCCAATGTTCACCACGTTGTTGTAGCGAATTTTATCGCCTAACCAGGAAGAATTCACGGCTGGGTGCTTGCGAAGGGCAGCGGCGGCGGCTTTGATCACCATGTCATTGAAGGAGACTTTCACCGGGGCAACCTCGTTCATGGCCACGCGGGCTTCCATGGCTTTGTCCATGTCAATTTCCATGGTCAGGAAGAAGTGCGGCGCGGTAAACAAGCTCTCAGACAGACGGCGGGCAATAACCTTGCGCATCTGTGATACTGGAACCTCAGTGTAGGCTTCGCCAGACTGGGCTGGAGCAGAAACTTGTGGGGCAGCAGCTTGTAGCTGGGCAGCTTTAGGAGCGGCCGCGCCAGGGGTGAAGTTCTCCACGTCACGCAGCACAATACGTCCGTTTTCGCCGGAACCTTTCACGTCTGCCAGGCTGATGCCTTTTTCCTGGGCAACTTTCTTGGCCAACGGTGAAGCTAACAGTCTGCCTTGGTTGGCAGGTGCACTAGCCGTTTGCGTGCCTTGGCCTGGTACCGGAGCACCGGCAGCCTGGTTCACGCCGTCACCGGACTGGGACTGGGCTTCGGTTTTATGTTCTTCTAAGCGGGTGGCTTCTTCTTGTGATTTGGCTTCAGCGGGGTTGGCGTTTCCGCCAGAAGAGGAGCCGCCATTTAATAACGCCTGGTAATCGGCACCGGCTTCGCCGATGATGGCCAGAATTCCGTCTACGGCTACAGAGGCACCGGCTTCCACGCCAATGTACAACAGGGTGCCGTCTTCGTAAGACTCCAGCTCCATGGTGGCTTTGTCGGTTTCCACCTCGGCCAGAAGGTCACCGGATTTCACTTTGTCGCCCACCTTTTTATGCCAGGCCACAATGGTGCCTTCCTGCATGGTGTCGCTCATTTTGGGCATTTTGATGACCTCAGCGTATACCTTGGCGGCAGGCGCTGAAGGAGCAGCGGCTGGGGCTGCTTCTGGTTTGGCTTCGGCTTTAGGGGCTTCGTCTGCTTTAGGGGCAGCGGCCTCTGGGGCAGCAGTGCCACCGTTAGCGCCAGATAAAAGGCCAGAGATGTCTTCGCCCTGCTTGCCGATAATGGCTAGAACGCCGTCTACGGGCACAGATTCGCCGGCTTGCGGTCCAATATGGAGTAGAGTTCCGTCTTCGTATGATTCCAATTCCATGGTCGCCTTGTCGGTTTCCACTTCAGCAAGAACGTCCCCAGATTTCACAGAGTCACCAACTTTCTTTAACCATGAGGCAATGACTCCCTCGGTCATAGTGTCACTCATCTTGGGCATTCGTATGATTTCGGCCATAGTTTGTTGCGCGGGTTTAAGGCTTCAAAAATAGGGTCAAAATTGCTCTTATACAAATAGCGCGGCAAGAGAATGTGCGCACGTTTTTGCCTTCATTTCAAGAAATGAGCCCAAAAACGGAAAGGTTGGTGTTATTCTCAGGCTAAATGTGAGACATCGGCAAAGCGTTCTACCCAAAACATGGAGCCGGTGTGGTTCAGCTCATAGAGGCAGAGGTTCTGGTGGGTGAACTGGTCCATCTGGTACAGCGGGTAGTTCAAAAGCCAGGCCAAGAGGATGCGCATGGCGCGGCCATGCATGCATATTAAGATGGTTTCCTCCTCGGGCCTGGACAGGATCAAATCCAGCACGTCTTTCTGGCGCTCGGCCACCTGTTCCGGGCTTTCGCCGCCTTCTATGGGCACGTGGGTTTCGCCTTGTTGCCAGCGTTCCAGCATGTTGTAGTAATAGGCGTCTTCCTCGGGGGTGATTTTGGTGCCTTCGCGGGTGCCCCAGCAGATTTCGTTCAGGCCGGCGTGCTGCTCATAGGGGATGCCCAGGTCAATAAATTGCTCCACGCTCTGCACGCTGCGCTGAAGCGCCGAGGTGTAGATTTTATCGAATTTCACGTGCCGGTACGCCTGAAAGAATTTGTCGGCCTGCCAAAGACCGGTGTCATTTAAGGGGGCGTCCACGCCGCTGCCTTGCACAATGCCTTGCAGGTTGAGGTCGGTTTGGCCGTGCCGGATAAGGTATATTTTTTTGAGGCTCAATTTTACGCTAATTTGCGGCCCAAGATAGGCCATTATTCCCAATACTACCCATGAAAAAACGCCGCGAACTCACCCTAGAGCAACTCAACGCCTGGAACAAGAATACGTTAGGCGAGCACTTAGGGATGGAATACACAGAGATTGGCGATGATTTTCTGATTGGCCGCATGCCCGTTGACCACCGCACTCACCAGCCTATGGGCCTGCTGCACGGCGGCGCCTCCGTAGCCCTGGCCGAAACCTTGGGCAGCGTGGCCGCCACCATGTTCCTGGATTTGGAGAAGCAATATTGCGTAGGACTGGAAATCAACGCCAACCACATCAAGAGCGTGCGCAGCGGGTTTGTCTACGGCAAAGCCAGCGCGGTGCACATTGGTCGCCGCACCCAAGTCTGGGAAATACGTATCACCTCAGAGGCCGGTGATTTGGTGTGCCTGAGCCGCATTACCATGGCCGTTTTGGATAGAGTGAAATAGATTTTCAGTAGCATCCTTAAAAAAGTGAAGCCATGCAAGAAGAACTCATCAACCGCATTACAATTGACCCGGACATCTGCCATGGCAAACCTACCATTAGGGGCTTGCGTTACCCGGTGGAGAACATGCTGGAGCTTTTGGCAGGCGGTATGACCATTGAAGAATTGCTGGAAGACTATCCAGACTTAGTGCGCGAAGATTTTTTGGCCTGTCTGCAATATGCCGCTAAACTGGTGCAAGTGAAAGGAGTCTATCGCATTGCGTCATGAAGTTTCTGGTAGATGCCCAACTGCCTAAAAGTCTTTCTGCGTTACTTGAGAACCAAGGTTTCAATACTCTTCACACTCTTGATTTGCCTGAAAGGAATGCCACAAAAGACGGCTTGATTGCCCGTTTGGCAAAAGAACAGGACAGGGTTGTCATCACCAAAGATTCTGACTTTCTGAAGTCCTTCATAATCAAAAAGGAGCCGCCCAAGTTGCTTTTGCTTAAGACCGGAAATATGAAAAACCAAGGTTTACTTTCTTTATTTGAAAAGAACCTTACCTTGCTTCAGAAGTTATTTAAACACCATGATTTAGTTGAAATGACGCGTGAGGAAATTATAGTTCATCAGTAACTGATGCAGTAGCAACACACCACGTCAAAAAACATCTGCCAAAAAAAGGCAGTTGGCCAACGTTAAACTCAATGCCCGACGATATTTCTGCTTACATCACCCACCTCACCAAAGGCTTTTCGCTTCAGGAAACCGCGTTTTCTTTGTTTCAGGCAGCCGTTGAAACTGAACTCCCAGCTGTCCTGTGGCGGTTGCCCAATACCCAGCATATTCAGGTTTTAGTAAGCAAGAAAACACAGAACACTTTACCGCCGCTTGAAGGCCCAACTAAAGGCTTCGCTTTTCACCCGTTCCAGGTTTCTGAAACTTCGCCTGTCAAGTTCCTGCCAGCGGATATTTACTTTTGCGGCAAAGCCGATGAAAAAATAGATGTTAGCGCCACAGAATTTCCAGAGCGTTTTTGGGCTCACTTTCAGAAACGAAGCCAAAAACAGAACGCGCAATCTTTGCAAACTTGGCCACAACATCCAATTGGTTCTGTTTCTGCCATTCAACGAGATGTATTTGAGCAGACGGTAGCCACCGCGGTGAATGCCATGCAGGCGGGCTGTCTGGAGAAAGTAGTGCTGTCCAGAACCAAAACGCTGCCGCTGTTTGAGGGTTTTGACTTGTTGCAGGCCTTTTTGCAGTTGACCAACTTGTACCCCACGGCCTTCGTCTCATTGGTGGCCATTCCAGGTATTGGCACGTGGCTGGGCGCAACGCCTGAAGTGTTGGTGCAGATTGACCGCCACCACGTGTTCAGGACCGTGGCTCTGGCCGGCACACAACCCATCACCGAGGGCCTCACGCCCGCCGATGCCATTTGGCGACAGAAGGAAATTGAGGAACAGTCCTTGGTGCAACGCTACATCATCAGCTGTTTTAAACACCTGCGCCTGCGCGATTACGTGGAGATGGGCCCCAGAACCATCGCCGCCGGAAACTTATTGCATCTTAAAACCGAGTACAGTGCCGCCATGGAGGAAGTCGGGTTCCCGAACCTGGGCACGCAGATGCTGGAGTTGTTGCACCCCACTTCCGCCGTGGGCGGAATGCCCAAAGCCGCCGCCTTAAAGATGATTAACGAACTGGAGCAGCATAACCGACGCTATTACAGCGGGTTTCTGGGGCCGGTGCAAATAGGGCAGGAGACCAATCTGTTTGTGAACCTGCGCTGCGCCGAAGTAGGAAAGGACACCGTGACCGCCTACGCCGGCGCGGGCATGACCGCCGACTCCAATCCCGCCAAAGAGTGGCAGGAGACCGAACTCAAAATGCAGACCGTGCTGCGCCTTTTCCAAGCCTCTGAATCATGATTCTACAAGCCGTTATTGACATAGCCGAAATCTGCGCCCGCAAAGGCGTGCAAGATGTGGTGCTTTCGCCGGGCTCACGCTGCGCGCCGCTCACGCTGGCCTTTGCCCGTCACCCACAGCTGCGGGTGCGCACCGTGCCAGATGAACGCAGCGCCGCCTTTATTGGCCTGGGCATGGCCCAGCAGACGGGCAAACCGGTGGTGCTGGTCTGTACCTCGGGCACCGCGGCCTATAACTACGCGCCCGCCGTGGCCGAGGCCTTTTACCAGAACATTCCGCTGCTGGTGCTGACCGCCGACCGTCCGCCAGAATGGATTGACCAGCTGGACGGACAGACCATTCGGCAGAGCCACATTTACGGTGGCCACGTGAAGCGGAGCCTGGACTTCCCGGTGGATGCCACGCACCCAGATTCGCAATGGCACGCGGCCCGCCTGGTCAACGAAGCCCTGAACGAAGCCTACGCTTTCCCCGAAGGCCCCGTGCACCTCAACATTCCGCTGCGCGAACCTTTTTATCCCGAGGAAGGAGAGGTGTTTGCTTATGCTTCTGATGTGAAAATTATTGCCGAAATGCCTTCTTCTTTCGGCTTCACGACCGAGGTTTGGCTGACCTTGACGGCAGAACTTAAGCAGTACAAGCGGGTGCTGGTGGTTGCCGGTCAAGGAAAAAAGGACGAAGCGCTTCATCAATCCATCCAGAATTTCTGCCGCGTCACCGGAGCCGTATTTGTGGCAGACACCATCAGCAACCAGCAATCCGAAGGCGAGACCATCAATTACCATGATGTCTTTCTGGGCGCCAAGCATCTGCAAACTGAACCAACTTTAAAACCAGATTTGCTGATTACGTTCCATAAATCGCTAATCTCCAAGAACCTGAAACTGTTTTTGCGGCAGCAGGAAGGAATGGCGCATTGGCACGTGCAGCCCGCCGGCATGGTGGCAGATACGTTCCAGAAACTCACGCGCATCATCAGAACCCAGCCGCAAGAATTTTTCACGAGGTTAAATCAACTGGACAGTGTTCAAATAAACCCAGCTTTTACCCAGGCCTGGCATTCGTTGAACCATCAGGGGAAGGCTGTATTGAACAGTTTTCAGGAAGAAAGTCCGTTTTCAGAGTTTAAAGCCTGTTACCAGGTGTTGAGGAATTTGCCAACAAACAGCTTATTGCATTTGGCCAACAGCATGACTGTTCGCTACGCCAATCTTATCGGCGTAGCCGAAAATGGAGGCGTGGAGGTGTTCGCCAACCGGGGCACCAGCGGCATTGACGGCAGCACCAGCACGGCCGTGGGGTCAGCGTTGAGCACAGACAAACTAGTGACCTTGGTAACCGGCGACATGGCCTTTCTCTATGACCGGAACGCGCTTTGGCACAATTACCTTCCCCAGAACCTCAGGATAGTGGTGCTGAACAACCATGGCGGCGGCATTTTCAGGATGATTGAAGGTCCCAGAAGTCAACCGGAACTCAGGCCTTTCTTTGAAACCGACCAGCGCCAGACCGCCCAAAAAACTGCCGAGGACATGGGCTTGGCGTATACCTTGGTGAAAGACGAAGCTGCTCTTGCCCAAGCGTTGGCATCGTTTTTTGATGCCTCGGCGGGGCCGCAATTGATTGAGGTGGAAACCAGCAGCCCCGAAAATTATGACGTGTTTGCGCAGTACCGAAAAGCGGTGCAGGGAATTCGGCTGGGGTAAACCAGTTTGCGTTTTTGGCCTCGTTTTTAGAAATGAAGCCTAAAACAGAAAGGCAAAGCCCCTTGTTTTATTTGCGAAATGACCTTCCGGTTAAATACTTTTGCGTCGGTGCAGTAGAAAACTGGTATGCATCGTACGTTTGTAGTAGAATTACTATTGAAAATCGGGCGGAAGCCTGTTTTATAAAACCTACCCTATGGAAAGTAAATTCGCTTGGAATACCATTAAGGAATACAAAGAGATTCTGTTCCAGTTTTACAACGGCATCGCCAAAATCAGCATTAACCGGCCGCAGGTGCACAACGCGTTCACGCCGCGCACCGTGGCCGAGATGATTGACGCCATGAACATCTGCCGTGACAATTCTGACATTGGCGTGATCATCTTGACCGGCGAGGGCGGAAAAGCCTTCTGCTCGGGCGGCGACCAAAGCGTGCGCGGCCATGGCGGCTACATTGGCGAAGACACCGTTCCGCGCCTGAATGTGCTGGATTTACAGATGCAAATCAGACGCATCCCCAAGCCTGTGATTGCCATGGTGGCCGGCTGGGCCATTGGCGGCGGGCACGTGTTGCACGTGGTCTGTGATTTGAGCATCGCCGCGGAGAACGCCCGTTTCGGGCAGACCGGACCGAAGGTAGGTTCGTTTGACGGCGGCTTCGGGGCGAGTTATCTGGCGCGTGTGGTTGGCCAGAAGAAAGCCCGCGAAATCTGGTACCTCTGCGACCAATACAACGCGCAGGAAGCCCTGGACATGGGCTTGGTGAACAAAGTAGTGCCCTTGGAGCAACTAGAGGAAACCACCGTGGAATGGTGCGGCAAAATCCTGGAGAAAAGCCCGCTGGCTTTGCGTATGCTAAAAGCCTCGTTCAACGCCGAGCTGGACGGCCAGTCAGGAATTCAACAATTAGCCGGTGACGCTACCTTGCTGTATTATTTATCTGACGAAGCCAAGGAAGGGAAAAATGCGTTCCTGGAGAAGCGCAAACCAGATTTCTCCAAGTACCCTAAGTTTCCGTGATTTGGCCTTTAGGATAAGCTTCATTCCGAATTTGTAAACGGTAATTAAAAACGGCAATGAGAGGTATTTTAAAATGTTAAACTTTTAACACAAAAAAGTCTCGCTGTTTCTACAATGAAAATCCAGTTTGAAGTGATTTTAAAATTTAGGTGACTTTTGTATAATATTACTTTACTGAAATCTAAAAGCCTTTCTACATTAATGGCAATATGAATTCATTTCTGAGTAATACAGTTGCTTCTAAAAAAGCAGTGTTTAGGTTATCACAGGAGTCTAGGGTGTTGCTCAAATCTGTAAGATTCAATGCAATGTGCGCATGAGGTATAGGTTCAAGCGCATGTTTGATGTGAAGGTGTGGGCTTTGCTTATAAGGATAATTTTTAATATTAGTACCTGTGTTAGGTTCACAATGAAGAAAAACATATTCCTTATCTTCTATATCTGTACCAGTTTCCTCTAAGACATAAAGGTTGAGATTTGCCTGATCCAAATAATAAATATTCTTTTCTTTCGGTTTCCAAACCTCATTATAAGTTGCTTCTACAACTGTAGCCAGGGTCGGAAATCTCCATTTAGTATAATCATCTCCAAATGAGGAAGGTCCCTTCACAGCATAAGTCGGACTGCCAAAAACTGAAAATGTATTTACGTAAACAATGTCTGTTCTAGGTTGAATAGTGTTTATAAGCTTCCTAATTTCGTCTGGTCTATAGGTTGCCAAATTATTTATATCTCTTTCTATTCTATACATTTAAAGTTGCGCCAAATAGCCCTTTCATGTCTTCATCACTTAAATTATACAATTTACAAACAAGCATATCAATACTTCTCTCAATCTCATAATAATCGCTTGATTTGGCATTTATCCTTTTCCTAACAAGATTTATCAACTTGATAACTAAGTTAGAATCAGATGTTGTAGGGTCTGGCACAGGAGTTTTTACTAATGTCTTAACCTCAACCATCGTGTACCCACTGCCATATTTATGTGAATGGCTGCTTATATACCAAAAGCACGGGCTAGAATTTAGTACTCCTAGAAAATAATATAGTAAATTTATATCAGTATACTGTTTTTTGAGCGTAAAATAGGGGCTTCTTGATACACCTACTGCCCCATTTATATCTAGAGAATATCTTGGCATTACTGCAAGATGTGGCCCAATAACTTTAGGCTGAAGCAAATCTTTTGGGTCTCTAGTTCTGGATGGAAACCACCAATTCTTCTCTTCTTTTTTTGTTTTGGAAAGAATAGCTCTTTTGCTTAATAGATAGTCCCAAGTAGCTGGGAAATTTTTCATTATATATTCTTGATCTACTTTTTGACCATTCACAAAAGGGTAGAAAAAATACTTTGTTATTACCTCAGGAAGAGTATAGGTTTCCATCTCACGATCCCGAACATGCGGAATATAAATAGACAACTCATTGGCAGGTATATCTACTACATCTCTTATAAACACTTCATCGCCGCCAGAATTAAAGCCTTGTTTTATGTCAAGAAACTCATCTAGCTTTCTAAATGTCTCAAGTCTTTTATTTAAAGAATATTCAAACTTCGATAAAACAAACCATTGGTCCCTTTGAAATATATCCTGCTCAACTTGATAGATGCTATAATTTTTTTGCTCAACAAAATTACAATTTAGCACATCTTCCAAAGCTTTACCTACGTTTCTATTGCATTTTAATATCGTAACATTATTTGTTTCACGGCTGGAGTGCGGATGCTTTTTCTGAAAAATTAAAAGCGTTACATAAACTCCAGTGTTACCAAATACTCCAATTGAAGAAAGGTCAGCCCAAAATTTAATAATAACATTTTCAGCTAAGTATTTTCTCAATAATTTGGCTCCATCAGTTACCAAAAAACTGTGGGGCAAAACAAAGGCTGCGTACCCTCCGGGTTTAAGGGCTTCTATTGCTAACTTTAAGAATGCAAAATACAAATCTGGCTTTCCTCTATACAAGGGCCCTAGATAATTTTTTAATTTATTCTTATTTTCTTCATCTAAGCTATTGAATTGAACAAAAGGTGGATTAGATATTATGACATCAAATTCGTTATTATGATTCGATGTCATAAAATAATCAACAGACTCTTTGTTTAAAATATTTAGCTTACTTGGGAATTTATTAAATGCTAATAAATGAAGAAGCGAAATAGAAAGCCGTGTTGCTTGGCAAGCATTCTCGTCAATATCTAGGCCTAATAAGTTTTCAAAATTATTTCTATAAATATTTTCTTCTAATTGGCCGTCAAATGCTTCCCATTGTAGCTCCAAAAGAGTACGGATAAAAATTCCAGAGCCAATTGCGGGTTCCAAAGTTTTTAAATTTAAAAACTTAGAAACAGGAAGTTGGCTTTGTAAATATTTAGCAAAGAAGCGAGCAATATATTGAGGTGTATAAACAGTTCCTGTCGCTTTATTTAATTCCTCTGCTACTACTGGCCATAATGAAGTTTGAGGAGTTTCTTCTATTTTTAGAATTGACACATACCTTTCATATATTCTACTAAAGGCATGTTTAGACATTATTGAAAAATCATATGTATATAAATCAGCTACTTTGTTAATATAAAAATCACGGATTAAAAATTGCACATCTCTTTTCGGCAACTCATTGAACACTTTCAAAGTGTCAAAATTTACAATATCCTCAGGGACTTCGCCATAATCCAGTTTTTTAATTACATGCTTTAATAAATACGTTATATTAAAATTATCTGGCTGTGATAAGGTCAATAAATTAAATTCATCCATAAGTATTTTATCACCTATGGAATCTTTGTCATACCTTTTTTTTGTATCTTCTAAAGCTCTAATAAAGAATATGGTATTAAATAATGAAGATATTTCTCCATTTGTAACACTGTAATTTGTTAAAGAAGCTAAGTTTCTTTTCCAGTATGAAATTGTGTCAATTAGTGCATCATCAAGCGGTGGAAGATTTGGAGATGGCTTTTTTCCCCTAACTTTATCAAAGGCCTCACTCCTTAAATCATTAAATTTTGAATCAAGCTTATTCCTACTTATAACGCTTGCTCCAGGCAAACTCCTATTATATATGTAGTTGATATAGTTTCTATCTACGACAATGTGCCAATCAACTAAATTATTGTATGAAATATTAATCAGTAGCCTTTGTTGAATTGTTGATAATTCTTCAAATTCAATATTTAGAAAGGACAGGACAGCAGTATTTTCTAAGCCATGTTCTACAATAATATGTCCATTGGCAAAATCTTCAAGTGTAGGCTTTTCAAAATAGCTCGGGTTCCAGCCTAGTTCACTTGCAAATTTTCCTATCTGGTCAATAGATAAAGATATTCCATTTTGGACCTTAGATGTTAAAATGTTATAGGTGTCGAATAAAGCTTCCATAGCTATTTCTGCGAACAGAAAAATATATTTTTAGAGAATACTTGAGTGCTAAGTTAGGGCAAAGGCTCAATGTTGCCAATTTTTTTAGCAAACCAATATGTAAATGAATAATAGTCAATCTAAAATATTTCAGTTAAAATTTTAAATATTTTCATAGATAGTCTGGATGTTGCTCTTCCTTCAGATTTTCAAAACGTTGACTGTTTAAAGATTTTTCCAGAATACCTATTTTGTATGCTCCAAAAGCGAAGTATTTGTTATAACCCAATGGTGCAAATGATAAAAGGGGACATATGCCCCCTTTTATCATTTGTCAAGCTGCCAGTCAAAATGTGGCAGGCGCTTTTTTAGTTCTCTAGGTAGTGCTTTCCTGGCCACCAAATCTTTTAATAAATCTCTCTTTTTGTCAAGGCGTTGCACAACCACAGCGGCAGTTATATAGAACTCCTTTTCAAGTTCAGCGAGAGAGTCATCATAACGCTTCCTTTTCAA
Source organism: Rufibacter sp. LB8 (assembly GCF_014876185.1). Classification (NCBI taxonomy): domain Bacteria; kingdom Pseudomonadati; phylum Bacteroidota; class Cytophagia; order Cytophagales; family Hymenobacteraceae; genus Rufibacter; species Rufibacter sp. LB8. Next base: position 1,386,056 of record NZ_JADALJ010000001.1, on the reverse strand, counting down.
GTGGCCCCAATAATAATAACGGTAAGTTAAATCTTCATCCCTTCTATCAGTCTGTGTGTGCCGCTGTCCCTTGACCCGTTCGCCTAAGTTAACAGAGGTAGGAAACACTTGGTCATAGAGCACTTCGCGGCCACGCATACATTTCTAACCTAAATTTATAATTGAAACAATTGGGTGAACACTCTTTTTTATCCCAAAGCCTCCTGCTTCCTTATAAAGTTAAGTGAAGGAACAAAAATAGTATTCCTATATAGTACACCGGGAATCATTTCACCATTATGATACCCTTTGAGCTCCCAACCATTTATATTTGGTAGTGGTTTAGAAAGTATGATGGGATAAAAGCTGACAGTGAGTTGTTTAAGATGATGGAATGTTCGAAGTCCTCATCAAAATAAACTGTCCCCACTGCCAGAGCAGTAAGGTAGTAAAAAACGGAAAGAAAAAGAACGGTGCCCAGAACCTGCTATGCCACAGCTGCAGAAAGCAGTTCCAGGCCACGTACCAGTACAAAGGCGCCGATCCGGCCACAAAGCAGCTAATGGTGCGGCTTTTGGAGCGCAACAACGGCATCCGCGACATAGAGGCGCTGCTGGGGGTGAGCCGCAAGTGCATACTGGACAACCTGTGCCGGCAAGGCAGCCGACTCAGCATCGCACCGGCGCGGCGCTGCTACGAGTCGGTGCAGATAGACGAGGTCTGGAGCTACGTGGGCAGGCGCAGGAAAGGGAAGTACTGGCTTTTGTATGCCTACTGCCCCGAGACGGATGAGGTTTTGGCTTACAGTTGCGGCCCCAGGAGCGCAGCAACTGTGAGGAAGCTGCTCAAGAAGCTGGAGAAAGCACACATTGGAGAATACTGCACCGACCATTGGAGAGCCTTCGCCCAGGTGATACCTACAGAGAAACACAAGGTGGGCAAGGCTTACACAAAAAATATAGAAGGGGTAAATACCTGCCTCAGGGCCAGGAACAGGAGGCTGGTCAGGAAAACGACCTGCTTCTCCAAGAAAAAGGAGAACCATGATGCGAGCTTAAACCTAATGTTCAACTACCGAAACAACCAAAAATCAAAGCATCATACATTGTAAACCACTACCTTATATTTAACTCATTCCAGCTGTTGAGTGCATTGCACACATTGACTAAATGCGTAGCAAGGAGTGCCCCTCTATCATTCTTACTGTAATAGGTGAACTCCTCCTCCAGTTTATCTTCTGCATCCGGGGCCTTTGCAACAACTTACTTCACCAACGTTAGAAGGTTGACCCTGAAGCCCTGACCGCCACTCTGCCATACACCATGCTCCTTCACTACATTCACCACTGGCGTAAGGTCAGGCACATCAACCATCTCAAGCACCATTGCCCGTTTTATAGGCACACCGTTGAAGTTAGGCTGGTTTGCTTTGTCAGCAAGTTTGTTCGTGACAAAATCCAAAAGGAATTCTGTTTTTGGGTTTGCATTAGATAGCCTCTGAGTAACTAAGCCAAGCTCTTGTAATGATGCTGTAACTCCTATAGCCTTCAGAGCATCATAAAGCTCCTGGAGAAATGATACCGCGCTATCAAGTCTGTCAATTTCCTCTTCTATTCTTCTTTGGTCTTTCTCAATAAATACTGGTTCCATACTTTAGTTTGTTAATGATTGACTTTAACTGTTTTCAAAACCTTTTCAAATTGCCCGCTATTCGATTATCTCTGGTTTGGCGGGCCTTTGTACTGTTTAAAATTCAAGTGGCGCACAGGCCGCTAATTCAAGGCACCGGCGGCTGAGTTGGTGACTCTCAGAAAAGCCTCCATTACTTTCTGCTCAATGTCATTCAGACCCTCACTGAGATTGCTGGAATGTACTTCAATCTTCTCTACCATCTTGCCGATGTTGATGTTCATGGTGCGTACCCCGCCGCCCGTGATGCCGCTGGCCGTCTCGCCCAACGATGCCGGGGCTCCCTTACCGGTGCCGGTGCCCGCGCCCCCGAAAGAATTCAGAAAGCCGCCGCCCGTGGCCGTTGCGCCTTTGGCCGCTTTTGCGTTGCGTGGCTTGAGCTTACCCAAGATGTCAATGTTGCGAGCCGTGTTCATGTTGGACATGAAGTCAGAGAGGTTCTTGGCCCGCTGCGTGCCACGGGTACGCTCCAGCGCCTCAATCTCCGCTGTGGCCGTGGTGGTGACCTTTGCGCCCAATGCTTTCTTGGCACCGGCGAAATCCATCTGAGCGGCCAGCTTCATGGCCGTGATGAAGTTCTGGATGGTGCCGCCTATGAACTGAAAACTCTCTTTGATGCGTAGCACGAATAGCTCTAGCTTGAAACCTATCTCCTGAAAGAAGTCCTTGAAGGCGATTCCCACGTTAGAAACCCAAAGCTTGATCACCGTCCAAAGGGCTTTCATGGCGTCACCCCAGCCCTGGTACTTTGATACCAGCATGACTATACCGCCCACTATGGCCGCAATGAGAATGACCGGCCACATAAGGGCAAGGTTCATAAGCCACGCAGAGACAGTGGCCCACTTGGTAACTATATTATAGATGCCTATTCCAGCGGTGAGGGCACCTATGGCGGCGGTGAGCCCGTTCACCATTCCCGGCGTGCTGACTAGCCACTGTCCGAAATCAAGCAGCGGTTCCATAAGGCTTAGCATGTTGGAGCCGAAATTGGCCGCCAAGCCCTGCGCTGCTCCCTGCAGGGCAAGCAGCTTGCCCGGTGCCGTCTCGCCAATCTGCTTGGTCATCTCAAAGAACCTGCCCCCTTTGCCGGTGGCCGTGTCAATGGAGTTGGCCACGTCTAGGAAACTGATTTTCCCGGCCTCCATCTCCTTCTTGAGGTCACCCATGGACTTGCCGGTTCTCTTTGAAATCTCCTGCAAAGGGTTGAAGCCCGCGTTCACGAACTGCAATAGGTCCTGTCCCATGAGCCGACCCGTGGCCGCCGTCTGCGAGAATGCGAGCGCAAGGCTCTGGAGCCGGTCTTTGTTTCCACCGGCTATGTCACCTAGTTTCTCAACAGATGGCATGACCGCCTTTGCGCTAACCCCGAAGGATAGCATTGTCTGCGCGGCCCCGAAAACCTCCTTGCCGTACATGGTGCTCTCTGCGAACTGCGTCAGGTTTCTGGAGAGTTGGCCGCCCTGCTCTTTCCCGGCCATGACCTCAAAGCGCTTGTCGGTCATCTGCTTCTCCATGCCCATGATCACCATGCCGCCCAGACCGGCCACACCGGCCAGCGCCATAGCGCCGCCCATAAGACCACCGAGGCCTAAGCCGCCCCGTGAGTTGCCGCCCTCCAGACGGCCCTTGCGCCGCTCCAGCTGGTCAATCTCAGAGTTGATGCGGCGCAGCTGCGAGCTGTCAACCGTCATCCTCCTGGTTCTCTGGAGGTGGTCCAGCTTTTTGTCTATGTCGCTTATGGACATACCAAGCCGGTTGAACTTGGCGGTGAAGGCGTTGGCCTGCTGCGTTAGCTTGCCGAAAGACTTGTCACCTGCCCCCGCGATCTTCACCATGGGCCCGCTGGCCAAATCCTTTATCTTTACTATGAACTCAACCAGGTTGGCCATTCTTGCTCTCCTTTCTCCTTATGTCCATAAGCTGTTTAAACATCTCTGCCCAGCATGCGTCACTCAAAGACGAGGTATCCACGCCGGGCAGGTAGTAGGCGAACATAGTGTCTATGTAGCCTACCCAGTTTGCGTCCATGGAACCCGATGCCCCGTCTATAGCTTTTCCAGCTTGGCGGTCTGCACTTTGAGTAAATCCTGCATCTGCATCAAAGCGCCCAGGTACAGGTCATCGTCATTCAGAATCTCCTAGTCACCGCCCAGCCACGTCTCATCCATGATGGCCTCCACCATGTCAAGCGGCCCGCCCGCCTGCATCCGGGTCATGGCGTACTTCAGGTCATGGCGGTTCGCGCCCCGGAAAAACCCGGCCTTGCCGCCCACGTCCAGGCGGAACACTCCCTTGCTGTGCGCCTTCTTCCAGGCATCGATCATTTCCGGTGTCACCTCAGCGGCTGCTGTTGGTTTTGTCTCATTATTGTTCATTGTTTTGCCTTTGGTTTATGTTAATTTTTACTTGAAGTGTAAAGATTAAACTTATTTTCGCTTAATAAAACTTAAGTTATTCACAAAGAATCTGACTAACAATAAGTTATAATTGAAATAAAGCATTTATCCCTTACTTTATAATGGCTTAAAGTGCATTTACCCCACCCTATAGAACCAATAATATATGTAGGTGGAAGCGTTATTGTGACCTAAGAACTTAAATGGAAGGTAAACGGTAAAATGCAAAAATATACAATAATGGGCTTTGCAGTTAGGTGGCAAATGCAGACCTTTGATGCGAAGTAGTTTCATATCTGTACAGGTGCGTTGCCGGTTGTTGCCGTCAACAAAAAAAGCCACCCAAATTGGGTGGCTTTTCCTATTTAAACACCTTGCCCTAGTCTTACGGGGTGGGGTAGATGCTGGAAACACATGGTTAAAATAACAATTTTATGCCATTGCAGTGAGATAAGGGAGTTTTAAGGGCCGTGGGAATATTTTAGGCTGCAATTTCTCTCTGGATTGAAGCCCTAGGGTCTAATACGTGTATGATTTCCTTTAACCAAAATAGCTGGTCCACACTTCTTGGGTCCATAGGGTCTCCATCAAGTGCCAGACGAATCACAGCACTTGAGTACTCGAAATAAAGATCAGAAAGTGTTTGGCTCAGGTGCTCTAAGTCAGTATCGTTCTCTATAAGCTTCTTAAAAAGCTGCACTTGTATTGGTTCTTTATCGTTGTTTTTCATGGCTTTGGGATAAGTTGGTTCTCAGTTAGGATTTGGTGTATCACCTTCAGGTTGTGGTTTATATTGGATATGGCGTGGCTCAGGCTGTCTGCGGCGTACGGGTTGCTCAGTATGGCCTCCCGGTCAATGTCAGACAGCACTAAGAAGGTTGACTGGCAACCGTCCCTGTCCTCTTCTTTAAGCCTCTTGTCCCAATTGTAGCGTTTCTTCCAAGCCAGAATTGACTTCTCAGTAACGCCCACTGTTTTTGCTATCTCTTTTTGGGTGATTCCCTCTGAGTACAGCTTGAAGGCTTTTTTCTTCTCTTCGGCTAGTGTAGTGATTCTCATTTGGTCTATCTGTTAAGGCCAAGTTCTGCGAGCACAGCCCGCACCGCCTGACCGGCTTCCTTGCTTAGTTTGCTTTTCTCAACGTGTCTCTGAATCTGCTCAAATTGGCTAACCAGTTTCGGCAGTTCATCCAAGGTGTAGTCATTGAGGGGTTTTCTCAGGTAGCTGTTACGTGCGCAGAAACTGTCAATCTTGGCCCTGTTCATGGCGCGATCTGCGGGGCTTTCCCCCTCAATCCAACCAATGGTATAGCAGATGGCGAATATCTTGCGGCGCATCTTCTCTGCTGGGGTACGCTGGATTTGCGGTCTGTTGGCTTGCCTGCCCTTGCTGCGCTCCAGGTGCTCAATGAGTGCCTTTGCCTCCTGTGGCGTTAGCTCCTTGGCACTGGTGGCCTTGGTGGCACTGTACTGTTCCACCAGTTCTGCTTTGTAATCCATAAGGCCCAACTCATTCAAGAGGAAATGGAGCCTGCGGTTCTGTTCCGGTCTCATTTTCATGGCTTCTGCTTTTTGGGTTGGCTTTTGATTAGGCTTGCAAGCTCTGAGAGCCTGCATCTAAGGGAAATAGCTGGTACTGTCATATGCATTTACCCCCTATCTTTAGAACTGATTCAACATCAACTTTTCCAATAAAATGGCATTGGAGAGGTTGCCGAAATCCCTGAACTTCTGCATGTTCTTGACGGTGGCGGGGTCTGTGATGCCATGCAGAATGCAGATGGCCTTGATTTCCGCGCGGGTGGGCGGCTGGAGCTCCTGCCACAACTGCACACGGCGGTAGAACTCTGAAGCGCCCTCTTTCTGTTTGCTTACCCAAGACTCCAGGTTCACTTTGAAATATGGCATACCCGCCAACAGGATTCCGCTGGTGTTCTGCGTTTGGTTGCGCAGGTCATGCAGATACATTAACAGCGTGACAGGCAGCTTGCCAGCTTCATCAATCACTATCAATGGATTCTCCAGGATGCTTAATTCATGGGCGGCACGCTTTACCATGTCATTAATGCTGCCTTTAAGGTTTATACCCATTTCACGCATCAGGGAGATGAAAAAAACCTTTGGGTTCATGCTCTTCTCATAGAGCACGTAAAACACGTTCGGGCGGCGGCGGTACGCCATCAGAGAGGTGGTTTTACCAAGGCCTGTGTCACCTATTAGGGCCACCATCAATTGGTGCTCCTGCGCGGCCTTGCACACCTTAATGACCGTGTTGAAGTTGCCAGTCTCAATGACTGGTTCATCATACACGGCAGGGTTTACTAGCTGCCATAGCCGCATGAGTCTGTAGTCTTCTATTCCCTCAAAATTGCCGCGCTCTATTTTCTCTAGTTGGTCCACACGCACGCGTGCCTGTTTGGCCACGGCTGCAATGTCCAATTGGCGTTCGGCGCGGTAGTCAAGCAGCGCCTTTTGGATTGTCGGTTTTTCCGGTAAATTTGCCATTGTAAATAGTTTTAAGTTATTGAATTGAGGTGCCGTTGCCTGCCAGCAACGGCACTTTGCTTTTAGTCCAAATCGTTGGGGTTCCACACTTTCAGCGTGGCCGGGGTGGTGAACGGGTTGCCGCGTTTCCTGCCTTCTGTTTTCTCCGGGAGCATTGCAAATGAAAGCAGCTGATCCTCTTCTTCGTCCTCCGCAATTGTCAGTATCTCCTTGGAGGTCATGTGCGGCGCGGCCAATGCCAGCGCCTTTGCCTCTTCAGCCGCGCGTTCTTTGCGGTTTGCCTGGTCAGCGGTGCCTATTTCCTTTATGGTGTTCCTGCTGATTAAGCCATGCTGCTGAAGCACTCCCAGATGTGTTTCGGCTTCGTCATCTGCGAAAAGGTACACCTCTGAGAGGTCTTCAGGCTCATAGCGCACTACCAGATTCTGTCCGTTGAACTCAACCCCGGCTTTGTAAATCCGCTCCACCTTGTTAACCTCTATTTTCAGTAAACCTCTGTTTACTTTGACGGCGGTCTTGTGCCAGAAGAGGTAAGGCATTTCCATCTCTGTGATAGAAATGGTTTGCGGTTCCTGGCAGGCCGCAAACAGTTCGTTTGGCGTGGCTTTGCCGCTGAAGGAGGTAGCGTGGTATTTCTCCAGCATGGCTTCTATGCGTTCCTCTATCTGAAACATAGTGGGGAAACCGTGCTGCTTGGTATAGGCTTTGAGCGCGTCTGGGTTAGGTCTGTTGTTCAGGTTTTTGCTGGTGATGGCCATACCTAACCAATCACCGTATTCACGGCAGAAACGGTCTTGGAACGTGCCAAAGAAACGCTCTATGTAGGGCTTCTCCTGTGATTTCCCAGGCTTGCAATACTTAATGACAGAGCCTAGGCCACTCATTTTTTCCTCCAGGTCATCAAATTCCGGGGTGTCTTTACCGCTGAAGTTGTCAGTCCAGATTTCTTTTGGCAGCCAACCAGTTTTCGCTTGCGCCTTGAGCGCCTGCACAACCAGCCAGCGGGTTTCTGAATAATCCAGGCTCCAGCCGGTAATCTTGCCGGAATGCGTATCTATGATGGCGAACATCCAGGGCCGCACAAGTTTTTTACCTTCCTTATCCCAAACCTTGAAAGGCAGTTTCACACCGTCCATCTCGGCACGTACCCCCACCGCCAAAGGCTTCTCAAATGGTATGTAGGCACGGTGGTTGTCAGAGTGGGCTTTGCCTCCGTGCCTGGACAGGTAGGTACGGGCTTGGAACTGCACGTCTGCCACGTGTTTCTTCACTGACTCGTAGCCAAGTTCCTTCAGGCCTTCTTTCCGGAAAATTTCGTTTGCCATCTGGCAGATGGCCGGGGCCTTGTATTTGTTTGGCAGGGAGTAGAGCAACTCCAGCACCTCATTATGGCGCTCAGTTTTCTTAGCTGCGTTGCTTTTCTTTCCGGTTTTTGCGTTTATGATGGCGGCTTCTGGGTTTCTCCTGAAGTCGCAAAGTTTTTTGTAGAAGCTGAAATAGTTAGTTAATGCCTTAGGCAAGCCAATTGAGCGATAAACTTCAAAAGCCTTGGCTATTGAGATTCGGTTCAGGTTCGCTGCGTCTGTCAATTTCGCAATTCGGTGCCATACTGCCCATTCCTTTGCCTTTGCCTCACGCTTGGATGGGTTCACACCGGCGGCGGCTACTTTTGAGGTGAATTGCGCAAAATCTTCATTGAACGCATTCGCCAGATATTGGCTCCGCACCGTATTCTCATAGACTTCTATTTTGTACCGGCTAGGTAGCGGAATGCTGGCAAGGCAAATCCAAGTTTCGTACGCCTCCACAACTCTACCATCTACCCAATTCTCAACCGTTCTGGTAGAGAGGCTTACCCTGTCCACTAGAAAGGTTCTTGAATAGTAAACTTGGCCCTGTATTATCCTTTTCATTACCGCTTCGCCAAATCCGTTAGTTTGCGCTTTCTGTTATAAGTTGCGCCACTTTTGCCCGCTCTGTTTCCTGGTCGCGGCAAAGTTTTATAAGTTCCCGCTCAGAAGGCATCTGCTTCTTGCTGTGGGCTGGGATGGTGCTGTAGATAATCAGCCGCTTGCGCTTGTCTTCCGGGTCTTTAATGGAGGCCCATGAGGTGGATAGCCCTTTGCTGAATTTGCTTACGCCGCAGTCAATGGTGCCCCGGCCTATGCCGTAGGTGTCCACCAAGTCGGTGTACTCCAGCAACAAAACTCCTTTTATCAGCCTCATATCATTATTTGTTAAAATTATCTATTACTTTGCGTCTGTATTTAGACTTGAGTTACGCAAACCTATATACAATAGTTATAATTAGCAAGTGCAAAAGAATTTATTTTATCTCTTTTAGATATGGAAAATATTTCTCCTAATGACCGACTCAAGGAAGTGCGTGAAAAGTTAGGAATGAGCCAAACTGCATTTTCTTCTAAACTTGGGTTCAAACAGTCCTATATAAGTGCTGTGGAGAGCGGCAAAAAAGAAGTTGCTGCAAAAGTCATTCACGCTTTAATTGAACATTTCTTAGTCTCTGCCAATTGGTTGATTCGTGGCGATGGTGATATGTTTATAAAATCGATAACGCTTATTAATAATGAAAATATCAATAATAATGAAAATCGATTGGGGGGAAATCGGTATCTTAAAAAGTTAAAGTTTGAAGAAGGAGAGCAAACTGCTAAAACTGCTGTTCTGATGGTATCAGAAGAAGAGCTTTATAGAAGGGTAAAGGATTTGGAGGTAGGTATAAGTCGCCTTTATAAACAATTCATGTTTTTAGGAGAAACATGGTGGCACCTACTAAATATTGACTATGATTGGATACCACTTTCTAATTATTTACCACCTAGAAAGACTATTGAATTCGTCTATGGTTCTAAAGAGGGTGAAGGCGTTTTAATGAAAGACGGATTATTGGTTAGTGAATACGATGCACTTTCATTAGAAGGTAAAGTTCAGTATTACAAAGAGTTAGAAACAACCAGAACAAAATTTCAGTTTGATCTTGGTCACTATATTCACTTAATTTATATGGCTGTATGGGGTGGTAAGGAGGACTTCAATAAGTTAGTGATGGGTGACGAAAACACTCCAGTGCCAGAAGAAAAGAAGAAAGAGATTAAAGAGCGCATGGCTTTTTTTAGCACAGGTGCAGGCATGGAAAAGATACATCCTCAAAGGAAAAATAAAAAGAAGCTCTAGAATAGATTAACTAAAACATAAAGCCCGTTTCTTTGCAAAGCTGCTGGAAACGGGCTTTTTTGTGCGGTTTTCACACATTTTACTATTGAAAGTGGTAGTTTGGAGGCTTAATGGAAGTACTTCTTGTAAACGAATGGAAGTGGTATTAAACCAAATGGAAGTAAACAGCTAATTCAATGGGTAGGTTAAATTTGCTAAAAACGCCCATTTCGCACAGATTTCGCACTTTTTTTACTTTTGCTTCACTTTGTTATTTTAAAATACCCCCCACAAATTCGCGAAATGCGTTTTTGGCTTCATTTCTGAAAATGGAGCCAAAAACGCATTTTTATTTTAGCACACATATCGTCCCCCTTTGAAGGGGGTAGGGGGATGATAAGGCCGTTGAAGAAGCTAGAACTGCCGCAAGTTACAGCTGCGCCTAAACTTGCGGCAGGATTAAAATAATGGGAATGCGAATTTCGGCAAAAGTAATCATCCCCCAACCCCCTTCAAAGGGGGACGATATGCGTTAAAATAAAACGAAGAAGTGAATTTTATTATCAATTGAGGATAATGTCCTCAATAGGGATACACAACCAATCTTTCCGGTCCTCGAATAACCATCAGCAATTAACAATCATCCATTTAGCCCATGCCAGACCATCTGCTGCTCAACCAGAAGAAGTTTTTCTTAGATGAAATCCAGCATTATTCATTCAGGGAGAGCATTCCTATTGACGGGTACGAGGCCAAGACGCTGGAGTTCTGCAAGAACTGGCTGCAGGGCGTGCAGGAATTCGCCATCCAGACCTCGGGGAGCACGGGCACGCCCAAGTGGCTGGAACTGACCCGCGACCGCATGGAAGCCAGCGCCAAACGCACCCTTCGCCTGTTTAACCTTCAGCCTGAAGACCGGGTGTTGGTTTGCCTGAACACCGAATACATTGCCGGCATGATGATGCTGGTGCGCGGTTTTGTAGGCGAGTTACACATGACCATTGTGGAGCCCTCAGGAAACCCGTTTGCCAATCTTGACCCAGAAGCCGAGTTTGATTTTGTGGCCATGGTGCCGCTGCAACTGCAGACTATTTTGGAGCAGACGCCAGATAAAGTGGAGAAGCTGAACCGCATGAAAGCCATTCTGCTGGGCGGCGCGCCGGTTTCTAAACAGCTGGAAGAAAAAGTCCAGTTGCTGGAAGTGCCCGTGTTTCAAAGCTACGGCATGACCGAAACGGTGTCACATGTGGCGGTGCGGCGGTTGAACGGGCCGGAAAGAAAAGACTATTATACCGCTCCCTCAGAAATCATATTAGACCAGGACGAGCGTGGCTGTCTTACTATTTCAGCGGATGTGACTGGTAATGAAATTCTGGTCACCAATGACCGCGTGGAAATGGTAGACGCGCATTCGTTCAAATGGCTCGGCCGCGCTGACAACACCGTGAACTCCGGTGGCGTGAAAGTTCAGCTGGAGAAAGTGGAAAATGCGCTGGAAGAGGCGTTGGCAGAACTCGGGATGACGAGAAGGTGCTTCGCCGCTGCGTTGCCAGATGAAGCCCTGGGCGAGCGCCTGATTGCCGTGTTGGAAGGAGGCCCGCTCACCGAGGAAGAGGAGCAGAACTTGAAAGGCAAGCTAAGCGAAAGCCTCGGTAAATATGAAATCCCGAAGCAGTTTGGCTACCTGCCCCGTCTGCCTGAAACAGCCACTGGTAAAATTGATCGCCGAAGTGGTCTCACCTTGCTATAGCGTTTTGGGGCTCATTTCCAGAAATGAGCCCCAAAACGCTAAGCCAGCTACTTATTGTTGGTTGTATTTGGTGAGGGCATCAAAGGCTTTGTTTTTCTGCAAGAGCTTCACGGCTTTTTCATTGTCCTGCATCATGACCAACATAGAATCTTTGTGTATTCGCTGGAGGGGTCCCGTTTCGCCTTTCTGTAGAAATTTGAAGTAGCCAATATCTAAGCCTTCGCCCATGGGTAAAAACGTGTAGCCGTTAATTTTGCCAGAAACCTGCTTAAAAAGCCAGCAACTATCGGCGGGCAAACCCGGCGTCAGCAAGCGGCCGTAGCCATCTAATTTTCTGATGACACGCGTGTCACTGGGGTAGATTTTCTGGATGCGGTTTGGGTCAGATTTCCTCAGTTTCGGGTTTTCCTGCTCCAGGTAGCTTCGGTTCTTTTCATCAAACATGATTTTTGACTTCACCATGATTTCTGAGCTGTCCAGGAGCACCACTTGGTAAGTAGCTTTAGGATTATACAAGGCCGTGCTCTGGCGAGCCATGGTCATATGCATCATGTGCATCATTTGAAACTGCATGTTGTGGTTCATCTGGTTAGCAGCCATAGCCCTTGAAGCCGCTTGCACGTAATTGTATTGCGCTGAAGCCTGCTGGGTGCCCAAACAAAAGGCAAAAGCAATAACCAGCCCGGTGTATAAGTTTTTCATTTGAATAAATATAATCGCGAATTCCTGAAGGTGTTTTTTTCTTTAAATATAAGATAGTTCCACAAATTTCACGGCGTTGAAAGGCTGTCGCATAGGTTTTAAAGTTCAAAAAGAGAAGTTACAGCAATAGAAAAAGCTGAAGTGATATAGTAATTGTCCAATATAAACGGCGAAAAAATAAGGTAAAGGTTTGTTAGACTTCTTTTAAGACTATTCCGTACAAGGTATTCCTCCAAATAAATATCTTTTGTATGACACGTTTTCTATCTCATTTCCTGGTCTTAGCCGCGTTGCCTTTTCTGTTCTCCTGCAACCAAGATACGGTGGAGCCTACTGATGCTTCCCTGGCATTGTCTGAGGAAGCTCGCACCGCGGCCTGTACAGAATATTCCTATTTCAATAAGTTTGAAGGCACCGTCACTTACAGCAAGGCGTGGGGCCAACTGGTTTTGGTAGGTTTTGCAGAAGGTTTAAGCCAGCAAGACAAGCAGCAACTTTTGGCCGGTTTCCCGGTGGTTGACAGCCTGGAAGGGGAGGTCTTCACCGAGGCGGGCGTGGTTACTATGGTCAGATTAAACCCAGGAAGCACGTGCTTTGAAGCCGACAAATTGCGGAAGGCCCTGGAGAAATACCCCGCGGTGCAGTTTGCAAATCCGGTGTTTGACCCCGAGGTGTACAATGCAGACGGCTTTGCCTGGGTTGGCGTGTCCAGTGAGTTTCTGGTCTCTATTGAAGGAAGCGGCACCTTGGCCCAACTGGAAGCGCTGGTCAACCAAACCAACACCAAAATCTTGTTCTCATTCTCAGATGACATCCATATCTTAACCGCCGACAAAAACTCCAGCGGGTCTGTGCTGGAGGTGGTGTCTTTCTTCAACCGGCAGGCGGCAGTGACGGTGGCCGAGCCCAACCTTATTTTCCAGCTGGCCCCGGAACTTAACCAAATGGCTAGAAAAGCAGCAAGCCAAACCATTACGTCAAAGGCTGCTTTCCTGAGGAAACACAAAAAGATCAAATAGTTACACCGCCGTCAGCGGAAGAAAAGGAACAGGTTGCCCGGGTTTTGACTACCGGGGCAACCTGTTTCCGTTTTCGGGCTCATTTATGAAAACGGGGCCAAAAACAGGTTTTAACGGAAAAACAAAGCAGTCCGCAGAAGTAGGAAAAAATCCTTTTTTGGTTAACTTTGCCTTATTAACGACCTTCCTCAAAACGACTATACCGCATGAAATTCATTGTATCTTCTACGGCTCTGCTGAAGCAGTTGACCAGCATAAACGGGGTTGTGGCCAACAACCCGGTGGTTCCCATTCTGGAGAACTTTCTGTTTGAGATCAACGATGGCGTCTTGACCATCACGGCCAGTGATTTGGAGACCTCCATGATCACGGAGATACACGTGGAGGCCCGCGAAAACGGCCGCATTGCCGCCCCCGCCCGCATTCTCATTGACACGCTTAAGAACTTGCCAGACCAGCCGGTGACCTTCACCATTGATGAGGAAACCTATACCATTGAAATCAGTTCGTCTAACGGCCGTTATAAATTGTCTGGCGAAAACGCCACTGATTTCCCGCGGGTGCCGGTGGTGCGCGGCGGTAACGCCATTGAGATTCCGTCTAACGTTTTGAGCCGGGCCATTAACAAGACCATTTTTGCGGTAAGCAATGATGAACTGAGACCGGCCATGACGGGTATTTACATTCAGTTGGGTACTGATAACATCACCTTTGTGGCCACCGACGGTCACCGTTTGCTCCGCTACCGCCGCAAAGATATTGGCAGCGAGAATACGGCCTCTATCATCATTCCAAAGAAAGCGTTCAACTTGTTAAAGTCAACCTTGCCCAGTGAAGCCACGGCCGTACGGGTGGAGTTCAACACGTCCAACGCGTTCTTCAGCTTTGACAACATCAAGATGATCTGCCGCCTCATTGATGAGCGTTACCCAGATTATGAGAACGTGATTCCGGTGCAGAACCCCAATAAGCTGAGCATTGACCGTTATGACTTCCTGAGCTCGGTGAAGCGTATCTCTATTTACTCCAATAAAACCACCCATCAGGTGCGCCTGCGCATTACCGGCAGTGAACTGCAAATCTCCGCAGAGGACCTGGACTTCTCCAATGAGGCTTCTGAGCGCCTGACGTGCCAGTATGACGGCGAAGACATGGAGATTGGCTTCAACGCCAAGTTCCTCACAGAAATGCTGAGCAACATGGATTCAGACGAAATCACGCTGGAACTGTCCACGCCTAACCGCGCCGGCCTCTTAATGCCCGCCGCCAATGATGACGAAGAAAGCATCTTGATGCTGGTGATGCCGGTAATGCTGAACAACTACGTGTAAGGTCTATTGTCAGAAATAGTGAAAAGCCTTCCTTATGAAAATAGGGAAGGCTTTTTTTGCAGTAAAGCATCAGCTGCAATTTCCGTTTTAGGGCTCATTTCTGGAAATGGGCCCGAAAACGGATAGCCTTGCGCCGGTGATATTTTTCTGTCTTGGGAAAAACTTGCGTTAAGGCCGGGGTACTTTCTTATAGGATACGGTGAAGGTTTTGCTTTTGACCCGCCAAAACCAAGAAAATCGTTTTACCTTTGCACTTTCAGAAATAGCACCCTGGTGGTGCAGCAGACCATGAAACAGATGAAAAAATCAGAGATACATTTCAGCATTGCCTTAGATGACCAACGCGTGCCAGAGGCCATTAGCTGGAGCGCCACAGACGCCGGCACAGATATCCACTTCGCCAAGGCCATCAACATTTCGCTCTGGGACCGCAATGACACCGGCACCATGAAAATTGACCTCTGGACCAAAGACATGCCCGTTGATGAGATGAAATATTTCTACATTGACACCATGGGCGCCATGGCCCAGAGCATTGAAACCGCTACCAATGACAAGCTCATGGCCGAAAAAATGCGCAGCCTGTGCCAGGAATTGATGCAACACGTGGAAGAGCAACAGAAACGCAATGCCCAGAACCCGCAGTAACTGTCAGCATTAAAAAGCAAAGACAACAAAAAAGCCGCTTCTAGAGCGGCTTTTTTGTTGCTTATTAACTGGTTTCTATTTTTCGTTTTTGGAAGTCTCCTTGATCACCGCGGTCTGGGTGGCAGGGAAAGTACGTTTAGCATCTGCCTGGTCTTGGGCTACCAAGGCTTTGGCCGCTTTGCCGTTCTCTTTCTGCAGTTTCATGGCGTACTCGCGGTCAAAGGAGTTGAAGGCCTTGCGAGCGCTGTAGTACTGTGAATACTGGGCGGTGCTCAATACTCTTTCTACTTCCTTGTCGCGCTCCTTACAAACGCCCATGAAGCATTTGTCCAGCTCAGCTTGGTTGCCGGCAAACTTGGCCTCAAACTCCATCATCTTCTTGGCCTTGTCAAGGTTAATTTCCCTGATCTTGCGTGATTGGAAGTTATTGAGCTGCAACTCTCTGATCATTCTATCTGAAATGCCTTTGGCGCGCTGTTCAGCTGTTTCTACGTTCTGTGCAAAAGAAGTGAATCCTACTGCTATCATCAGAACCAAGGTATACACAAATCTTTTCATAGTCTTTCTGTTTTGATTAATCCTACGCAATTCCCGTGCCATTATTGTCAAAACAAAATCCAAGCCGGAAAAGTTGAATTCCTTTAAAAGAAACGAGATACAACTCAGTTTGTTGCCTGGCTGCGGCCTTCATTCTAATCTGCGCCAAAGTTCTTGCTGCAGTGCAAATGAGACCTGCTTATTCTGCAAAACCCGTAGCCTTCAATACTAGTTAGAACTTGTTTTTCCACATCATAGACTCCACCGGGTACACAGACCGCTGGTTGTATTTGGCGTTGGCTTTCTGGTTGTAGTAATTTTCAATGCCGCCTTTCACCTCAAAATAAATGAGCTGGCCAATGGGCATGTTGTGGTACACGCGCACTTTCTGGCTCACAGAGATTTCCAGGGTCCAGTGGTTGCAGAAGCCTACATCGCCTTTGCCGGCGGTGGCATGAATGTCAATGCCCAGGCGGCCCACGCTGGATTTTCCTTCCAGGAACGGTACGTGCGCGTGGGTCTCGGTGTACTCCTCGGTCACGCCCAGGTAGAGTTGGCCGGGCTGCAGCACAAAGCCTTCTTCTGGAATCTCAAACACATCAATCTCATTGTGCTTGCGGGCATCCAGCACATCATCTTTGTAAGAAGCCAGGTATTTGCCCAAATGCACGTCATAGGAATTGGTGCCTAGAAATGTGCGGTCATAGGGCTCAATGAGAATGGTGCCTTTGTCAATTTCAGCCAGAATCTGAAGGTCGGTGAGTATCATGCAGAATGTGTAATTTTACTGCAAGGTACACGTAAAAAGTGGTTCTTGCCACCCTTCCTGCCCGCAGGGTCTTGCCAGCAACAACCCAACTCCTTAGTCAGTGACGTATAATTTCTTGGTGTAGGCCTTTCTGTCTGTGATCAACCGGAAGAGCACCGTGCCTTTCATACTTCCGGGAATCTCCGGCAGTGCCTGGCTTTCCAGTTGGTATGAGCCAAGCACCTGGCCGCTGGCCGAAAGCGCGAGCAGGAACCTGGGCTTTTCATCTATGGCAATGGTGAAACCTAAATAGCTTTTGAGGCTGCCTTCGCGGGCCACTGATATAACGGAGGAATAATAATATCTGCCGGTGACCTCCACTACCTTGAGGCGGTAATAGTCCACCTCGTTCTGGCCCGAGATGGGGTCGGTGAGGCGGTACTTGTGCTGGCCCGATGAGAAACCGGCCGCAGTCACGCGGCTAACCTCCCTGAACACTTTGCCATCGCCTTTCTGCAGCACAAAGAAATCATTTCCGTTTTCATTGGCGGTGGTCCACTCAACGGTGGTGGCCAGGTCTTTGAACGTGCCTTTGAAATTCTGGATGGCCAACGGCACGCCTTTATATTCCAGCACAAACTGTGACGTTGATACTGTTGCCACCATTTTCCCGAATTTATCAATGGCTATGGCAGAATTCACGGGTTTCACATAGGAGACCAACACTGAATCATTCTTTTTCCGGAGCGAAATAGGCGTGTTTTTCTCATTGACCAGCACCAGGGTCCCCTGATCCGTGAAATTCAGCAACGTTGGGCTTAGGTCAGATACCACCGTGTCTCGCAGAATGTGGTATTTAATCACCACCACCGTGTTGGTGCTGGACTTATGCAAAGAAACCGCCAGGTTGCCTTTGATTATTCCCTGGGCCAGCACCTGGCCACTTGCCAAGCTGAATACCAGGAAAAGCGCCAGGCAAAAGGCGTTGCCCAAGGTGTTTGAAAGAGCCGCTACAAATGGAAGTTTCAAGGATTTTTGCTTAGGGTTGTGCTTCATGAATGTGGCTCTGCAACACAGGTTTTGGTTGAATGATTCAATCACTAACCACTTAGGAAATACCACCTTAACAATTCCGGCAGCGGGAAACGTATTTGTTGGTGAATGCAGGGCTGCTAAACTACGATTTATAAATAAGCTGTGAATAAACCGAATTTCCTCTTCACTTTAAAGTATTGGTTGGTTTAGGAGATCTACCAGTTCTTGTTCAATGCGCATGGGGCGTATGGATTTGGCATCTACCAGGCACCAGATGGTTTTAGCCGACGCCACTTTTTCCAGAGTTCCGGCTTTGTACAAGGTCACGTACCGTTCAAATTTGGCGCCCTGGTAATCTCCCACCCACGTGTAGCCGGTGATGGATTCGCCCAGAAAAACCGGTTTCAAAAAATCAATTTCGTGCCGGAGCACTACCCACAGGTATTTTTCCTTGATGGCGGGCGGCGCAATCTCATCCCAATGCCCCGAAGACACCTCCTGCACCCATTTCAGGTACACCACGTTGTTCACGTGGCCCAAGTCATCAATGTCAGAAGCGGTGATGGCAATATCTAAGCAGAAAGCGGAAGGGTGGGGGTTCACAGACATACGTGAAAGGTAAGCACTAAAAGTCAAATTTCCGTTTTCGGGCTCATTTCTGGAAATGAGTCCGAAAACGGAAATTTTGGATAGTCTTTCAAAAGTTTCCCTGAAATATATAAGGCGAATTCTTACCTTCTAGCTGAAATTCAAAACGTATGCTTCAGCAGAAATCTTCCTGGCCAAGTCAGCCTACTAAAAAGCACCTTCTACTTGTCACTGTTGTGTGGGCTCTAGGCATTGCGGCAATGACCCTGGCCGTTACCGATTGTTTTACCAGAAGTTTCTTTTCCAGAGGCTACCTTCTGCTGTACTTCTTGATGCTGATTTCTACCCTCGTCGCAGGTGAAACTTTCCGCAATTACTTTTGGCCTAAGAAAACCACACGGCAACAAAAATAATAACTCCCGTTTTCGGGCTCATTTCCGGAAACGGAGCCAAAAACAGAAAAACTTTGAACTTGCTAGAAAGCCGAAGCGGCACCAGTATTGCTCTGGCGCCGCTTCGGCTTTTAAAAAGGTCTTTATGATTAACCTTTAATGGCTTGTAAGGCTTCCAGGTTGGCTTGTATGTAGGATTCTGCCAGGTCTTGGGTGATGGCCGTGGAAACAAACAAAGTCTCAAACTGTGATGGGGCCAGGTAGATGCCACGTTGCAGCATTTCATGGAAATACTTGCCAAAAAGTGCCAGGTCTGAGGTTTTGGCCGAAGCGAAATCAGTGACTGGTTGCTCCGTGAAAAACAAGCTGAACATAGAGCCCACCTGGTTAATGGTGTAGTTCAAACCAAGTTTCTGCATGTTCTGTTTAGTGCCGTTCACCAGCTGGTCGGTGATTTGCTGGAGCTGCGTGTAGACTTCTGGGTGCTCGTTCAGGTAGCCCAGCGCCGCCAACCCCGCCGACATAGCAATGGGGTTGCCTGACAGCGTGCCGGCCTGGTACACGGGTCCGGCCGGGGCCACGGCGTTCATGATGTCCACTCGTCCGCCGTAGGCGCCCACGGGCATGCCGCCGCCAATGATTTTGCCCAGCGTAGTCATGTCTGGGGTTACGCCATATAATTCCTGCGCACCACCTTTGGCCAACCGGAAACCGGTCATCACTTCGTCAAAAATCAAGACAATGCCTTCTTTGGTGCATAGGTCGCGCAAGCCTTGCAAGAAACCTTCTGCCGGAGCCACCAAGCCCATGTTGCCTACCACCGGTTCTAAGATGATGGCCGCAATTTGGGCGGGGTTGGCGTCAATCAAAGTCTGCACGGAAGCCAGGTCATTGAAAGGGGCGGTAAGGGTGTCATTGGCGACACCTTTGGTCACGCCGGGACTGTCGGGCACGCCCAGGGTGATGGCCCCGCTGCCGGCGGCAATCAGGAAAGAGTCGCCGTGGCCATGGTAGCAGCCTTCAAACTTGATCATTTTGTCTCTGCCGGTGAAGCCGCGCGCCACCCGTATGGCAGACATAGTGGCTTCTGTGCCGGAGTTCACCATGCGCACTTTCTCCACGCTGGGCACCATGCTGATGATGAGCTCGGCCATTTCAATTTCGCGGCGGGTAGGTGCCCCAAATGAAAGCGAACCCGGAAGGGCATCCCGCACGGCTTTCTCAATCACCTCATGCGCGTGTCCCAGAATCATAGGACCCCAGGAATTAATCAGGTCCAGGTACTGGTTTCCGTCTTCGTCATAGAGGAGGGCTCCTTTGGCGCCTTTCAGGAAAAGCGGTTGGCCGCCCACGGCCCTGAACGCCCGCACTGGTGAGTTGACGCCCCCCGGAATGGACTTTTGGGCACGCTGGAAAAGTTCTTGGCTGGTGGTATGGTTCAATGACATGGCAAGTTGAGTTTTAGAAATAGACCGAATTGTTAATTACAGGTGGGCCTTATGAGTTGGTTAAAACCAGTTTCCGTTTTCGGGCTCATTCCTGGAAATGAGCCCGAAAACGGAAACTGGTCACTTATAAATAGAAAGATAAGTACTTAGTTTGATGGTTCGGCCAAAACTTAAAATATGGGGTTGACTACCAGCAGGCGGTTATTCTCCAGTTTTAAAATGGGCAGGTACTGGTTGTCTTGCGCCAGTTTGCCAGAGGTATGCTGAAATCCTAGGCCCTGGTAAAACACGCCCTGCTGCACGGTGCCCAATTTGAGAGGCGCCGCATAGCCTTTTTCATGCAACTGCCGCCCGAAATAATTGACCAGCTCAAACCCGCTGTACGTGAACGAGGAGGGAGGCAGGTTGTATTTCATAGTGTACGCATTTTTGAAACTCTGCATGGCCGGGTTCTCTGGGTCCACGTATTTGGGCGCCATGAAGTACATCTCCAGGAAATCTAACTGCGGAAAACTGAGTTGGTTGTTCTCCAGCCAGGTCTGCGGTACCAACACCGGTACTTTAGAGGCGCGTTGCTCCAGAAAACTGACCGTGCTAGAGGCCACGTTGTTGGCCGTACTCTGCACCACCAACACGCCCAAATCTTTAAGATTCACGCCGCCCAATGCGCCGCTCACGCTGCCAGACGTCTTGGAGTTTATTTTGTCCGCCGTCACTTTTCCGCCCAACGCAGTGTAGGTTCTCCTGAAATTGCCGGCAAAGGTGGTGTCATTTTTTTCGCTGTCATACACCAAAACCGCCGTCTTTTTAGCGAAGGTCTGGTAAGCGTAAGTAGCGGCACGTTGCCCTTGGGTGGCCAAAGACGCTTCCATCAAATACAGATAGGGGTTGCCTTTTACAATGTCCAGGTCATCTGAGAATGGATTAACCATGTTCAGGTTGCGCTGCTGAGCAATTTTGGCGGCAAAGGCACTGCTTCCTTTAAAAATGGGGCCCACCACCACGTCCATGGTGCTCATTTCGAGCAAATTCATGACCTGTCTTACCTGCGCAGTGTCATTGCCGGTGTCATAAGGGAAAAGATTCACCCGAATTCCTTGTTTCTGCAAGGAGTCCTGCGCCGCCAGCATGCCAGCGTAAAAGTCCGTGACGTACAGGTTTTTCTTGTCTACCCGCACGCCCTGGGCCGGCAGATTGAATGGCAGCAGCACTGCCACGTTGTATTCATTCTTTTTGATGGCCGCCGTGCGCTGGAGGTAGCTTCTGTCTAAGTTGAACTGTCGAACCAGGCTTTCCAACTGTGGCCTGTCCTGCTCGGTGAACCAGCCGCCCACCAACTTGTCGGCGTAGGCTTTGGCCAGGGTAGCGTCTTGCGGAAACTGCCGGAGCAAATACTGAAACGTGCCTTTGTCTGTGAGTTGCAGGGCGTAATGGCGTTTCATATTGGCCGCCTCGGCTTGCAGCCTTGCGTCTTGAATAGGAGCCAAGGCATTGAGCGCCCGCAAATATTCCTTTTTCTCGAACAATACTTGCCCGTGCAAATATTGCGCATCTGCCAAGCCCGGCCAGGTGGGGTGGTCGGTGGTCAGTTGCGTGAGCATTTTATCGGCTTCGGTCCACTTCTTCTGGCGGGTGGCGGCCACACTGTATAGAAAAGCGGCGTTGGGTGCATAGGTTTTGCCGGTGGCCGCTGCCGTGATGGGCAACAGCTCAGCCATGGCCAACTCATATTTCTGCTGCTCCACCAACAGGCGGCCGTTCTCCAGGCGCGTGTTAAGGTCAGCGTTTGTCTGGGCCTGCACCTGCAAGCCCAGACAAACGCCCGCCACTAATGATACTACAAGTCGTTTTTTCATGTATTTCAGAAATAGAGCCCGAAAACGGAATTATTCCCACTCAATGGTAGCGGGTGGTTTGGAGCTGATGTCATAGACTACGCGGTTCACGCCGCGCACCTTGTTGATAATCTCGTTGGAGACATCGGCCAGGAACTCATACGGCAAGTGGCACCAATCGGCGGTCATGCCGTCAATACTGGACACGGCTCTGAGGGCCACCACGCGTTCATAGGTGCGCTCATCGCCCATTACGCCTACGCTCTGGATAGGCAACAGCATAGCGCCCGCCTGCCACACCTGGTCATACAAGCCCGTTTTTTTCAACGAAGAAATGAAGATGTGATCTACTTCCTGCAGAATGGCTACTTTCTCCGGGGTAATGTCGCCTAAGATTCTGATGGCCAAGCCCGGACCCGGGAACGGATGCCGCCCGATGATAGTATCAGCAATGCCCAGGGTCTTGCCCACTAACCTAACTTCGTCTTTAAACAAAGTCTTGAGCGGTTCCACCACTTTCAGTTTCATGTAATCTGGCAGACCACCCACGTTGTGGTGCGATTTTATGGTCGCGCTCGGGCCTTTCACGGACACCGACTCAATCACGTCTGGGTAAATTGTGCCCTGGCCCAGCCATTTGGCGTCTTCCACCTGGTGTGATTCCTGGTCAAACACGTCAATGAACACCTTGCCAATGGCTTTACGCTTGGCTTCTGGGTCGGTGAGCCCGGCTAGCGCCGAATAGAACAAGTCCTTCGCGTCAACGCCTTTCACGTTCAGGCCCATGTCTTTGTAAGAGTGCAGCACGTCTTCAAACTCATTCTTCCGCAGCAAGCCGTTGTCTACAAAAATGCAATACAAGTTTTTGCCGATGGCCTGATGGATCAACATGGCCGCCACGCTGGAATCCACGCCACCTGACAAGCCTAAGATTACCTTGTCATCGCCAATCTGGGCTTTGAGTTCAGCTACGGTGCTTTCAATGAATTGGTCCGGCGTCCAATCTTGCGAACACTCACAGATGTGCACCACAAAGTTCCGGAGCAAGGTTTTGCCCTCGGTGGAGTGGGTGACTTCTGGGTGAAACTGAATGCCGTAGGTTTCCTGGTCTTTTACTTTATAAGCGGCCACCTGCACAGATTCTGTGCTAGCGATGATCTCAAAATTATCGGCTATGCGCTTGATGGTATCGCCGTGGCTCATCCAAACCTGCGAGTCCAGGGTGATTTCTTTGAACAGGCGGTTGTGTTGGTCCACGTGGTTGAGCTTGGCGCGGCCGTATTCTCTAATGGTAGAGGCAATCACTTCGCCGCCGCCTTCCTGCGCCATAAGCTGTGCGCCGTAACACACACCCAGCACCGGCAAGTTGCCTAAAAACGGAGTCAAACCTGGATTGGGGTAATTTTCCTCCCGCACAGAACTAGGGCTCCCCGACAAGATGACGCCTTTGGTGTCTGGGGTAAGTTCCGGGATTTTGTTGAACGGGACAATTTCACAGTAGACGTTCAACTCGCGCACGCGGCGGGCAATCAGCTGGGTGTATTGAGACCCAAAATCTAGGATGAGTATCTTTTCTGGCATGTGCAAAGGTACACGGGACAGTTGAAAGTTAAAACAAAGTTAAGAGCATGTTTAAATTTGTCTTTTGCGCTGCAAACAGGCATCAAAAGAACCTGGCATCGCCTTTTTCTCTTACCGTAGCGCTGCTACGCTACTCAAAAAACGCTTCGCCAGAACCTTTCGCTCCCTGTTTTCGCTGGCTAAATCAAAATTTAAACAAGCTCTAAGGCCTTGTCTTAATTTCGTGCACGTAGGGGAGAAGCAGCCATTTTCTGTCTATACATAGAGTGGTTTGAAAGAAATCATCTTGAGCAGCATAAATAATAGTCAGATTCCGCCATATTAGGCATATCTTTTGCTTTGAATGGGTAGTCCGGCATTGCTTTCATCTATTATAATGCCAGGTACTTCCTTATTCTATAAGACATTAAATGTTGACAACCATACTCCATACTTTTAAAAACACCATGGGCGTGCTGGCCTTCTTGGCGCTGCTGGCGTCCTGCCACGCAGACCAGGAGGTAGAACCCGTGCCGGTGGCTGGGCCAACCAAAACTTCTTTCTCCTTGGTGGATAGCATTAAAGTAGATACCTATTATAAGAATGCCAGCCCCGAAGCCTACCAGAATTACCACGGCAAAACCTATGAAGTGTTCGCCCAAGACAAACTGGACGCTTTTTACTTTGAAGAGAACGGCGGCGTGACGCTTTATTTTAAGGACACGTCTTCTGACGAGGTTTCTTCGTGGCTCACCATCCATTTTAAAAACAGAACGCTGGCCAACTTACCCGCCACGCAGGCTTTGAAAGAGGCGGAAATAGTGTGCGTGCAGAACGGACAGACCTTTAAAGATGGAACCCGCGCCATGTCGCCGGGCTGTATTGAGGTCACTGACGGTGCCATTTCTTTATTGTATGATGCCAGGACCAAGGTGTTGTCTGGCTCTATTGTGAAACTGAAACTGCCGCTTGATTACTTTGTGCCGGACTACGCCTTCCCTAACCGTAACGGAAACCTGTTCAAGGCCAGTGGCTCCAGCCGAAACCTTAATATCTCTTTTGAGAACCTGAAAGCCCGCAAAGGCTAGCCGATCTTATTAGGTAATCTGAATTCCTGTTTTCGGGCTCATTTCTGGAAATGAGCCCGAAAACAGGAATTTTTGTTTGATGCCCAGCCTCTTAGCCAAAACAGTAGAAAATATAAGCAGGCAGGCTTGCGGGGCCAGAAAGTGTTTGTATCTTTGCATCGGCAAATCGGTACGGCCAGCTCCTGCTGAACTCCCCCAGGCCCGGAAGGGAGCAAGGGTAGGTGGTTGAGCGGCGCGATACTCGGTTTGCCGCTTTTTTTTGCCCAATCCGCAACGGTTCCCTTCTCTTTCCTTTCCAGCACTTCCTTTTAAAATACTTGTCGGGCGCGTTCGGTTTTCTGCCGGATTGAAGTAGATTTGTATTTCAAACGTGAACCTGCTATGAAATTTTTCATTGATACCGCCAACCTCGCTGAAATTCAGGAAGCCCATGACCTGGGCGTGTTAGACGGCGTGACTACCAACCCCTCTTTAATGGCCAAAGAAGGCATTGTAGGCTATGACAACGTCATGAAGCATTACAAGGCCATCTGTGAGATTGTAGACGGTGACATTTCTGCCGAAGTAATTGCCACCGACTTTGAGAACATGGTAAAAGAGGGCGATGAAC
Organism: Rufibacter sp. LB8; assembly: GCF_014876185.1. Taxonomy (NCBI): domain Bacteria; kingdom Pseudomonadati; phylum Bacteroidota; class Cytophagia; order Cytophagales; family Hymenobacteraceae; genus Rufibacter; species Rufibacter sp. LB8. The sequence goes on along the minus strand of NZ_JADALJ010000001.1, from coordinate 1,361,021 downwards.
TGGCCCAGCTGCACCCCAACATTGTGGTGAAAGTGCCCATGACCCGTGACGGCGTAAAGGCCATCAAGTATTTCTCTGACAAAGGCATTAAAACCAACTGTACGCTGGTGTTCACTGCCGGTCAGGCGCTGTTGGCCGCCAAAGCGGGCGCCACCTACGTGTCTCCGTTTGTGGGCCGCTTAGATGACATTGCCACAGACGGAATTGCCCTCATTGAGCAGATTGTGCAGATTTACCAGAACTACGGCTACCCAACTGAAGTGTTGGCCGCGTCGGTAAGGCACGTGATGCACCTGTTGCAGTGCGCTGAGATTGGCGCCGATGTGGTGACCTGCCCGTTGAACGTGATTACTGCTTTGTTGCACCACCCATTGACTGACAGTGGCCTTGCCAAATTCCTGGCTGACCACAAAAAAGCAAACGGCTAATTTTAATTAAGAACTTCTTTAATTAAGAATTGAGAATTAGGAATTAAGAATTGGTTAGTGCGCCAATACATTCCTAATTCTTAATTCCCAATTCCTAATTAATAGAAAGTGTATATCATCAAAGTAAAAGGCAAGGCCAAGATTCCGGATTACATTCAGCTGCGCGATGAAAATTTCGTGCTGATTGCCTATTTCAGGGCAGACCGGCCTTTGAAGAACATTGACCGCTACGGCCTGGCCGGCAAAGAAGAAGCCCTGGCCGCGGTGATTGAAGGGCTGGAGTTCGGTAAGTTGCAGAAGCTTGACATCTAACGGTCCAACTTTATTCGGCTTAGCGCCTTTTTTAATAACAGTCTAGATACCGTTTTTCTGTATCTGGAGTTCCAATTAAATGCCAATGGAATTTTCGTCTAACCCCGTGGTGGCCCTGCACAAAGTTTCCATTTTTCAGGAAGTGAACACTGTGTTGAGCAATGTCACGTTTTCCATTGAGAAAGGGGAGTTTGTGTACTTGGTGGGCCGTACCGGCAGCGGCAAAAGTTCTCTGCTCAAAACCCTGTACGCCGATTTACCCCTTCGCATGGGAACCGCGCAAGTGGCCGGGTTCAACATCCATTCCATCAGCTGGAGCCAGGTGCCGTATTTGCGCCGCAAGATTGGTATTGTCTTCCAGGACTTTCAGTTGCTCTTTGACCGCAGCGTAGCCGATAACCTCAAGTTTGTGCTCAAAGCCACCGGCTGGAATGACAAATCAAAAATCAAAAACCGAATTTCTGAAGTCTTGATGCGCGTGGGCTTAGACGCCGCCGCCAACAAAATGCCGCACCAACTATCGGGCGGTGAACAGCAGCGTGTGGTGATTGCGCGGGCCTTGCTCAATGAACCGTTGATTTTGTTCGCCGATGAACCCACCGGCAACCTTGATCCAGACGTGACTGACGGGATTATGCGCCTGTTCCAGGAAATCAACAACAGCGGCACCGCCATCTTAATGGCCACCCACAACCACCAAACCCTCAAACGCTACCCGCGCCGCATCTTGAAATGTGACCAAGGCCGGGTGCTGGACTCTGCCCAGGAAGAGTTTACCTTGGTAGATGGTTTCTGAGATTTCCATTTTAATTCCTGTCTTTAACCAACCGGTATTGGCGCTGGTGCAACGGCTGCACCAACAGGCCACAGCCCTGCCCATTTCTTTTGAGATAAGAGTCTATGACGATGGCTCCAACTCAGAAACCAAAATCCAGAACCAAGCCGTTGCCGCCCTCGCGCAGGTAGTGTACCAAGAGTTGCCCCAGAACCTGGGCCGCACCCAAATCCGGTTGAAACTGGCCCGAGACGCTAAATTCCCTAATCTACTTTTCCTGGACAATGATGTACTGCCCGTGCAGGACTCATTTTTGCAGACCTATGTGCAGGAAGATTCTTCCGGGATTATGGTAGGAGGGGTGACCTATGCAGACACGTGCCTACCAGGAACAGAACTGCGCTGGAAATACGGGCGTGAACGGGAACAAGCCAATGCCGAGCAAAGGCAAAAGGCTCCGTATCAGCGTGTCTTCTTCAGCAATCTGCTGGCGCCCAAAGACCTGTTTTTGAAATACTTTTCCGGGAATGCGCTGCAAGGCTACGGCCATGAAGACACACTTTTCGCGTTTGAACTGCAGCAGGCTAACATTCAAGTGAAGCATCTGGACAACCCGGTGTGGCATCTGGGCCTGGAGGCAGCACCGGTGTTTCTGGATAAAACGAAGCAGGCGCTACAGAACCTTGTTTTATTGCAGCAAAAGTTAGGCTTAGGCCAGGAAACCAGGTTGTTTCAACTTTATTTCAAGTTAAAGCGGTTTAGAGTCTTGGGCATTTTAAATTTGAACTCATCCTGGCTTTTGCCTTTGCTGGAGAAACAATTGCAAGGGAAGAAGCCCTCGCTTTATGCATTTGACGTGTACCGCTTGTTATGGCTGAGCCAGAATCTGAAATAGAATTTTCCGTTTTCGGGCTCATTTCTGAAAATGAGCCCGAAAACGGAAAACGGAGGACAACAAAAAGCCCCGCCAATTGGCGGGGCTTTTCACGTTTCAAGGAGAAACTAAAAATTAATTATTATCGTCGTCCAGTTTGTTGTCTACCTTCTCAGTACCTTTTTTTACGGTGTTGCCAATGGCTTTTCCTACTTTCTTAGCGCCAGATCCAATGTCTTTTCCAACTTCTTTCGCGCCGGAACCTACATCTTTCCCAACTTCCTTGGCACCCGAACCTACGTTTTCAGCAGAGTTACCTAGTTTGCTGGCGTTTTTCATAGCAATGTACTTGGTTTTGGCTTTGGCAATTTCCCATTTGTCTTTGTCAGACAGTTGGCTTTGCACGGCGTTTTTACGGTCATCTAACTGGTTCCAGTAGGTTTCCACGGTTTTCCAGTCATCATTGCTGAAATTAGATTTGTTGGCGTCAACGTGGGCCACAAAAGCTTCATAGGCAGTTCTGATGTCAGTAGCGGTATAGCTCGGGATTTTGCTGTTATCCAACGAAGACATGTCTACTTTAGACATGGCGTTTCCGCCGCTTTGGTTGTTGGCCATCCAGGTGTTGTACTGCTCTTCGCGAGTAGCCCAGGCGGTGTTGTAGCGTGACTGCAATTGTGCATATTCCTGCTTCTGGGTTTCGTCTAATTCGTTTTCATAGCGGGCCACGGCCGCGCTTCTGGTTTCATAGTCTGTGCGGTACTGGTTCATGCGGGCCTCACCGTCGGTGGTGGTGGTGTCCCAACCGCGTTCCACATCAGATTCCAAAGAAGCTACATAGTCTTTATAGTCATTGTAGGCTTGCTCTCTGGTGGTTGTGGTGGTGGTGCTGGTCTCGGTGCTCTCGGTTTTGGAGCAAGACACTTGGGTAAAGGCCAGCCCTAGTGCGGTGGCACAAAGAATGGCAGGCGTTTTAAAAATTGAGGTTTTCATAGTTTCAGGTTTAAGTGGTTTGCGGTGAAGTCTGTAATTAGGCTTTGAACGAAGCACGTGACAGTTGGTTGCATTGGCAAAGCTTTTGTTTGGTATTTATACGGTTTTAGTAAAAAAGAAAGAAACGGCAGGCGTATTCAATCCATTTGGGCTTTAGAAATAAAAACCGGAAACGCACCAATCCGAAACCTGTCTTGCTATATTTGTTTTTTGAATGAAACGCATGACGCACCTCCAAATGGTGGACCTCAAAGGTCAGTACCAACGCTTGAAACCCGAGATTGACGCCGCCATGCAGGCCGTGGTGGACAGCACTGCTTTTATCAACGGGCCGCAGGTGAAAACTTTCGCCACCAACCTGGCCAACTACCTGCAGGTGAACCACGTCATTCCGTGCGCCAACGGCACAGACGCGTTGCAGATTGCATTAATGGCTTTGGATTTGCCCGCCGGCGGCGAAGTAATTGTGCCCGCCTTTAATTATGTGGCTACCGCCGAAGTGATTGCGCTATTAGGGTTGAAACCGGTGTTCGTGGATGTGCTGCCTGATACCTTTTGCATTGACCCCGCCAAAGTGCGCGCCGCCATCACTGACAAAACCGTGGCCGTCATGCCCGTACATTTGTTTGGGCAATGTGCGCCCATGGAAGAACTGATGGACCTGGCCATTGCGCAGGAACTGTTCGTGATTGAAGACAACGCCCAGGCTATTGGCGCGCAATATGTAGATGCTGAAGGCAATACGTCTTTTGCCGGCACCATGGGCCACGTGGGCACTACCTCGTTCTTTCCGTCTAAAAACCTGGGCTGCATGGGCGACGGCGGCGCTATTTTCACTCAAGATGCAGAACTGGCCGCTATTCTGCAGCAGATTGCCAACCACGGCCAGCAGAAGAAATACCATTACGCCCGCGTGGGCGTTAACTCCCGTTTAGATACCTTGCAGGCCGCTTTGCTAGATGTGAAACTGACGCACCTGGATGATTTCATCTTGCGCCGCCAGAAAGCCGCCATGTTTTATGATGCCGCGTTCGCGGAAGTGGAAGGTATTCAACTTCCTACCTTGGCTCCTTATAGTTCGCATGTCTTTCACCAGTACACCTTGCAAGTTCCGGCTGCCAAACGTGACGCCTTGAAAGCCTATCTTCAGGATAAAGGAATCCCGAGCATGGTGTATTATCCGGTGCCATTGCATTTGCACGAAGCCTATGCCTATTTGGGCTATAAAGCCGGTGATTTCCCGGTGTCTGAAGGCTTGTGCCATACCGTTATTTCCTTGCCCATGCACACCGAACTTACGCAAGACCAGCAGCAGTTTATTGCCGATGCGGTGGTGACGTTTATGCAGGCTTAAAATTATAAATTAGAACTTCCGTTTTCGGGCTCATTTCTGGAAATGAAGCCGAAAACGCAGACAGAATCCATGTCAGAGAATATCACATTTGCAGTAATAGGAGCGGGGCACATAGGAAAACGCCACGCCACCATGGCCCAGCGCCACCCCGAGGGGAGATTAGTGGCCATGGTAGACACCGACCCCGCGCGCCAGCCGGAAGTGGAAGCCATGGGCGTTCCGTTCTTTGGCTCTATGGAAGAGTACCTGGCCCACGGTCCCAAAGCCGATGTGATCTGTATCTGCACGCCCAATGGATTTCATGCCCAGCAAGCCATGCTGGCGCTGGAGAACGGCAGCCACGTAGTCTGTGAGAAACCCATGGCCCTCACCAAAGCCGACTGCGAGCGCATCATCTACAAATCACTGCAAACGTCAAAACTGGTTTTCTGTGTGATGCAGAACCGCTACAGTCCGCCGTCTTTGTGGTTGAAGGAGATGATTTCTGAGGAACGCCTGGGTAAGATTTTCCTGGTTCAGATTAACTGTTACTGGAACCGCGATGACCGCTACTACAAACCCGGCACTTGGAAAGGCAACGGAGCGCTGGACGGCGGCACGTTGTTTACCCAATTCAGCCATTTCATTGACATTATGTACTGGTTGTTCGGGGATATCAAGAACATCAGCGGTAGGTTCATGGATTACAACCACGCCGGCTTGACGGATTTTGAAGACAGCGGCTTGATTCAGTTCGAGTTCATGAACGGTGGCAATGGCTGTTTGAATTATTCCACGTCCGTCTGGGATACCAACCTGGAAAGCAGCATGACCATTATTGGCGAAAAAGGAAGCATTAAAGTAGGCGGCCAATACATGAACGAGGTGGAATATTGCCATGTGCAAGACTACACCATGCCCCAGTTACCGCCTAGTAGCCCCGCCAACGACTACGGCCACTACAAAGGCAGCGCCGCCAACCACCACTTCATCTTTGAAAACGTGATTGATACCCTAAAGGGCAAAACCTACGCCACCACCAATGCCCTGGAAGGCCTGAAAGTAGTGGAGATTATTGAACGCATCTATGCACTGAAAAGCGCAATTAAGAATTGAGAATTAGGAATTAAGAATTTCTGGATACGACCCATACCTATCCTTGCAATTCATAATTCCATTATCAAACAATTCTTAATTCCTACTTCTTAATTCCCAATTAAAATGAGCGTTTCTTCTTTCTACGACGAATACACCGAGCAGCAGTTCAAAAAAGGCATCCACATCCGGCACCGGACTATTCTGAAGAACCTGAAGAAAGCTGGGTTGCAGCCAAATTCAAAGGTGCTGGAAATAGGCTGCGGCATTGGCACGGTCACGCATTTGCTGGCCAAAGCCACGCCGCAAGGAAAAGTCTTAGCCGTAGACATCAGCCCGAAGAGTATTGACATGGCCCGCAAGTTCAACCACCAGTTCAACCATACGGAGTTTCTGGTGTCTGACATGACTGATTTCACGCGGCCCGAGAAGTTTGACTTTGTGGTATTGCCAGACGTGATTGAGCACATCCCATTGGAGCAGCACCCAAATTTGTTTCAGGTCATTGCCAGACATTTGCACGCAACCTCCACTGTGGCCATCAACATTCCGCATCCTTTGTATCTGACCTGGGTATGGGAGCACCAACCTGAATTGTTGCAGGTGATTGACCAACCTATTCACACCGATGAATTGCTGCGCAATACCTACGCGGCAGGTTTGTATTTGCACCATCTGGAAAGTTATTCTTTGTTTACCCAAACCGAGGATTACCAGTGGATTCTTTTGAAACAACGCAACCCTCCTACGCAGGTAGAAGCCAAATCTAAGGTGAACCTGAAACTTCAGGATTTGTCTTCTAAGTGGCTGTAATTGAATAACTAATGGCGGCCTGTAAACCTGTTTTGCTTTATTTTTATCCGGCGCAATCCTCTTTTGTAGTCAAGGATTTGAAGCTGATGGAGCAGGTGTACGAGGTGCGGCATCATGGCTTTCTTCCCGCCAAAAAATGGCAAACGCCGTTGGTGTGGCTGGGACTGTTGTTCTTCCTGCTTCGGCATATTTGGCGGGCGGAAGTGATTGTCTGCATGTTCGCTGGCTATCATTCCTGGTTTCCGGCCTGTTTGGGAAAACTAGCCCGAAAACCCTGCTTGATTGTGGCGGGCGGCACCGACTGCGTTTCGTTCCCCAGCATTGGCTACGGCTGTTTCTCTAAACCCGTTCTGGGCAGGTTCACGCGCTGGTCTTATAAACTGGCCAGCCACATTGCACCGGTGCACGAAAAACTGGTGTGGCAGGAATACAGCTACCAACCCAATGACTTCCCGAACCAAGGCTTCCGGTTCCATTGCCCGGGTCTGGAAACGCCGCACACCGTGGTTTATAATGGCTATGATGCGGAATTCTGGCAACCGGATTTTTCAGTGACCAGACGGCCGGCTTCATTTCTAACAGTTTGCGCCGGCTTGGACATGCGGTTCACGCAGCGGTTGAAAGGCGTGGATTTGATTCTGGAAGCGGCCAAACATCTCCCTGAAGCCACGTTCACCATTGTGGGTTCGCCGCTCGGATTTTCAATTCCCAACCAACCCAAAAACGTACACCTGTTGCCCAAAATGCCTTTGGCAGATTTAAAAGCCGTGTACAGCGCCCATACGTTTTACCTGCAATTGTCCATGTCAGAAGGGTTTCCCAATGCCCTGAGCGAAAGCATGCTGTGCGGCTGCGTACCGGTGGTCAGCAATGTGGGGGCCATGCCTGATTTAATTGGCGATAGTGGGTTTGTGTTGGAAAAACAAGACTCGATATTGCTCCAGGAAGTACTGAAAAAAGCCTTACAAGCCGATGTCCTGACCATGGGGCAACAGGCTCGGGCACGTATCTCACAACAGTACCCAGAAACCAGACGAGAACAAGAATTGCTGGAGCTTTTGGCTTCGCTGAAAGCGGAATAAAGAAATTGCCTTTAATTTATTCCCAACCGGACCAGCGATTTCCGGATGCCATTGTTCAGTTCCGGCGACACTTTCAAGCCTACCATCAAACTGCCATACACCGCCGTGATCACCAAAGACCTTACGGCAATGTCCAGCAGCAGATGGGGCATTTGCGGCAATACCCATGAAGCCCCGAAGGCCACCGCAGAAATAGCCACAATCAATAGAGAATCCCAACCAAAGGGCTGCATCTTGAAATACTTCGCCACAAACACCACCCTAAAGAAATTGTAGAGAATGTACACCATCATAGAGGCAAAAGCTGCTCCGCTAATGCCGTACGGCGGAATCAACAGGTAATTGGTGTAGATGACCAGGGCCACCATCAGCACGTTGAAATACAGGTCATAGCGGTATTTGTCTGAGGTAAGCAGAATCATGCCGTTGATGCCGGTGGCCAGGTCAAACAAGCGGGCAAATCCCATAAATAATATCACCCAGCGGCCCTCACTGTAATCTTTGGGCATGAGCGCGAAGATGTTGTCCACATTGCACCATATGCCCAGAAACAGCAGAAAACCCACCACCATGTTCACCCGCGTCATGTTCTTGTACAGCCGCCCCAGCGTGGTCATGTCCTGCGCCTTGAACAGGTCAGCGACTTGCGGGTACACAATCTTGTTCAAGCCCCGCGAAGGCACCAGAATGGCCGAGGTGATGAAATAGGCCGTGGTGTAAAAGGCCACGTCATCCAGCCCGCTGTAGGCTGCAATCATGGCCGAATCTGTGAAGGTGATAACCGTGGTAGAGACATTCCCCAGAAAGGAATACAGGCCGTAGCGCACCACTTCTTTGAGCGGCACAATGGAAAACATGGTCTTGCCGGGCCGCACAAAAAACTGCCGAAGCCACAGCAAGTACACAATGGAAATGAAGGCCGTGCAGGAATTGACCGCAATAAACAGAATCACAAACCACTGAAAGTCAATCCAACCCCAGGAGTACACAAATACGGCGCCCAACGTGAGCACGCGCACCAGAAAATCCTGCAAAAACGACTGCACCACCGTCTTGTACAAAGACCGCAAATACGCATCCAGGAGCATGAACAGCAGCGTGAAAAAACTAAGCGGAATAATGTAATAATAGTAGTCCAACGCCAGCGGCGACTGCTTGCCCAAGTGCTCTACCACGGTGGGCTTCAGCAGGAAAAACAAACCTGTCACCACCACAAACCCCGCCAACGGAATCAACAGCATTAAGAACAGAAAGCCGTTATGTTTTTTGTCTTTGTCTCTAAAGTAAGGGAAGTATTTCAGGCTGATGTTGGTGAACCCCAAGGCCGAAAACTGCGCGTAAATAGGCGACACTTGCAGCAGAAAACGCGTCAGGCCCACCTGGTCTGGGTCCATAAGGTTGGGGAACAGCAGCACGGTGTTCACGTAGCCAATCACCATGCCGGCGTACGAGATGATGGTGTTCAGAAAACCCTGCTTGCGGAGTACGCTCATGTGAAGGTGAAAGGCGTTTTCGGGCTCATTTCTGTAAACGGAGCCGAAAACGGATAAATGGCTAGATGCAAAAGTAACACGTTCTTGGTTGGCAACGCTAGCCTGGCGCAGGAAATTACTGTAAGCTACCGCTGCTGAACTTCATGAATGGTTTGGTTGGCCGTTTGAAATCCACTTCCTAACCTTTGTACTTCCTGCGTAATTTCCCTGAAAAGCTGTAAACCGTGAGGCAAACCGTAAGGCGTGAAATTCTCATTGTGCCAAAGCAACGTGAAAACCCCGTTGAATTTCTTAATCTCAAAAAGCATTGGTTTTATAACCGGCAACACTTCCTCTGCGCTTAATTGGAGGTAGTTGGGGTGATTCAGTGTGATGTCCATCAAATTGAGGGGAAGTTCCCAGGTGCTGGTCATGCGCCGCTGCTTGACATCAAATAACCTGAACGGCAGGCAGTAACTGTTCCTGAACCCGAAATGCTCAGCAAAACCCAGGCTGGAGTCATAGCCAAATTCCAGTTCTTCCAGCAAACTCGGGGTAATTTCAGGGTCAAACCGAAGGTAATGGAACCGATTCCCGGTCACGGAAGGAGGTAAGAATTTTTTTTCGGTTTTGAGTTGAGACGCGTTGGTGCTGGTGCCGTGGCTTCCGTGCAGGCCTATTTCGTGCCCATTGTCGGACAAGCGTTTTATAGCTAGCTGAACTCTGGGCGAGCGGATGTCATAATCACTGTTGGGGTGGCCATCTACTTTTTGGGAATTTGGCAGAAAATAAAAACTGCCTTTGGCGTTCAATTTCTGAAGTTCGGCATCTACCTGGGCAAGGTTGTTGAAAGCGTCTTCGCCCTTGATTTTTTGCAGGGCAACGTCTAAAAACAAACCCAAATCGCCGCGCAGCAAAGCCGGTTTTCCCACAACTTTCCAGGCGCTTTGCAGCGAATCAATGTCATGCGTGAGGCAGGTCATGAACGAATGTCCAGGCCAGGTTTTTGGTGCTACAGAAATACCGTAAGCTTTCTCAACCGCCGCGCGCAAAATATCAAAATAGTAGTTGACCACTGGCAGCGTCACAAAGCAGTGTTTGTGTTGCATTGATGCCTGGTAAGGAAATCGCCCAAATCTATCTCGCTCCTGACTGTGGAATTCCTGCCAACCAGAGAGCAGATAAAAAGCGCCTGCCACTAAATCAAAGTTCACCACCACGTTTCCAGAAGCACCTTGGGTGAACCAATCTTGCTCAGGAGATTTTTCAAAAAACAAGGAAATGCTGGTGCCGTTCCAGGATTTTAATGAGGAGTAGGGAGGATAGGGTTCTTTTCCTTCAAAGAAGTATGCGCCGTGAGAAGCAATCTGAATTAGGCTTTTCCCGTCAAGGCCATAATGCAGTTCCAGCGGCTCCGGCAAATGGTAGCAATGCTTGAAATGGAAGAGCACGTAGTCAAACAGAAGGTCCACAGAAAATTTGAAAGGTGTTTTCGGGCTCATTTCTAGAAACGAGCCCGAAAACGGACATTTGATTATGACACCAGCAGCGCCGCCAGTTTCTCGGTTAAGGCGCGCCTTGAATATTGCGTGTAATTGATGATGGGCAAATCCAGGTTCGGGTTGATTTTCCAGGTTTTGCTCATCTGCAGCAGGTGGTCCAGAATGACTTCATAGCCCGAGTAATGGAACACGCGCCCCGCGCCACACTCGTCCAGAATTCGGTCCACGTCGCCGTGAATAGGGCCGATGCAGATGATGGGTTTGTTGGCGGCCAGGTACTCAAACAGCTTGCCGGTCAAAATCCCGAAGTTGTTGGGCACGTCTGGAATTGCCATTAAGAGCGCCGTGCTCGCCATCAGGTATTTGATGGATTCTTCGTGCGGCACGTAGTCAATGTACTCGGTGATCAAGGGCAGACCGGCGGCTTCCACCTGGCGTTTTACTTCCAGAGATACTTTGCCCACAAACCGCAACTTGTATCTGATGAACGGGTTACGGGTAACGGTTTCGCAGAGCGCCTGTAAAAAGCCTTCAATGTTGTAGGCCTCTGTAATGGTGCCGGTGTAGGTGATGATGAACTCCTCTGAAGACGACGTGGACGGATGCACAAAATCGGCTTCGTCATACCCGTTCGGGATCACATGGATTTTGTTGGGGTCAAGCGAAGCCGATTTTTGCAGGAACAGGCGCTTCATGTCATCACTCACCACCAGCACGGCATCGGCGTTTTCCAGCACCTCGCGTTCATAGCTGGCGTCCAGTTTTTGGGCCAGAGCGGTGTGGTTCAAATCCTGGTAATAGTAAATATCGGTCCAGGGGTCGCGCATGTCAGCAATCCACTTCAGCCCGAATTTCTTTTTCAGCTTCAGGCCAATCAACTGCGTGCTGTGCGGCGGCGAAGAGGTGAGAATGGCCTGGATTGGCTTCCGTTTCATTACTTTGGTGGCGGCGTCTAATGCAAAGCGGTTCCAGCCTACGCGCGGGTCTGGTATGAACAGATTTCCGCGCAGGAACTTGAACAGCTTCTGTTTCCAGTTCTCTTTGCCGGTGTTCGCAAAGCCCCCAAACGGAATGTCTTTCTTCCCGGTGAGCTTCTTGTAAAACTCAAAGGGTTCACGCGTACCCGTCCTGATTACGTGAATGTTATCGGGAACTTCGGCTAGCAGGCTTTGGTCCAGAATAGGGTATGAGGCCTGGTTTTCATCTACCGTGATGACCGTGGGCGTAATCCCGAACTCCGGCAAATGCTTCACAAACTTGAGACAGCGCTGCACCCCGCCCCCGCCCGAGGGCGGCCAGTAATAGGTGAGGAATAAGACGTTGTGGGTATCTGGCGTGGCGGCTGGTTCCAAAAGTTAAGTTCTTCTTTTGTGCGTTAAGGTTTTAGGGCGAAAGCTGTTTTTGGCCCCGTTTCTGGAAATGAGCCCCAAAACGGCTGCTTTGTCCCGTCCGAATATACGCAGCTTCCCGGAATTGTTGGTGAACTTCCGCAATTTCTGCGTATTTTTGTAAGATGCCGCGCGCTCTTTGCGCCAGGCAAATCCAGTAGAATTAATCCTAACTCAGTCATATACTACACATGTTTGAGAATTTAAGTACCAAGCTTGACCGCGCTTTCAAGACCCTCAAAGGCCAGGGAAGCATCACTGAAATCAACGTCGCCCAGACCATCAAGGAAGTAAGACGTGCCCTGGTAGACGCCGACGTGAACTACAAAGTGGCCAAAACCGTGACCGACAAAATCAAGGACGAGGCCATGGGCCGCGACGTGCTGATTGCCGTGTCGCCGGGCCAGTTGATGGTGAAGATTGTGCACGAAGAACTCACCGAACTGATGGGCGGCGAGAAAAAAGACATTAACATCACCGGTTCTCCGGCTATTATTTTGATTGCGGGCCTGCAGGGTTCGGGTAAAACCACCTTCACGGGCAAGCTTTCCAACTTCCTGAAGAAACAAGGCAAAGGCGTTTTGGTAGCGGCCTGCGACGTGTACCGCCCGGCGGCTATTGACCAGCTGAGCGTGTTGGCCGAGCAGGTTGGCGTGGAGTTCTACGCGGAGCGCGAAAGCAAAGACCCGGTTTCCATTGCCCGCAATGCCGTGGAGCACGCCAAGCGCACCGGCAAGAAAGTGGTCATCATTGACACCGCGGGCCGTTTGGCCGTGGACGAGGCCATGATGCAGGAAATCTTCGACATCAAGCAGGCCATCAAACCCACTGAGACTTTGTTTGTGGTGGATTCCATGACCGGCCAAGATGCCGTGAACACCGCCAAAACGTTCAACGAGCGCATCAACTTTGACGGCGTAGTGTTGACCAAGCTAGACGGTGACTCTCGTGGTGGCGCCGCGCTTTCCATCAGAGCGGTGGTGGAGAAACCCATCAAGTTTATCTCTACCGGTGAGAAAATGGAAGCGCTTGACCTATTCTACCCAGACCGGATGGCCCAGCGTATTTTAGGTATGGGTGACGTAATCTCCCTGGTAGAGCGCGCCCAGCAAACCTTTGACGAAGACGAAGCCAAGCGCATCAACAAGAACATCCGGAAGAACCAGTTTAACTTTGACGACTTCTTGTCTCAGTTGGAGCAGATTAAACGGATGGGCGATATCAAAGACCTGGTGGGCATGATTCCCGGCGTGAGCAAGATGTTGAAAGACGTGGACATTGACGAAAGTGCTTTCGCGCCCATTGAGGCCATCATCAAATCCATGACCAAGGAAGAGCGCCAAAATCCAGATATGATCTCTGGCAGCCGCCGTAACCGTATTGCCAAAGGTTCCGGAACTACCATTCAGCAGGTGAACAACTTGATGAAGCAGTTCAATGACATGCGCAAGATGATGAAGAGCATGAACAAAATGGCCGGTACCAAAGGCGGTCTTGCCAAGCTCGGCAGCATGATGGGACGCAGGTAAATTGTTGATTGTTAATTGCTGATTGTTTTAGTAATAAAAAAAGCCCCGCATCTTAATGGATGCGGGGCTTTTACGTTTTCGGCTTCGTTTCTGGAAATAAGGCCAAAAACGGAAATTTTAAAATATTAGTCACGCCTTCCGTCCCCCTTTGAAGGGGGTAGGGGAAGGATAAATTTTGCTGATAATCGCATTCCCGAGAATCAATTTTACTTGTTCTGTATGTATTGCTTATGGTTCTTCTGCTCACTAAATAATCCCGGGCTTTCAAAGGGAAACGAAATGCGTGTTTAAATTTAACTATCTATTAGTCAGTTGATTATTAAACAATCAACAATTTTAATACTCCGTTTTGCCTTCCATTTTTTCCCATTCCCTGAATCCGGCCAAGGCTTCATCGCGCAGGAATTGTTCCATGGGAAGGGAGCGGTTGTGGAGGGGAAGTTCCAGTTCTTCGTAGATAAAGGCGTCATCAAAGCCGATGGCGGCGGCGTCTATCTTGGTGTTGCCGTAGAAAACGCGGTCGGGGCGGGCCCAGTAGATGGCGCCCAAGCACATGGGGCATGGTTCGCAGCTGGTGTAGAGGTCGCAACCTGTGAGCTGGAACGAGCCCAGGGCCTGGCAGGCTTTGCGAATGGCATCCACTTCGGCGTGAGCCGTAGGGTCATTGCTGGAGGTCACATTGTTGAAACCCCGGGCAATGATTTCGCCGTTTTTCACGACCACCGCGCCAAACGGACCGCCTTTGCCTTCTTTCATCTTCTCAATGGAAAGCCTGATGGCTTCGCGCATGAATTCTTCCTGTGGGGTGCCGGTTGTTGACATACTCTGTTGTTTGGTTTTGCTTTTTTAATACGCGGCAAAGGTAACAAAGTAAGGGCGGGCCAAGAAAATTATGCGGTCACCAATTTCTGCATCTGCAGTTTATGGTGCGCGGCATGCTCCAACAAAAACTGAAGGGTTTGGTTCATGGTGAGCAATCCGGCGCGGGGATGCTTGAATATCTCCTTCTGCTGCAAGTGCTCCGGAAATTTCTCCAGAAACTGCTGCCATTGCTGGCTGGTGGCTTGCCACTTTTCCTCTACCTCCGCCACGCTCACGTTGGGGGGCATGTCGCCAATCATCTTGGGGACTTTGAATTTAAAGGGAAGCGCCAGTGCCAGGTTCAGCAGAAAAGACCGGTAACGGGTATTGAACGAGACCGGCTTGTGCGTGCGACCGCTGGCCAGGTTGGCTTCAATGGCCTGTAAAACCGTATTTTCCACCTTCCAGAGATGGTAATACAACTGCGCCGCCGACCATTGCCCCTCACCAGGCGGCTTCTGCTGCTGGTCCGGTGACAGCGCGCGCACTTGGGCTGTGTAGGTTTGGCGGTGTTTCTCTAACTGAGTATATTTTTTCTGGAAGGAAGGATGCATGTTTGGGGCCGAAGTTTTGCAAAAGGTACGTTTTCGGGCTCATTTTCCAAAATGAGCCCGAAAACAGAATCCGTTTTTGCCTTTTTCAGATGAAATATAGACTTGGTTTCCCGGCCGTACAAACTAAGCGGACTGCTGCTTCTTTAATTGTTGGATAATCTTTTTCAATTCCTCAGAGGCCTTGCCCACCAACAGCACCATGCGCTGCACCAGGGAAGAAACGTTCTCTAAGTTTGACCGGTGCAGGACCGACTGTTCAATCTCGGTGTTCAGGTCTTCTATGGCCTTAATGCCCACCAAGGCGAGTGATGGTTTAATGCGGTGCGCAATGGTTCTGGTGAGCGGCCAATTGGAGAATGAAACGGCTCTGGTGAGTTCCTGCACCTGCTCCGGAATCTGATCCAAGAACAACTGCAGAATGTCTACCATGAAATCTACATTCCCATGCGCGAAATCTTCCAGATATTTCAAGTCTATATGGAAGTTCTCCAGCTGTGCATCATTAGCTTGTCCGGCGTTTGACAAATGATCCTGGTCTGGCAAAAACCTGGCAATTTCATTTAGCAGCGTCTCGGCTTGAAACGGTTTGGAGACATAGGAATCGGCCCCGGCATCCAGGCAGCGGTCGGCCTCCCCTTGCGAGGCGTGCGCGGTAAGGGCAATTATGGGAATGTTTTTGAGGGGTGCCTGTTGCTGCCTTATGTGCCGCATGGCCTCGTAGCCATCCATTTCGGGCATTTGCATGTCCATGAGTACCAGGTCAAAAGGTTGTTGTTCCAGTATCTCCACGGCTTCAAGACCATTGTTGACTACCTCCAACTTAATTTCCTGGTCACCTAATACCTTTTGCACCAGCATTTGGTTAATGGGGTTGTCTTCGGCCAGCAGCAGGCGGGCATGGCGCAGATGGTGGTATTTTCCTGTTTGGGCGGGCGGCGAAGGTTGGTCTGTGGCAGATACAGGTTCTGGTTGTTGGGTCACTTTTTTGAAAGGCAGCGCAAACGTGAACGTGCTCCCAACCCCGGCTTCGCTCTGCACCGAGATGCTGCCCCCTTGCACCTCAATCAATTCTTTGGCAATGGAAAGCCCCAGGCCCGTGCCGCCAAATTTACGGGTGGTGTCATTGCTGCCCTGAGTGAACTTCTCAAAAATAGTCTCCAGATTTTCTTTCTGAATGCCAATGCCAGAATCCCGCACCGTGAACTCCAGTTCAAATTGCCCGTCTTGGGCAGACAATACTTCCACGCTCAGTTTAATGGTGCCATTCTCTGTGAATTTGATGGCGTTGCCAATGAGGTTGTTCAAGATCTGGCTAAGCCTAAATGGGTCGCCTTCCACAAACTGTGGAATGTCATCATCTAGCAGAAGCTTCAGGCTGTTCTTTCGCTCCTTGGCTCTAATATCAAGAATGTCAAGCAGTTGTTTGATTAATTGCCGAAGGTCAAAGGGAATAATCTCCAGCGTGATTTTGCCGGCTTCAATCTTAGAGAAGTCCAGCAGGTCATTGATGATGACCATTAAATTATTGGCCGATGTGTTGATGGCTTTCAGGTACTCGCGCTGTTGATCATTGAGGTTGGTCTTGGAAAGCACTTCGGTCAGGCCCAGAATCCCGTTCATGGGTGTCCGGATCTCATGGCTCATGTTGGCCAGGAACTGCTCTTTGACCTGCGCCATGCTCAGGGCTTCGTCTTTGGCTTTCTTGAGTTCCTCCTCAGATTTTACGCGGCTGGTAATGTCATAGCCCACGCCTATCACGCCTGTGACTTCACTGTTGGCATTGGTCATAGGCAGGTAAAGGCAGTCAAACCAAACGCCTTGCACGTTGGTGGTGCAATTGGCGCCCGCACCCTTCAAGGCTTTGCGTACGCAGGCCAGAATGGTGGGATTGTCTTGGTACGCCTCATACATAGACATACCCACTGATTGCCCTTCAGATTTACCAATCAATGACAAGCCTTTGCCACGGGTCATGGTGAAACGGCCTTCGGCGTCAATGGCCCATAGAATGATGGGCGCGCCGTTTACTACGGTTTCCAGCTGTTCCTGCGTGCGGCGCAGCTGTTCCTGGGTTTGGAGACGTTCCTGCTCAATTTTGTGCAGCCGTACCGCCGTTCTTATGCTCTGGGAAATGCCCTCCGGGGTAAGTAAAGTCTTAGGAAGGTAATCTGAGGCGCCGGTTTTAATGGCTTCCACGGCAATTCGTTCATCGCCCTGCGACGTGACAATCTGAACGGGGGTGGTAATGCCTTTCTCTCGTATGACTTGCAGCAACTCCAGACCGTTCATGTCTGGCAGCATGAAATCAATGAAGATGAAATCAAAGTTGGTGGCTTTCAACGCAGCCAGGGCCTCTTCACCGGTGGTGGCGTTCTGTACCTCTGCCTCTACCTGTGCCGTGCGCAAAGACCGCCTGATGATCATGCGGTCTACTTCATCATCATCAACAATCAGGAGTTTTAGGGGGCCCTCCATAGGTAAATAGTTAGTTGGGTAATTCTATCAGGTTCCAGTATGAGTTTAAGGTAGTAACCATCTCCAGAAACGACTCATACAAAACCGGTTTCTGTATGTAACCTGCCACATTCAACTCATAGGCGGCCAGTAGATCTTGCTCAGTGGTGGAAGAAGACATCACAAACACGCTGCAGGCTTTCAGGTGGTCATCTTTTCTGATTTCCTGCAAGAATTCAAGACCGTTCATGTGGGGTAAATTAAGGTCAAGCAGAATTATTTTAGGGAGCGGCTTGGCCATGGCTTGCTGCTGCTGCAGCAGTTCCAAGGCCTCGCGGCCGTCTGCGGCTACCTGCACCAGGTTTTCTATTCCCTGGGCCTTGAAAGCCCGCAGCACATTGGCCACGTCTACCTGATCATCTTCTACCAGCAAGATTTGCGTCTGCTTGTTTTTCACCTGATATTAAGGGTTAAACCTTCGTTTGTTTTAAGTATAACGTTCTGGTTATGGTCTTTCGCATAATTTCCAGTACCGGTCAAGGGTGGCCACCGCAGTAATGAATTTCTCAAACGACAGCGGTTTCAAGATATAGCCGGCCACGTTGAGGTTATAGGCATTGATTTTGTCACTGTCTTCATTAGACGTGGTCATGACAAATACACTAATGCGGTTCAGTTTGGGGTCTTGCCGTAATTCCTGCAAAAACTCTATGCCGTTCATCTTGGGCATGTTAATGTCCAGAATAATGATGGGGGGCATGGGAATGGAGCCGTCCCGAAGTGTTTCCAGAGCTTCAAGGCCGTTGCGGGCTATGTGCAGGGGGTTGTTAATGTTGTTTTTCTTGAAGGCCCGCTGCACATTCATGATATCTACCTCGTCGTCCTCAACTAACAGAATGTTTACTACTTTCTCTTCCATGGCGGTGCGTTTAATTTTATGAATATTCTTCCTTCAACAGGAAACAGTCTTATCCTTTAAAAGTGCTTACCTCTTTGGGCCAGGTAAACGAAATCTGAGTTCCCTGGCCCGGGGCAGAGAATATGGTTACTTGGCCACCCACAAAGGTGACTATTTTTTTGACAATGGTGAGACCGGCTCCCAATGTCTCCACCTTTTCCTTGGGCTGCACGGTATAGAACATCTTAAATATTTTCTCATGCGCGTCTGCCGGTATGCCCAGGCCCTGGTCTTTTACCGTGAATGTGTAAAATGCGCCTTGGTCACTGGCCGAAACCTCAATCAGCGCCGGTTTCTGCTCGTTGAACTGCACCCCGTTCTGAATTAAATGCCTTAAGACCGTTTCCAGCTTTTTAGCATAAGTAGTGAAGGTAGGCAGACCTGATACCTGCACCGTGGCCGACCCGGCTTCTTCCAGTGGTTTGGCCATTTGGTGAACCAAGGTGGTGGCATCTACTTCCACTATCTCCAGGTCTTGCCGGTTTATACGGGAGAACATTAAAATGGCATTGATCATGCCCTCCAGACGCTCAGATCGGTTCTGTAGCAAATTTATGTTATGACTGATGTCGGGGTCCAGGTTAGTGCCCAGGTCTTCTTTGATCCAGCTGGAAAGGTTGCTGATGGCTCTAAGGGGCGCTTTCAGGTCATGTGAGACAATGTACGCGAATTCCTCGTACTCATTTCTCAGGAGCCTGAGTTGTTCCTGGCAGGCGGCTAATTCTGACTGGTTCATACGTTTTCCTCTAGCAATTCTGACGATGTTATCTGGGTGCCCTGTAGCTTGGGCCACGTGAACAGGAAGGTGGTGCCCAGGCCCCGGTCAGACTCAATCCAGATGGTGCCGCCTTTCTCCTCCACAATTTTCTTGACAATGGCCAGGCCAACACCGGTGCTTTCCTTCACGTCACGGGCTTCCATGGTCTGGAACATGCCAAACACTTTCTCATGGTATTCTTTGGGAATGCCCGGGCCGTCATCCTGCACCGCAAACTGGTAATAATCTTCTTTTTCCTGCACGTGCACCGTTACCGTTCCAGATTCTTTGTGGTGGTATTTTATGGCGTTACTGAAAAGGTTGGCGAAAACCTGGTACAACAACGTGCGTTCCCCGGTGATGGTTGGCAGCGCGTCAGGTAGCTGGAACGTGAAAGAAGCAGGCGGGGCCAGGTTTTCCAGCGTTTCCTGTAAGAGTTCCTGCACTGAGAATTGGGTCTGCAATATTTCTTTTCTTCCCACGCGGGAGTAGTCCAAAATGCCGTTGATCAGGTTTTCCATGCGTTGCACGCGGCCTCTGAGCATGGTGAGGTTCTGGAGTACATCTGGTTCTTTGCTTTCCATGTCCTCGGCAATCCATTCTGCCAGGTTGTTGATGGCGCGCAAGGGTGCTTTGAGGTCATGAGACACTACGTAGGCAAACTGGTCCAGCTCTTTGTTCATCTTGGTCAAATGCGAGAAGCTGTCCTGCAACTTGCTGGCCATTTTGTTTAAAGAGTGGGTGAGGGCGCTGATCTCGTCTTTGTGCCGGTCTACCAATGACACCCGGTAATTGCCGTTGGCAATGCTGTTGGCCAGGGCGGTCATTCTGATAAACCGTTTCCGGATGGTGTTGCCCAGCACATACGCCGTGATGGTACCAATAATAAGCGCCAGCACCGTAAGGCCAATGGCTATGTAATTGGTGCTCCTAAAAGATTCACGCAACTCGCCCAGGCGCGACTCCTTTATCTTCTTCTGGTTGGCCTCCAGCTCTGTGAAATAGTTTCTAGTCTGGTCAATCTTGTCCTTGCCTTTGGCTTGCTGGGCTGTGGCGAAAAAAAGCGAGTCATAGTAGGCACGGTTTCTTTGGCTCAGGTGTACCTGGTTCCGGCTTTGAATCAGGGGGCCGGCAAAGTCCTGGTTCCATTCCTGCATCTTCTCTCTAATGCGCTGCACCTTGGCGTTCTGGACAGGGTCTTTGGCGGTGAGCGAATCCAACAGCAGGATAGAACTCGAAAACTGGGCCCGACCTTTTAGATAAGGCGGCAGAAACGTTTTGTCGCCGGTGAGTAAATATCCCCTAAGACCCGTTTCCATGTCAAGAATGAGTTTTTGGGTGGTCTTTGATTCCCTTATAATATCATCTGTATAGAGGACATCTTCAATGTTGTGGCGCACCTTCTGCGTCTGTTTAATGTAGCCAAGGGTAACAATACAGAACATGGCCAGAATAAACCCGATGGCCAGGTGTATGGTAGTGATTAATTTCATGCCGGTGAAAAAGCGCGTAATGGTAATGGGCATCTAGAATTTGAGATCAAAGATAAACGTCAGAGACCCCAACCGGTAAACACCTGCCAATATTTTGCGCATACTACATGCTTTATATGTATTTTCCACTATCTCCTGCACTTTTACAACTACTTTCGGGCACTTCCTCCGGTTTTTATGCCCTTAAGAATTCTTCCATGGATTCAAAAAATGAGAAACTACTTGTTCCTTAAGCTCTAAATCTACCGCAATACCTGCAAAGGTGGCAGTTGGCTTCAAAAAGGAAGGCAGAATTTCGATGAACCCCAGGTATGACTCGTTCAAGGCGCCAGGAAAGGATTATCCAAGAAGGAGCGGCTATTGCCCTGAGCGCCGTATCTTTGCCTGCTTTAACTCCAATTCACATGGCAACAACCAACGCAGACCCCATTGGCGCAGCGCTTCAAGACTACCTTACAGGTGCGCAAGAGGCGGTCATTACGGTTTATTCAGACCAAACCGAGCCCGATGAAATACCGGTACATTACTTGTTCAGAACCTGGGCCCAAATGCCGGAGCGCGAACAATTTGCCTTGGAGCAGTGCCGCGGAATAGTGCTGGATGTTGGTTCTGGCGCTGGTTCTCATGCGCTGGCTTTGCAGGAGAAAGGCGTGGAGGTGACCTCTTTGGAAATTTCTGAAAAAGCCTGCCAGGTGCAGCAGGAGCGGGGCGTGAAAAACGTGCTCTGCGGCGATTTCTTTACCTTGGCGCCAATTCCGCATGACACCTTACTACTGCTTATGAACGGCATTGGCCTGGCGGGTTCGGTGGACAACGTGCCGCATTTCCTGCAGACCTGCAAAAAATGGCTGAACCCCGCCGGGCAGATCATCCTGGAATCTTCTGATATTCTCTACCTGTATGAAGACGAAGACGGCTCCGTTTCTTTGGATCTTAACGCCAATTATTACGGAGAGATGACTTACGTGATGGAATACAAGCAAGAGCGCTCGGAACCATTCAAATGGCTTTTCCTTGATTTTGATTTGCTGCAGCAATACGCTGAAGAAGCCGGTTTCTCCGCAGAGCTTTTGTTGCAGGAAGAAGACGCCCATTACATCGCCCGGTTAACGGTGGTGTAACATTCTGTTAAAATAAAACTTTCCGTTTTCGGGCTCATTTCTGAAAATGAGCCCGAAAACGGAAAGTCAGAACATTCAACTTTTATAGAGTCTGCTCCTTGGGGTTCACCAGCACCTCGGCATCCAGGTATTTGCCGTCTTCTTGCCAGAACCTGAACCTTTGCGTACCGGCCCGGGTGAATTTGTATTGAATGGAATACCTGATCAGGTTTGACTTATCTGCGCAGACCACGTCTTGGTCCTTGGGATAGGCCACCAAAATCTGGTAGGTTTCCAGCAGCGGGCTGGAAGTCCAAACGGTATCACTGTAGCGGCCGCAGCCATTGGTTGGTTCGTAGAGCACCGTGATGGTCACCGTGGAGTCAACCTTCACCGCCTTGTCCGGGAATTTCTCCACCCGTACTACGGGCGCCGGCATCACAACTTCCTCAAACTTGTAGGCGTCTTTGCAGGACGTGACTATTATCACGGGCAAGAGAAACAGCGCAGAGAGAAAGGCTTTCAATTTCATAAACAACGGGCGTTTTTGGGCTCTAAACTGGAAATGGCGCCAAAATCAGGTTTAACTAACAAGAGCCGACCATTCTATAAAGGGTCGGCTCTTGGTTTTATTGTGTGATCAGCTTACGCTTTGGCGTAGGTCACTTCTTTTACGGCATCAATCACGCGTTTCACGTTGGGCAGTGAGGCCTCAATTAAGGTAGGCGCGTAAGGCAACGGAACGTCGCGGCAGGTCACGCGTTTCACGGGCGCATCAAGATAATCGAAGGCCTGGTGCTGTACATGGAAGGCAATCTCAGAAGAGATAGAGGCCAACGGCCAAGCTTCTTCCACCACTACCAAACGGTTGGTGCGCTTCACAGATTCCACAATGGCGTTAAAATCTAATGGTCTCACGGAACGCAAGTCAATCACCTCGGCTTCCACACCGTCTTTGGCAAGTTCCTCGGCGGCCTGCAGGGCTACTTTCATCATCTTCCCGAAGGAAACAATGGTCACATCTTTGCCCTGGCGCTTGGTATCGGCTACCCCAATGGGGATCAAATATTCTTCCTCCGGCACTTCGCCTTTGTCACCGTACATGAGCTCAGACTCCATGAAGATTACCGGGTCATTGTCTCTGATGGCGCTTTTCAGCAAGCCTTTGGCATCATAAGGGTTAGACGGCACCACCACTTTCAAACCAGGCGTGTT
Organism: Rufibacter sp. LB8; assembly: GCF_014876185.1. NCBI lineage: Bacteria > Pseudomonadati > Bacteroidota > Cytophagia > Cytophagales > Hymenobacteraceae > Rufibacter > Rufibacter sp. LB8. The sequence goes on along the minus strand of NZ_JADALJ010000001.1, from coordinate 1,338,033 downwards.
GGCGAACCAGTTCTCAAAGTTCTGTGAGTGCTGGCTAGACAACATGCCCGCGTTGCCGGTGGGGCCTCTGAACACCATGGGCGCCGAGTACTGACCACCGGACATAGACATCACTTTGGCCGCCGAGTTGATGATCTGGTCAATGGCTACCAATGAGAAGTTGAACGTCATGAACTCAATGATGGGGCGTAAGCCGTTCATGGCCGCACCCACGCCAATACCGGCAAAGCCCAGTTCGGCAATGGGGGTGTCAATCACGCGCTCCGGCCCAAACTCGTCCAGCATGCCTTGGCTAACTTTGTAGGCCCCGTTGTATTCGGCAACTTCCTCGCCCATCAGGAACACTTTTGGGTCGCGGCGCATTTCCTCGCTCATTGCCTCACGCAAGGCCTCTCTGAATTGTATGGTTCGCATAGTAAAGGGTAACGTCAATAATCTGTTGGGTAAAATTAAGACATGCGGCCTAAATAAAAAAACGCATCTGCCCGCAAGCGGAAATGAATGCGGCTTATTTCCGTTTTCGGGCTCAATTCTGGAAATGAAGCCGAAAACAGCCGCCTACTTTGACCGGAACGCCTCCAGAAAGGCCGCAGATTTGTTGTATTTCTGAAATTCCAGGTCTTCCACGGCCATGCCCGCCAGCGCCGGATTGGCTTTGATGGCTTTTTTAAGGTGGGAGCTGAGCTGGGTTTCGTTCTGGCTGCGGGCACCAATAATGGCCAATAAATAATGCGCGGCGCCGTTGTGGGGCCATTCCTCCAGCAGTTTCAGGCCAAGTTTGGTGGCGTCTTCATAGTTTTCCTTCAGGAAATAAAGGAGCGTGCGGTTGTATTGGGCGGCGTACCCAGACCCGGCATAGGCAACGCTGCGCGCGGCATCGTCATACTGGCCTACTTCCAGTTCCAGCGCGGCTTTGTCAGTGAAGACCTGTTGCAAAACGGGCAGCGGACCACCCAGTTTCACAGCGTAATCATAGCTCTGCATGGCTTCCAGGTGGTTGCCTGTTTGGTGATGCGCCACGGCTAAGTTGTAGAATTGCTGCGCGGTGGGGTTGCGGTGCGCCGCGAACCTCAGGTTCAGAATGGCTTTCTCCAGCAGGGCTTTCTTGACGTTGGGTTTGAGCTCTTTTTTGGCCTGTTCAAAATACACCAGCCCCAGGTTGTTTAGCGCCTGCCAGTTCATGTAATTCTCCACCGCGCTCTCATAGATTTTGCGTTTCTCGGCTAAGAGCGGGGTGAGGTTGGCGGCGTATTGCATTTCCTCTGAGGTCAGGACATCTGCGTTGGCGCGGTTGTCGGCTACTTTTTTGGCCAGCAGGTAAATCTCGTAGTCGCGGCGCAGGTTGGGGGTGAAGTCTACGGTCACTTCGGTGTAGCGCAACACCGGGTACACGTAGGTTTCAATGTATTCATAGGCCGGAAGCGCCTGCAATTTTTTTTCCTTGGCCAGAAAACTGCCCTTGCCGTTCACAATCTCCAGAATCTGCTGCACCTGTTCCTCCGGCAACGCCGACATCTGAATTCGGCCTAAAAAGGCGTCCCACTGCTGCTGAATGGTGCGCGAGTTGAGTTTGGTGGTCTGCAGCGAGTTGACGTAGGATTCTGTGTCTATCTTTTTCTTGATGTAATTCTCCACCGCAATGGCGCGCCGGGCCGCTAAATTTCTGGTAACGGTCTCCAGGGAGTCTGGCGAATGCGTGGCCAGAATCTCAATCTTCTTGGTTTTCTGGTTGGTGTTCAGGAATTCATCCAGCGCATTTAAATTCGTCCCGAACCCGGAGCGTAACGTGGCCAGCCCCTGGTCAAAGTAAATGGGGAATTTAAGCGTAGTGGGCGCGTCTGCTTTGGTTACCTCTGGCGCATTGGCGGGCGCGTGGGCATATTGCACCAGATAGGGCGTGGTCCTGATGCCCGGCGCCAAGACCACCGGTTTTACGTATTTCTTTCGGCCTTTGGGGTTGGTGACAATGCCCTGCGCCATCAACTGCCCGCGCGCTTTGGTGGGCGAAAACGGAAACGAGAACGCACCCTGCATGGTGGGTTTGCCGTCTATGAAGTTGTAATTCCCGAAGTCAAATCCCAGGGAGCCCACGTGGTCTTCAGTGCCTTTGTCTGATTTATAGTACACGCGTATGGCGTAGCGGTAGTCGTTTTTGAGCAGGTTGGCGGGCAACTGGGCCTGTACTTCTAAGGGCACCTGTTTGCCGCGCACCATCAAACTGCCCGGCTCCGCCGAAATGACCTGACCTTTCTGGGCGCGTTTGGCCATGCGGGAAAAGGTGCAGCCTTGCAGCAATACCAAGCTGAGTAACACCACCCCTAAATAATAGTAAAAGTCCCCTTTACGCGCAACCGACATATCTAAAGTTAAAGAAGAAACGTATACAAGCACCAGCTTTGCCTTGCCCTAGGTACTATAATATGGCCTTTGGGTTGCCGTTAGTTTGGTGGTAAAAATGATTTTTTGTGTATCTTAGGCTCCCTAACGTTCAAACCATGAAGCACCTGCAGTATTTTCTGGAAAGCCAAGCCTATGGTGTTTGTTCAAAATTAGGCGAGAAACTGGGTTTTGCGTCAAGCAGTATCCGGTTATCTTTTATCTACCTTTCATTTTTAACGTTCGGGTCGCCGGTCTTGGTGTACCTGATTCTGGCCTTCTGGCTCAACGTGCGCAAATCTTTGCGGCGCGAAAGAAGCACGGTCTGGGATGTGTAATTCCCTAAACGTTTTCTTTCCTTTCACAAAGTAGTCCCACACCACGCTCTGCCCGTACCAGCCCACCAAGTGGCTGGTTTCTTTTTTTACGGGTACCTCGGCCCGTTTTGCCTTCAAATAAGATTTCAAGCCGAAAAACGCCCGGTGCGCCTTGTACACCGCCGCCAAATCTTTGGTGTTGCCCTTGAATAGAAACTGCGCCGCCGCCACGCCGTCTAAGACTAACCGCGTGTACAGCACTTTGTTCAGTTCTTTCTCAGAAAGGTTTTTATACAGCAACGAAGCCCCATTCCTGAAATTCAGAAACGTCTTTCTAGGGTTACTTTTATGCAGCGTGCCACCGCCCACGTGGTATACGGTGCTCTTGCCGTGGTAGAAAACCTGGTAGCCTAAATTTTGCAGTCGCCAGCAGAGGTCAATCTCTTCCATGTGCGCGAAGAATTCTTTGTCCAGACCGCCAGCTTGCCAAAACGCTTTTGAACGAATGAACAAACAAGCGCCGGTGGCCCAGAAAACCTGCCGTACGTCATCATACTGGCCTTTGTCTTCTTCCAGCGTGTCAAATATACGTCCGCGGCAGAAGGGGTAGCCCTGGGCATCTAAATAACCTCCGGCCGCACCGGCGTACTCAAAATGACTGCGCTGGTGAAAGGCTTTGATCTTGGGCTGACAGGCGGCTATGGTCGGGTTTTCTTCCAGGAGCTTTAGCATCGGCGTGAGCCAACCTTTGGTCACCTCCACGTCTGAATTCAACAGCACGTAATAGTCTGTCTGCACCTGCGCCAAAGCTTGATTATAGCCTTCGCAAAACCCGAAATTCTCATGTAGCGCAATTGTTTTCACCGATGGGAAATGCTCTTGCAGGAACGCCACCGAATCGTCTGAAGAAGCGTTGTCGGCCACTATGACTTCAGCTTCAGGGCTGTGTTCTAATACGCCCGGCAGAAACTGTTCCAGCCATCTGCGGCCGTTCCAGTTCAGGATAACAACGGCAACCGATGGATTAGAGACCAAAACCGCTCAAATCTAAACCCGGAATGTTAGGGATCATGCCCTCTGTCTGTTTCTTGAGTTCTTCTTTGCCTTTTTCTCCGGCCTCGTCCAGCGCTTTGTTCACGGCCGCCACTACCAGATCAGAAAGCATTTCGCGGTCGTTGGGGTTCATGAGCGTCTCGTCTACCTCAATCTTCAGTAACCGCCGGTCGCCGCTGGCCGTGGCTTTCACCATGCCCGCGCCCGCCTCTGCCGTGACCGTAATGTGTTTGAGATTGTCCTGGGCCACCTTCATCTTGGCCTGCATCTCTTTCACTTTGTTCATCATCCCTAACATGTCAAACATATGCTTCTCCTTTCTTATAAATGTCTTCTTGGCTAACGCGGAAAGGTGGCCATTAGATATCTACCGCTGGTTTCCTTTCCTGAAAGGCCAAAAGTAATCCATTTGCCGGAAGGTTGGTAGGGTTGGCGTGGTTTAGTTGATTTCCGTTTTCGGGCTCATTTCTGGAAATGAGACCGAAAACAGGAATTGATGAATCATTTGAAGGATCTACCCATGCCAGATTTGTAGGGACAGGTCGCGACATGTCCCCGCATTGCCGATCTACGCATTCCCTTTTGAATATGTCCAAATTATCCCTGATTCATACATTTCCCTTGAGGGAATCTATTGTACTTCCCTTTGTAGCAAATAGATAACTTCGGCCAGCGTTCAGGGCAGGTCGCGACCTGTCCCTACATTTTCAGGAATGAAAACAAAAAATCCCTTCCAGCTATAAACTGAAAGGGATTTTCATTCAAGCTAAAATTTTTCCTAAACCGCTACTTCATCTTTCAAATAGGCATCAGCGTGCACATTGGCCACGGCTCTGCCAGATGGGTCGTTCATGTTCTTGAAAGAAGCGTCCCACTCTAGCGCGATGGGCGTGCTGCAGGCCACGGAGGGCACCGAAGGCACCGACAAGGCCGCCGCGTCACTTGGGAAATGTTTGGCGAAGATGGACCGGTAATAGAACTCTTCTTTGCTGCTGGGTGGCTGAATAGGGAAGTGCACAGCGGCGTTTTCCAGCTGTTCATCACTGACTTTGCGGCCTACCATTTCTTTGAGGGTGTCAATCCAGTTGTAGCCCACGCCGTCTGAGAACTGTTCTTTTTGGCGCCACGCTACGCTGGCCGGCAAATAATCTTCAAACGCTTTGCGCAAGACCCATTTCTCCATGCGTTCGCCGTTTATCATTTTGTCCTGCGGGTTGATGCGCATGGCTACGTCCATGAATTCTTTGTCCAGGAACGGCACGCGGCCCTCAATGCCCCAGGCGGCCAGAGATTTGTTGGCGCGCAGGCAGTCATACATGTGCAGCTTGTCCAGCTTGCGTACGTTCTCCTCGTGGAATTCTTTGGCATTGGGTGCTTTGTGGAAGTACAGATAACCTCCGAAGATTTCATCAGCCCCTTCACCGGACAACACCATTTTAATACCCATGGCCTTTATGGCGCGCGCCATTAAATACATGGGCGTAGAGGCGCGCACGGTGGTCACGTCATAGGTTTCCAGGTGATAGATCACGTCTTTGATGGCGTCAATGCCTTCCTGAATGGTGAATTTTATCTCATGGTGTACGGTGCCCAGGTGATCAGCCACTTTTTGGGCGGCGGCCAGGTCTGGGGAACCTTCCAGGCCAATGGCGAAGGAGTGGAGCTGTGGCCACCAGGCGCGTTCCTGATCATTGGTTTCAATTCTTCGGTCTGCGTATTTCTTGGCGATGGCCGAAGTGATGGAAGAGTCTAGTCCGCCGGAAAGCAGCACGCCGTACGGCACATCACTCATCAACTGGCGGTGCACGGCGGCTTCCAGGGCATCTTTCAAGGCCTTGATGTCGGTCTCATTTTCGGCCACGTTCTTGTATTCCTTCCAATCACGGTCATACCATTTCTGGAAACCTTCTTCCTGGCTAGAGAGGTAATGGCCCGGCGGGAACAGTTTAATTTTCTCGCATGTACCTTCCAGCGCTTTCAGCTCTGAGGCTACGTAAAAAGTGCCTGCCTTGTCCCAGCCAATGTACAATGGTATAATGCCCATGTGATCACGGGCAATCATATACGCGTTGTTTTCCACGTCATAGAGCGCAAACCCGAAGATGCCGTTCAAATCATCCAGAAACTTGGTCCCTTTTTCTTTGTAAAGCGCTAGAATGACTTCGCAGTCAGATTTGGTTTGGAAATTATAGTTTGTTACCAGATTTTCCCGGAGTTCCAGGTGATTATAGATTTCGCCGTTGGCGGCCAGCACCAATTGCCCGTCTTGGCTGAACAAAGGCTGTTTTCCCGAGATAGGGTCTACAATGGCCAGCCGTTCATGGGCCAGAATGGCGTTCTCATTACTGAAAACACCGCTCCAATCCGGACCACGGTGCCGGATGGATTTCGCCATTTCCAAAAGCTGAGGCCGTAGCGTCTCAGCGCTTTCCTTTAAATCAAAGGCACAAACAATTCCACACACAATACTTATCTTTTAAATTGTCGATTGTCAAATATGTGACAAATAGTTGAATTAACAATCGAAATTTACAATAAAAAGTTGCGTTCGTTGAAAATATTATGTGAAAATGGGGTTTTTGTTAAATCAGAGGTGGTGTATTTTGTTCTTTTTGGATTAGGTGTTAAGCCAAGAGAAGTCAATATAGAAATTTAGTTTCTGTTTTCGGGCTCATTTCTGGAAATGAAGCCGAAAACAGAATTTGCAAGAAAAACGTGGGAAAACCTACGCCGTCAGTTCATCATACACCTGTTGGATGCCGGCCACAAACTGTTCTGTAGAGAAAACTTCTTTCACGCGGATCAGCCCGTTTTGGCCATAGGCCATCCGGAGGTCTTCAGAATAAATTAATTGGGTGAGGCTTTCGGCAAGCGCCTGGGCGTTGTTGGGTTCAAAGAGCAGGCCGGTTTGCTGGTGCACCACAATCTCAGAAAGTCCGCCGTGGTCAGCGGCCACCACGGGTTTGGCGCAGAGCATGGCCTCAGTGGCCACCAAGCCAAACGATTCCTTCTCCGTGGACGGGAACGTGACAATGTCCAGTGCGTCATAAAAGGGCCAGATATTCGCCTGGAAGTCCAGCACCACCACTTTTTGGCCGAGTTGCTGCTTTTGAATAAACGCTTCTACCGCCTCCAGGTCATATTCTTTGCCTTTGGCTGGCGAACCTATCAAGACCAGTTTAGCATTAGGGTGCGAAGCTGTGAGGTGCGAAAAAGCCTCCAACAAAAGCAATTGGCCTTTGATTTTACTAATGCGCCCGACCAACCCAATTACCACGTCATTAGGATCCGCGTTGAAATACGTTTGCCGGATGTTGAGTTTTTCTTCCTCAGAAATTTGCGTAAAGGCGCGGCTTTGGCCATTGTAGACCAGCGTGCTTATCTCTTTGATGCTGGGCAAAATAGACGTGAAATGTTTCTCAGTGGCCCTGGAGTTGAACACCACCTTGCTGGCGAAAAAATTCACAATTCTGGGGTAGGCCAAAGCAATTTTCCGGGGGTGTTCTATGATTTCATGTACGTGCCAGAGGTGCTTTTTCCGGAAGAAAAAGGAGTAGAATGCGCCAATAAACACCGAGGTGGCATTGGAGTGAATCAGGTGGATTTCTTGGCCGTTGAGTTCTTTTCTAATGGTCCTGAACGCCTTCAAAACCTCAAACGGCAGCCCGCCCAGAAACCCGACGTTCAAGATGCCGCGCCGCACTTTAATCACCGAGGCGTGAATTACCTGAATGCCTTTGCTTTGGAGCATGTCTTTAAAAGGGCCGTCTTCGTGGAGCACCACAATGGGGTTGTAGCCCGCCGGGTAATGCAGCAGCAACTCCAAGAGTATTTTATCGGCTCCGTACAGTTCAGCAGACTGATTGACAATCAGAACGTTCTTCATTCTTCTGCCTATTGGTTTTTGGCCGTTCCGCTCCCGAAGAATTTGTTTTTGGTCTGCACCAGAAAGTTATAATTCTTGGCCAGCAGTTTTTTCATGACAGAGGCATCTTTGCCCGGAAACCAGTCGGTGGTTCTAGGCGTCTCAATCAGATGTTCATGCACCTGGTAAGCGTAGGTGGCAATGGAAGTCCTGAATCTGCCTTCGGGGAAGTTGGTCATGTAATAGCCGTGCAGGGTGTAAGGCGCGCACTGCTGAATAATCAGGCGGTTGAACGGCACGTCCAGTTCGGTTTGCTCGTTGGTGCGCAAATCTTTGATGACCAGGCCGCCTTTGTACTCTGGTTTCCAGTCTTTGTTGAGGTACAACAGCAAGTTGAGTTCACGGTACCAGTTCTTTTGCAGCGGGTGGTAGTTGAAGTCCAGGTGCATGTCCAAGAAGCTGTTTTTCTTGCCTTGGTGCAGTCCGCCGCCGTGGTTTTTGGGGTCCACAAACACTTTCTTGGCCGTGATGTGGCAGAGAATCTTGTTAAACCGGTCAGAAGATAGATCCTGGTATAGTTCCATCAACTCAGGTCCCAACTCCCGGTAATTAGATTTCTCAAACTTGTTATTAGCGAAGGCATAATCCCGGCTTTTGTTGCTGAGTTCGGGAATGCTGGCGTAGGCGCGCTCCAGTTTCTGTGTGTCACAGAAGTTGTCAATCACCAAATGCGGAAACGGCTGGGCCGCCAAATAACTATGCTGTAAGGTATCTAATTGGGCTTCTAAGGCTTCAAAATTAATCATGTGTGTAGGGGTATTGAATTCAGGCCAAGCCAAAGCCGGCACTTGGGTCTTCCTTTCTTACAGTTAACCGAAAACTGGCGCGCCGCAAGGATAAATTAATATCGGTAAAAATAGCCTAGTTTCTGAGTTCCTGCAACCTTACCGGTAAAAGTTGTCAACCCATAGGTAACTATTCAGAAACGAACCACACGTTCAATGTAACCAAATCTGCATTCTGAAATCCGTTTTTGGCTTCATTTCCAGAATTGAGCCCGAAAACACTTACCGCACCAATGTCACCGTGCCGCTTTTGGTAATTTTCTGGCCTTGCACATCCACTGCCTGCAACCTGTACAGATACGTTTCTGGTGGGGCGGGTTTTCCGTTGTAGGTACCGTCCCAGCCCTGGGTGGGGTCTTTTGCCTCAAAGATGATCTGCCCCCAGCGGTTGAGCACCTGCAATGAGAACGACGTGGCAAATTGGGACCCCAACGCCTTAAACAGATCATTCAGACCATCATTATTAGGGCTAAAGGCGGTAGGAAAATAAAACTGGAAAGGCTGGTCCAGGGTGACGGTGTTAGAAAAACTTTGGAAATCGCCGGTTGGCGCTTCGGTTTTCAATCTGTACCGGAGCCGCTGGAATTTTTGCTGGGGCTGCACGTCTGTAAATGCCTGGCCAGTGACGGGTGTGGTCCAGTAAACGGTTCCCTGTTCGTCCAGCAGTTCCAGGGTTTGGGTGGGGGAGCCACCGGGAAAGCCTTCATACGCGTTCCAGGTCAACTGCACGCTGCCGTCTGCTTGCAATGTGGCCACAAGCAGGGCAGGGCAAGCCGTGTTGCTTCTGGGCGAGGTCAGGTTGCAGGAATCAAGGTAGGTGGTTTGGTAGCAGACCGGGCTGTTGAAATTTTGCAGCGAAGCGTCAAGGGCGTTTTTGGGCTGGTTTTCAGAAATGAGGGCAAAAACGCCTCCGGCTAGGCTTCGGTAAATGGTTTGGGTTTTAAAGGATTCCTGGGCGGGATTGTTGGTGTTGAGCACCACTTGGTTCTGGGCATTGAAACTGGCCACCAAAAATGGCGGGGCCGGGGGTGTGGTGCCCAAGGTTTCTACTTGCCGGGCCAACGAGGCGCTCTGGCTGCTGTTGGGGAATTGTGCTACCAGTTGATACGTGTAGCTTCGGCCGCAGGCCACTTGCGTGTCTGTGAAAGAAGTCTGGCTGTTGGGAACCGTTTGGTAAAGTTGCCCGTTCCGGAAGATCTGGTAAGAAGCTGCACCGCTTTGATTAATATTCCAGTTGAGCTGGTTCTGGCGATCAGCGGCGGTTACCTGCAAATCCTGGGCGCAGACCACGTTGGAGACAATGGTTTCTTCGCCAGTACATACATTGGTCACCCGCAGTCTAAAGCAGCCGGTAACAGTGGCAACCGTAATGGTATGTTCACTCTGGCCTGCCGGGGCCGCTGCAATTCTGCCTACTTCTGTAAATGGCCCAGATGGGGAAGTGGCCTGTTCCACCACCAGTTCATTGACCGCGCTGGATTGAAGTTGCAGTAGAATTCCGGTAGACTGCAGGGTGAGTTTCTGCAACACAGGTGGCGCGGCCGGGGCGGCGGCTTTTACTTCAATCACCCGGGGGCAGATGTTGCCAATTCCTCTTAACTGAGTGACGGTGAATCTGCCGGGAGTGGTGAAGGTAAACACCGTGTCTGCTTGCGTGAAGTCCAGGCCGTCACGGTCATCAAAGTCATAGGCTTCGGGCACTTTGCCTTGGCCGGTGTTGTCTCTGAAACTAATGCGCTGTCCTACACAAATGGTTTGCACGGGCTGGTTATTTTTATTGTAGGCCAAAAAGCACGGTTTCTGCTGCTGCGCAAGACTGCTCACAGAAACCATTAAACCGGCGAACCATAAAAAAAACCGTTTGCTCAAGGGGTCAATTCTTCAAAAGGAAACTGCTGTAAAAAGGAAATGCTTTTGTCAATATCTGGCTGCAGCACTCGGTCTTTGTCCAACGCCGGCACCTGTGTTCTGAACGCTGCCACCAGTTTCTCCAGGGCCGGCGACGTACGCAGCGGCCTTCTGAATTCCAGGGCCTGCACGGCGGTCATCAGTTCAATAGCCAAAATTCGCTCCACGTTCAGCACCACCTGGTAGCCTTTGGTGGCCGCATTGGCGCCCATGCTCACATGGTCTTCCTGGCCGTTGCTGCTCACAATGGAATCAACGCTGGCTGGCGTACACAACTGCTTGTTTTGACTAACGATGGAGGCAGCTGTGTATTGTGGAATCATGAAACCGGAGTTCAAGCCGGGCTCCTGAATCAAAAATTGCGGCAACCCGCGCTGACCCGACACCAATTGGAATGTGCGCCGTTCAGAAATGCTGCCCCATTCCGCTAGCGCGATGCTCAGGAAATCCAGCGCCAGCGCCAGGGGTTGCCCATGGAAATTTCCGCCGGATAGAATCAGGTCCTCGTCTGGGAAGACGTTGGGGTTGTCAGTGACCGCGTTGATTTCAGTGGTGAACACGTTTTCGGCGTAGGCCAAAGCATCAAGACTGGCCCCGTGCACCTGCGGCACACACCTAAAGGAATATGGGTCCTGTACCTGGGCTTTTTCGTGCTGCTGTAATTCGCTGCCATGGAGCAGTTGTAAAATGCGCGAAGCAGACGTCTGTTGGCCAACATGCGGCCGAACTCTATGTATTTCCGGCGAAAAAGGGGCGGCCAATCCATCAAAGGCTTCCAGAGAAAGCGCGGCGATGATATCGGCGGCCCGGGCAATTCTTTTGGCTTTGAGGCAAATTATCGCGCCGTAGGCAGTCATGAATTGGGTTCCGTTCAACAGCGCCAGGCCTTCCTTGGCCATTAACCGGAGCGGTTGCCAGCTGAAAATATCGTTGATTTCGTGGCCCTGCAGTTTGAAATCCTGAAACCGGACTTCGCCCAAACCCAATAAGGGCAAGCACAGATGCGCCAGCGGAGCCAAATCGCCGCTCGCGCCCAAGGAGCCTTGCTGGTAGACCACCGGAAAAATCTCGCGGTTATAAAAGGTGAGCAACCTTTGCACGGTGGCCAGTTGCACGCCGCTGTGCCCGTACGCCAAGGACTGCACCTTCAGCAACAGCATCAGTTTCACCACTTCTGCCGGAACTTCTGGGCCCGTGCCGCAGGCATGCGACATCACCAAATTCTGCTGCAGTTGCTCCAGGTTTTCCTCTGAAATGGAAGTGTTGCACAGCGCCCCGAATCCTGTGTTAATGCCGTAAATTGGTTTGGCAGATGTCTGCAGTTTTTGGTGCAGGTACTGGTGGCAGCGGATAATTAACTCTTCCGCTTCCGTAGAAAGGCCCAATGTGGAGCCACGCAGCACCTGGTCTAATTGCGCAAGCGAAAGGGGGGCGGGCGAGATTAAATGCTCTGGCATGGCCTTACAGGTTGTTTTTCAGGTGGGCCAGAATAGCGGGCAAGTCCAGTTTTTCCTGTTCGCCGGTGCGCATGTTGCGCAGGTTGAGTTGGCCGCTTTGCATTTCCTCAGAGCCAATCAAGAGCACGTACGGAATGTTTTTCTGGTCAGCGTAAGCCATCTGTTTCTTGAGTTTGGCTGAATCTGGATATAATTCAGACGAGATGCCGGCCTGGCGAAACGCCTGCAATACGGGCAGGGCGTAGGTCATGGAGGCCTCGTCAAAGTTGGCAATCAGAACCTGCGTGATGGTTTGACTGTCCTGGGGAAACAGGTTGAGTTCTTCCAGCACGTCAAAGATGCGGTCCACGCCAAATGAGAAGCCCACGCCAGAAACGCCCGGCAAACCGAACATGCCCGTGAGGTTGTCATAGCGCCCGCCGCCACTTATGCTGCCCATTTGAGCGTTGTTCACTTTCACTTCAAAAATGCAGCCGGTGTAGTAGGAGAGGCCCCGCGCCAGGGTCACGTCAAGTTCCAGTTTTGCCTGCGTTTGGGAAAACGAGCCCAAAAACGCCAGCATGCCTCTAATGTCTTGCAGACCGCGTTTTCCTTCGGCAGAATCTTTCAGCAACTTGTCTAATTGGGGGAGCAGTTCCTCCACGGAGCCGCTCAAGCCTAAGATGGGCTGAAGATTAGTTATTGATTCTTCAGAGATTCCTTTGGTACGGAGTTCCTGGTTTACGGCTTCCTGGCCTACTTTGTCCAGTTTGTCAATGGCTACGCACAAATCAGCCTCGCGGCCGAAGGCACCGATGGCTTCGGCTATGCCGGCCAGTAATCCGCGGTGGTTGAATTTGATGGTGACATCGTCTAAGCCCAAGGTGCTCAGAACTTCGTCAATCATTAAAACGATTTCAGCTTCGCAGAGCAGGGAATTGGTACCTACCACATCCGCGTCACACTGGTAGAACTCGCGGTAACGGCCGCGCTGCGGACGGTCGGCGCGCCAGACGGGCTGGATTTGGTAGCGCTTGAACGGGAAGGTGATTTCGTTTCGGTTCATGACTACGTAGCGCGCAAAAGGCACCGTGAGGTCATAGCGGAGCGCTTTCTCAGAGATTTTGCGGGTAAGCGGTTTGTAGCCTTGCTCCAGGTCTTGGCCTGATATTTTTGCCAGGAAATCGCCGGAGTTCAGGATTTTGAAAATCAGTTGGTCGCCCTCGTCGCCGTACTTGCCGGTGAGCACCGACAGGTTTTCCATGGTGGGCGTCTCCAGCGGCTGGAACCCGAATTTCTCAAACGTGCGCTTGATGACGGAGAAGATATAATTGCGTTTCACCACCGTGGCCGGCCCAAAATCACGGGTGCCTTTGGGGATGGAGGGTTTGTCTTTGCTCATGGTTCTCTAGAATAGCGGCAAAGATAAGAAATTCAGGTCACTGCCTCTCAACTTTGGCAAGCCAAGTAGATTTAGCCAGATGCTTACTCTGAAATTCCTGTTTTCGGGCCCGTTTCTGGAAATGAGCCTGAAAACGGAAATTTAATGCCGGGACTTTTTTGCGGTTTCTTTGTCCTCAGTTTCCTGCTGTATTTGCAGCAGAAACAGGCAATTGAAAAACGCGAAGAAGAAAATGCCTTTGTTAGCCTGCAAGGTGGTTTCTGTCACGCTGAAGATAATGAACAGCAGCAGGAACGCCGCAAACAAATAATGCCTTTTCTGGAAACTCAGAAACAGGTTTCGGCTTACATAAAACAGCAGATAGGCCAAACCCAGCAGCCCCAGTTTCAGGAAGGTTTCCATGAATTGGTTGTGCGTGTCATATTCCTGGTAACCAACGTCTTGCGGGGTTCCGTTGCCGGAATACAGGTTGTGCTCGCGGTAAATGGCGTTGAGTTGGTCCTGGCTGTCGCCGGTGCCCACGCCCCAGAGCCAGGCCTGGTCGCGCTCCAGCAAGGTGAGGGCGTATTTCCAGAACAGCAGCCGGATGGTGAGGCCACTGAACTCGGTGTCATACTCAAAACGCTCCATCTCCAGCACCTGCAATTTTGAGTGCGCAATTTCTTCCACCCGCTGCCGTAAATTGGGCACCAGCAGAATGGCCAGCACCAAAGAAACGGCCACTGCCACAGCGGCCAAAAATCCAGTAAATGCTTTTTGCTTTCGGCTGAAATACACCACCATCCCCAAAAACAAAATGACCAGAAACGCGAACAGAATGGTCTTGGAAGACAGCAGCACCAAACCTGTGAGCAACACCAGACAGCCTGATAATTGGCCAGCTTTCTGCAGCCGATGCGTGTTGCCGGGGTTCAAGAAATCCTGGAGCAGCCTGAAAATAGCCAGCGCAAAATACGCTGAAAGCATGATGGCATGCATGCGCACCGGCGCTGCCAGTTGGTGGTAGAAAAGGTGCGTGGCATCTTGGGTCTGGCCGTAGTGCCAAAAACTCAGGCTTAAGATGTACACGGCCACCGCCAGACACGCATAGGCAAACACCCGGCATATGCTGGCTACTTGGCGCGTGCTCAGAATTTTCTGGGATAAAAAAATCAATGGGAAAGCGAGCAGCGCCAGTTTGTGCTCCACATCTCGGAAGCCCTGCCTGAGGTTCTCTGTGTGCAGCAACCCCACCACAAAAATGAAAAAGAGCCCGGCAGCCAGCCAGAATTCACTTCTCCAGCTAATCAAATGCCAGGATTTAGTGGCCCAAGTGTGCAGCAGCCAGGTGGCCAGAAGTAAAATCAGGACGAGGTTGTTCACTTTGCCGCCCACCGGCAGCAGCGCGGCAAACAAAAGGCAGAGCCCGTAAAAGAGCCGGAAGGCTAGGAGCGCTGTTTTTTCCATTTTCGGGCTCTGTTTTCCAACGAGAGCCTAAAAAAGGCTTCGTACTCTGAGATAATGAACGGCCAGGAAAAATGCTCCTGCACGCGAAGTCTGTTTTCCGCTATTTTCTGCAGTTCGGCGCCGGTCTTGGTTTTGGTTTCCAGCAGCTTTTTAACCTCTTCAGAAGTCTTGAAATAATATGCGTTCTCCAGCAACACGTGCCGGTTGAATTCATTGGCGTGTGCGCAAACCAGACAGTCAGAGGCCATGGCTTCAATCAACGACGGGTTGGTGCCGCCCACGGTGTGCCCATGGAAATACAGGTTAGAAAACGCTCTGAGGTTATTCAGAATTTCTAAGTCATATACCGCGCCCAGAAACCTGATTCTTTTATCTGGGAAGCGGTTTTCCAGGGTTTTGCCCAAAGGCGTGGTCAAGCCGCCAACTACTACCAAGGGTCTGCGCGAGGCACTGCTGGTCAGGCCTTCCAGAATCATTTCAATGCTGTTTTCGGGCTCCATGCGGGCAATGAGCAGGTCATACCCAAGAGGTTCCAGTCCGAACGTGGAAAGTACTTCCGGCTGATGGTCATGAAATAGATCTGCGCCGTAGGCAATGTACTGCGAGGGTTTTTGGTAAGAATCCTGCAGATGCCGCTGAATGCCTTTGGAATCGGCTACCAGCACATCGCTGTGGCGCACGGCCAGTTTTTCAGCCAGTTTCAGGAATTTCTGGGTGAGGGTGTTGTATTTAGATCGTTTCCACTCCAGACCGTCCATGTTGGTGATGACCAAGGAATGTTTGGGGAACAAATGGCTCCAGATGGAACTGCTGGTGTAGCCCAACTGCAAAATGATGTCAAACCGCTGCCGACGGCTGTGCAAAATGCAGTTGAGGTCATATACAAACTGCCCGGCGGTGCCCACTTTGTATTCTGGGTCATACTGGTGCGAGAGGGTGACTCCCTGCCAGGTACTCTCTTGGTAAGGATGGTTGTGCGGACTGTATACCGTGACTGCGTGCCCCATCTCCACCAAGCCCACCGACAAGTATTCTGCCAACTGCTCAAAACCGCCATGGTGGTTAGGGACGCCCCTGGTGCCTAGAATAGCAATGTTCATGCGGTAAAGCTACTTGAGTTTTCTTATTTGTCTAGTGTATGCCTTGCACCAGATGGGCGAATATAGATAGAATTGGCTTGCCTTGTCACAGGTATCTTCACTGGCGGAATTTCTGTTTTCGGGCTCATTTCTGAAAACGGGGCCGAAAACGGGAATCATAAGCTAGGTGATTTTCTCTTCCAACACCAGGTCATGGCGGCGTTTCTCAAACTGGTAAAAAACGGGCACAAACGCGAAAACCCAAATCACATATTCGGCAATGTTCACAATAAAACTACCCGTGAACTGGTAGAGGAAGATGTAAAAAAACACCATGGTCCTGAAGGAGCTGGTCCAGACCCGGGTCTTGAAAAAAAGGTACACTTGCACCAAGATCCTGCCCCAAAAACCCAGCATACCAAAAATGGCCAGCGTCTCCGCCGATGAATTAGGAATGGTGGTGACGGGCACATCGGCTTTCACATAGCGGTAATAGGGCCTGATGATGAACTCGCCTAAAACCTTTATCTGGCCCAAGCCTGCGCCCCATAGTGTGCTTTTTTCATCGGCAATCTTCTGGGCCAGATAAAAGGCCTCTGAGGTCCGGCCTTTGCCAGAGCCGTCTTTGCCATCCAGCACGTTGTTCACCCGCACCACCAGCGCATTGTCTGGGTTAAGGGCTACCCACACGCCACTGGCCAACAAGCCAAGGCAAAGTGAGAACAGCAACGGCCGTACATAGTTTCTGTTAATGGACAAAGCCCGGTTGTTGACCACCGCCACCAGGAACAAACTTACCACCAGGCAGGCAATTACGCCAATGGAGAAAGAAAGCACCAGTGACACCAACAGCAGCACCAGGTAATTTAAGGAGGAACGGCGCTTGAACTGAATGGCATCTAACGCGAAATAGGCGATCAACGGCACCAGCAGCGTGGAATAGTAGGAGGGCTCATAGGTGAGCAAAGACAACCGTGGGAAGTTGCTCACGCCCATGGTCAGGTTCTGCACCGTCCAGAGTGTCCGGATGTAGGGGGTAAAAAACAAAATGATGGCCACCACAGTCAGGACCGCGTTGAGTTTGGTGATTTTGATAAACCAATCCTCCACGTAATCCACTTTTTTTAGCAGTACCACTAGGGCGTACACAAAAATATACGCCGTGAAAAACAGCGCCGCAGACTTGCCGTAAATCAGGGCATCTACCCCGTTTACAAAATGAATGAGTACGAAAGGCACCAACGGCAACAGGAACTTGAGAATTACAAACCGCTGCCCGTTCACATTGAGCCAAAGGTAAAAAAGCGGCGTCAGCAAGGTGGTGTACATCAGCCCGATGGGGAGAAACACGCTGTTGAAAAAGAAATACAGTAGCACAAAGGGCAGGTATTTATTGATTTTCACGTGCCTCCTTTCTTCCTCGCAACAGACTTCTGAGTTTGCCCACCACTGCGTTTTTGGCTAGGTAGTAGTAATAGTCAACTGCACAGCGCCAGGCGGGTAGTTTGCCCGTCTCATGCTTGGCCCGCTGGGCTTCCCGGAACACCTTGGTGCCTGTGCTGCTCACGCCCGTGGCGCGCATTTTGGCGGTGACCTTCGGGATGAAATGCGTTTTCAACGAAGCGCCTGGCCGTAGCAGGAACTCGTAGTCGCCGGCAATTTTATAGCTGGTGTCAAAGAGCCCGAAACGTTCAAACAGGCTTCGGTGGTGGAACGCACCCACATGGCTCACTTTCATCTGGTGCTTGTGGGTTTCCCATTTCCAGGGTCTGCCATAGTCCAGTAAATGGGCCAGGTCATTGGTTACCAGTTCCACGCGCGATGAGACAAACTCCAGGTCTTTCCCCTCTATTTCCTTTATATACAGGGCAATGGCGTCTGGAAAAAGCAGGTCATCGGCCCCCAAAAAAGCAATCCAGTCACCGGTGGCCGCCTGTACGCCTTTGTTCCAGGCATCATAAATGCCTTGGTCGCGTTCACTTACCCAATAGGCCAAGTCTGAACTGTATTGATGCAAAATTGCAACCGTGCCGTCTGAGGAACCACCGTCAATGACAATGTATTCAATGTTGGGGTAGGTCTGGGCCAGCACGCTCTGTATGGTCTGCTCTAAATACAGCTCTCCGTTGTACACGGCGGTAATGACGGAGACTTTGGGCGTTGCTGGCATAAGGTAAGAGGAACTGTGGGCGGCGCTAAGATCTGGCGAATAACTTTTTTGCAAAACTATTCTTTCTCACCAACTCAACCACCAAATAATAAAGATATAAAATGATGGCCACCGTCAGCCACGTCTGGTCAACAGCTAAAACCGCAATGCCGGCCAAACACAAAAGCAAGGTTTGGAACAAGGAAAACGCGGAAAGGTGCGGCATGCTTGTCTTTTTAAGGTAAAGGAACACCAGCGTAATGGTCAGGAACAACGCCAGGGCTTTCCCAATCACCAATCCTTCCACGCCTAACACCGCAAACAACGCCAGCATGGCCGCAACGGTCACCAAGGCATTAAAGCCCAAGCTTAGCGCGTTTTCCTTGATTTTGCCAGATCCCAACAAATAAAAATTAGGCATCACTGAAGTGCTGGCCACCATTAAATAGGCGAAGAAATAGAAAAGCAGGCCAGAGGACCTCTGAAAGATTTCTGGTCCCAGCCAGGCCGTGAATACAAATTCTTTCACCAGATGCAGATGCAGAATAATTAACATGCCAGCCACCGTAACCAATTTCTGCAGGCTCAGGAACAACGTGTCAGTGGTTTCATTTTTGGCCTCCATTCTGGAAATGAGCGGAAAAACAGTGCTGGCGGCAGTAGTCAAGACCATGTGAATCTGGTTCACCACCATTAGGCCAATGGAATAATAGGCCAACATCTCTAAACTGACCAATGAAGCCACCAGAAACTTGTCCATCTGGGAGTTGGCCACCCCAATCACCGTCTGCAACCAGGACCATTTAGTGAATTGCTGTAGCTCGGCGGTTATGTTTTTGTCAAACAAGGGCATTAGCTGCTTGAATCCGGTTTCGTGGCCCGTTTTTAAAATAACGAGTATGAGTAGCAAAAACGAAAGTACCAACGTGGAAAGCAAAACCGCCAACAGCCCATACCCCGCCAGCAACAAAAGCACATTCAAGACAATGGTGCCCACTTTTACGGCGATGGAGGCTTTGGAAAACACATCAAACCGCTCATAGGCCTTGTAGTACGCATAAAAAATCTGTTCTATCAGTTTAAAGGCCAGCGTGATAAAGCTGATGTTTAAATAGAGAATGGTACTTTGAGTGAGAGAATTGGGGATTTCAAAAAGGTCAAACGTAACAATTCCATAGGAAAGGACGGGGCTCAAGCACAGAATGGCCAGGGCTATGAGCAAGGTCCAGGTGAGGGTGGTTCTGAAGATCCGCTGGGCGGTAGCATGGTCCTGCAGGGCCCTGTACTTTGAAATGTATTTAATGGTGGTGTCGGCCAGGCCACCGTTCACCACGCCAATGCTCACAATAATGGAGGTCATGAGGGTCCAGAGGCCGTAGAGTTCATCGCCTAAGGCAGAAAGGTAGATAGGCGTGGCTACCAGCAAGGCCGCCGGGTATAAAACGGCTTCGGCTACGTTCCAGGAAACGTTTTTAACATGCTTGTTGGCGGCTATTTTCTTAATCACGCGGGCCGGAATTGCAGACGGAGGAGGTTAAGTACTTCTAAAAGTAGGCTTTCAGAGCGTGGCCTTGCCATTTAACAAAGCCACCCCCAAAGGTACTAAAAGTTTAAGAACGGCGTGAGTGGCAAAAATCAGGGAAAGGTTTTCAAATAAAATCCGCATTTAGAGGTTGATTAAGATAGTATTGGCTTGTCACCAATCGGTTTTGTCACTTTGGAAAGCAACCCAAGGCTGGCCTTCAACCGGGGTTTTTCTGGATCACAGGCATTTTAACACATTTGGTTCAGCCACAGACCATAAAAATACCTAGCCTGGGTGGGCGCGGGAATTCTCTCCTAATTTAAAAGGTAAAAGTTGGAATTAATTCCCTTAATTTTGGCTCAACGCACAAAGCTGTGTGACATTACAGAATGAAGAAAGCATTAATAACAGGCATCACCGGGCAAGACGGCGCTTATTTGGCAGAACTTCTGCTGAGCAAAGGGTATGAGGTGCACGGGGTCAAACGAAGAAGCTCCCTTTTTAACACAGACCGCATTGATCATCTGTACAAAGACCTGCACGAGAGCAATATCCGGTTCAAACTGCATTTCGGGGACCTCACAGATTCTACTAACATCATCAGAATCATGCAGGAAGTGCAGCCAGATGAGATTTACAATCTGGGCGCCATGTCTCATGTGAAGGTGAGTTTTGACATGCCGGAGTACACCGCCAACGTAGACGCCTTGGGTACGCTGCGGTTATTGGAGGCCGTCCGGATTCTTAAGCTGGAGCAAAAAACAAAAATTTACCAGGCTTCTACCTCTGAGCTATACGGCTTGGTGCAGGAAGTGCCGCAGTCTGAGAAAACACCTTTCTACCCGCGTTCTCCGTATGCGGTGGCCAAAATGTATGCGTACTGGATTACCGTCAACTACCGCGAAGCCTACCAAATGTTTGCGGTGAACGGCATCTTGTTCAACCATGAGTCTCCGTTGCGGGGGGAAACCTTTGTCACCAGAAAAATCACCCGCGGAACCGCCAGAATTGCGCTGGGCCTGGAAGACAAAATCTACCTAGGCAACCTGAATGCCCAACGCGATTGGGGTCATGCCAAAGACTACGTCAAGGCCATGTGGCTCATGCTGCAACAGGAAACCCCCGAAGATTTTGTCATTGCCTCTGGCGTGACCACCACCGTGCGCGATTTTGTGAAGATGGCCTTCGCGGAGGTGGGCATTGAGCTGGCTTTTGAGGGCGAAGGCGTACAGGAAGTTGGCAAAATTGCCAAATGCCAGCACCCAGACTACCAGCTGCCGGTTGGCAAAGAAGTAATAGCCATAGACCCCAATTATTTCAGACCTACAGAGGTTGAGTTGCTCTTAGGAGACCCTTCCAAAGCCCAGGAGAAATTAGGCTGGGAACGCGAATATGACCTCAAGGGCTTGGTGCAGGACATGATGGCCGCCGACCTTAAGTTGTTTGAGCGCGATTCTTACCTGCTGCAGGGCGGTCACAAAGTATTACAGTACAAAGAATAGGGCTAACATGGAGAAGAACGCCAAAATTTACATAGCCGGCCACCGCGGAATGGTAGGGTCAGCCCTGTTAAGAAAGTTGCAGGAGGCTGGTTTTCATAACTTCATCCTCAGAACTTCGGCTGAACTAGACCTCAGAAACCAGGCGGCCGTTGAACGTTTTTTTGCCGAGGAACAGCCGGAGTATGTGTTTCTGGCAGCGGCCAAAGTGGGCGGCATTCACGCCAACAACACGCAGAAGGCCGAGTTTATCTATGACAACCTGCTTATTGAGGCCAACATCATTCACCAGAGTTACCAGCACAAGGTCAAGAAACTATTATTTCTGGGCTCCAGCTGTATTTACCCCAAGATGGCACCGCAGCCGCTTAAAGAAGAATATTTGCTCTCTGGGTATTTAGAGCCCACCAATGAGCCGTACGCCCTCGCCAAAATTGCGGGCATCAAACTATGCGAGGCTTACCGGAGCCAATACCAGTGCAATTTTATCTCCGTGATGCCTACCAACCTGTACGGCTATCATGACAATTATGACCTGCAGACATCGCATGTGTTGCCCGCGCTGCTCAGAAAGTTTCATGAAGCCAGACAGCAGCGCCTCCAGCAAGTGGAAATCTGGGGTTCCGGCAACCCTAAACGCGAGTTCCTGCACGCCGATGACCTGGCCGACGCCTGTCTGTTCCTGATGCAAACCTACAACGGCGCTGAGCCCATTAACATTGGCACCGGAGAAGATATTTCCATAAAAGACCTGGCTCTGCTTATTAAGGAAGTGACTGGCTTTCAAGGGGAATTGGTCTTCAATACTTCTATGCCAGATGGCACCCCCAGAAAGCTATTAGACGTGATCAGGTTGACTACCCTTGGCTGGCAGTATTCCATTGAGTTAAAACAGGGAATCACCCAGGTCTATGAAAGCCTGGATTGGCACAGTGAACCAACAAGCGTGTCTCTTACATCTTGATTAAATAAAGCATAATTTTTGGGGTAACATCCAAGTATTCTGGATATTGGCCACCAAGCAGTTCCCTTATTCTTTGGTACGTTTTTATGAATGACACAAAACAACCATCTGGTAAAGCAGATGATGAAATTGACCTGAGGTACTTCTTCGCTAAGATTGAAAGTTTTTTCCTGGCAATCTTCCGGGGCGTGAAACGGGCATTTTTCTCGTCGCTCCGTAACTGGGTGCTGGTAGCTGGGATCGCGTTTTTTGGTGCCTGCGCGGCCTACGCCATTTTTAAACTTCAAAGGCCCACCTACACCTCATCCATGACGGTGGTGCTCAGTGAACTTCGCAATGATTTTGTGGAAGGCCTTATTAAAAATCTGGAGGTGATGGTGAAGGAAGGCAACACCCTGGCACTCTCCAAAACCTTGAAAATAAGTGAGGCTTCGGCAGAGCAGATAGAATCTATCAAGTTCTTCAACATTGACGCCCACCGGGTGCCTGAAGACAGCGTGTTGTTGGGAGGTCCGTTTGGGGTACAGGTGACTTCTTACCAAAACAACTTGTTTGACTCACTGGAAGTTGGCATTGTGAATTACGTGGAAACAAACCCGTATTTTAACCGGATGAAAACCATTAAACGTGATTACCTGCAGACGTTCATAGATAAACTGACCCTGGACTTACGTTCCATTGACAGCCTGAGAACCACGGTGGCTAATCCCAAAGCGTCTGGTTCTGGATTTGTGTATGGCAGTGCCGTAGACCCTACCAATCTATATAGGCAGAGCGTGGAAATTCTGGAGAAACGCACCAATTTTGAAGGGCAGTTAAAACGTGTAGATAATCTGCAGGTTGTCAACAGCTTCGTACCGCACAAATGGCCGACGGGCCCAAACCGCAACTTGCATCTATTACTAGGTGCTTTGATTGGTGGCTTGCTTGGGTTAACTATGGCCTTGATTAAAGATTCACGGAAAGGAATTCTGTAAACATTTTTCCGTTTTCGGGCTCATTTCGGGAAATGAGCCCGAAAACGGAAAATCCAATAAAAAAGAGAGGGTGCCCATTGGGCACCCTCTCTTTTTGCTTAAATCTCGGTTAAATCGTCTTCTTTCTGGTGCAGCCAGCTCAGGTTGTACAAGTCCTTTCTACGGTCACGCAGGTTGCGGACGCTGCCGGTGGTGTTCAGGTCTTTGAGCAAGTCCAGATCCAGATCGGCAATCAATGTCATCTCCGTATTGGGCGTGGCCTCGGCAATGATGGCATCATGCGGAAACGCCACGTCTGACGGCGAGAACACCGCTGACTGCGAATACTGGATGTCCATGTTCTCCACGCGCGGCAAGTTACCCACGCTGCCTGTGATGGCCACGTAGCACTCGTTTTCAATGGCGCGGGCTTGGGCGCAATGACGAACACGCAGATACGCATTCTTGGTATCTGTCTGGTAAGGCACGAACAAGACTTTCATTTCCTGGTCAGAGAGCATACGCGCCAGTTCCGGGAACTCCACGTCATAGCAGATCAAAATACCAATCTTCCCGAAGTCAGTGTCAAACACATTCAGCTTATTTCCGCCGCGCATTCCCCAATAGTGAGCTTCATCTGGCGTTACGTGCAGCTTGTATTGCTTGTCATAAGTCCCGTCTCTTCGGCAGAGGTAGCTTACGTTGTGCAACTTGTTCTCAATGTACTCAGGCATGCTGCCCGCAATAATGTTGATGTTGTAAGAAAGCGCCAGGTGAATCAATTTCTCCCGAATGCCATCTGTATATTCCGCCAGTTTTCTGATGGCTGCAGAGGGCGATTTTTCATCAGTGAGGGCCATCAAAGGCGCGTTGAAGAACTCGGGGAACAAGACCATGTCTGCCTTGTAAGAACTCACCGTGTCCACGAAAAACTCCAGCTGCTGCTCAAAATCCTGCAGGGAATTCATCTGGCGCATCTGCCACTGAATCACGCCAATACGCACCACTTTCTTGGTTCCGCCTACCAGCGTTTCCTTTTCTTCATAGTACACGTTAATCCACTCCAGCAAAGACGCATAGGCTTTAGATTCCTTGTCCTGGGGCATGTAGCCTCTAATGATCTTTCTAACGTGGAAGCCATTGCTGAGCTGAAAGGTGAGGATCGGATCGTAGATTTCCTTGTTCCGGACCTGCTCAATGTACTTGCCCGGCGTCATCTTGTCTGAATGCTCTTTGTAGCCCGGTATGCGGCCACCTAAGATGATGCCGCGCAGGTTCAGATTCTCACAGAGTTCCTTACGGGCATCATACAAACGGCGGCCCAGGCGTAGGTTGCGGTATTCTGGGTGTACAAAAACGTCAACTCCATACAGCGTGTCGCCGTCATCATCATGGGTGTCAAACTTTCCGCCACCGGTTATTTTTTCATAGGTGTGCTTGTCGCCGTACTCAGAGTAATCAACAATTAAGCTCAGCGCGGCGGCCACCACGCGGCCTTTGTCTTCAATACACAATTGGCCGTCTGGGAAGCGCTTAAGCAGCGAGTTAAACTCTTTACTGGTCCAGGAGCCGCCAATGGTGGTGTAGACCAGTTCCATAATCTGTTTCACCTCTTTGTAGTCGGCGGAGGTGAGGGGCCGAAGGATTAATTTATGTTCTGTAGTTTCACTCATAAGTAAAGGATTGGGGGCACGTAAAAATTGACTTAGCGCCCGTGATGGCCTGGTGTTTCCGGCGAAAATCTAGACGAAATAATACGCAAAGATACGGTTCCCAAATCAGTCCCCGGTATTTTTCCGTTTTTGGCTTCGTTTCCAGAAATGAGCCCGAAAACGGACCTGTTCCGCCGTCTTCTAGAACGAAAAAAGCTAGACTATAATTTCCGGGATGTCGCCTTCAATGATTAAATTCCCTTCAGTGGCAGCCTGAATCTGTTCTACCGACACGCCCGGTGCGCGCTCCAGCAGTTTAAAGCCCTCTGCGGTTACCTCCAACACCGCCAAATCTGTCACAATTTTCTTCACGCAGTTAAGGCCGGTGATGGGCAGCGAGCAATTTTTCAAAAGCTTGGATTGTCCGTCTTTGGAAGTGTGTTGCATGGCCACAATAATGTTCTTGGCCGAGGCCACCAAATCCATAGCGCCGCCCATGCCTTTCACCATCTTGCCCGGAATCTTCCAGTTGGCAATATCGCCGCGCTCAGAAACTTCCATGGCACCCAGAATGGTCAACTGCACGTGCTCGCCCCTGATCATGGCAAAGCTCTCCGCTGAACTAAACAGCGCCGAGCCGGGCAAAGTAGTCACCGTCTGCTTGCCCGCATTAATCAAATCTGGGTCCACCTGGTCCTCAGTAGGGAAGGGGCCCATGCCCAACAGCCCGTTTTCAGACTGCAACACCACGTTCATTCCTTCGGGAATATAGTTGGCCACCAAGGTGGGTATTCCTATTCCCAGGTTCACGTAAAACCCGTCCTCTACTTCCTGGGCAATTCTTTTCGCTATTCCGTGTTTATCTAGCATACTATTTTTATCAATTTGGAGATGTGAAGACTAGGAACGCACCGTCCGTTGCTCAATGCGTTTCTCGTAGTCTTTGCCTTGGAAGATGCGTTGCACGTAAATGCCGGGCGTATGGATCATGTTGGGATCCAATTCGCCCACGGGCACTAATTCCTCTACCTCGGCAATAGTGATGTGGCCGGCGGTGGCCATCATGGGGTTGAAGTTGCGGGCGGTGCCTTTGTAGATGAGGTTACCGGCGGTATCGCCTTTCCAGGCTTTCACGATGGAAAAATCGGCCTTGAGCCAGTTTTCCATGAGGTACATTTTGCCGTGGAATTCGCGGCTTTCTTTGCCTTCACCTACCTCGGTGCCGTAGCCGGCCGGGGTGAAAAACGCTGGGATTCCGGCGCCGCCGGCTCTGATTCTTTCGGCTAGGGTGCCCTGTGGAATCAGTTCCACTTCCAGCTCTCCGGACAGCAGTTGACGCTCAAATTCGGCATTCTCACCTACGTAGCTGGAAATCATTTTCTTCACCTGGCGCTGCTGCAGCAGCAAACCTATGCCAAAATCATCTACCCCGGCATTGTTGGAGATGCAGGTTAGGTCTTTCACGCCCAGGTGCAACAGTTCATTAATGGAGTTCTCGGGAATACCGCACAACCCGAACCCGCCCAGCATGAGCGTGGCCCCTGAAGGGATGTCATGGCAGGCGGCGGCGGCGTCTTGTACTACTTTATTGATCATAGAAATATAGATAGTAGAATGGAATGCAATAGGAAAAGCCGTTTTTAGGCTCGTTTCTGAAAATGAGCCCGAAAACGGAAAGGTAAAATCAAGGAATTCTCCTAGAGGACATCATGCCGCCAAAGAAAGCCATGGGCACAAAGACCACCACGGCGGCCACCACAAACCAGATGGGGTGGGGCATCATCCAGAGGTTCGTAATCCCGAACAAGAGCAGGATAATCCCGACCGCCAAAGCATGACCGATAGGTTTACCAGGTGCGTAACGCGCACCCAGCATACCGCCAAAGAAAGAACCGAAGGCATAGGCCAGCAGCACCAGCAACAACATGCCAGCGGGGGCCTGCTCCAGGTAAGAAGCCATGGCCACTGAATCATTGGACGTTAAACCGGCGGGCAACGGGTACACCTGCGACCCAAGGTATTGAATGACGCCAATGGTGAACACGCCCAGGGCGGTGCCGCCCAGAACAGAAAGAATGCTTTTGAACATGCCTGTGGAGTTGAATGAAACAAACCCAAACCTGGTTAGACTGCCTGCCCCGCTATCTCTTTCGTGAAAGTCTGAGGTGAAGTTACGGAATTCGTAAATTTATCCTAACAGGTGTAAGGCATTCTGTTGGTCCAGGTGCAGTTGTTGGGTGAGTTCCTCCAGGGAGTTGAATTTTGCCTCGGGCCTGAGGTAGGCGGTAAATGCAATGGTGATTTCCTGGCCGTACAGGTCTTGGTTGAAGTCAAAAAGGTGCACTTCAATGGTCTGGTGCGTTCCGTTGACGGTGGGGTTGGTACCAATGCTGAGCATGGCTTTGTGTTCGCCCTGGCGGGTGGTGACCCTGGCCGCGTACACGCCCTGCGCCGGAATCAATTTGAGCTTTTCAGAGACCTGCACGTTGGCCGTGGGGTAGCCAATGGTTCTGCCCAGTTGCCTGCCCTGCACCACGGTTCCTGATAAGGAATAGGGCCTACCCAGATAACGGGCAGCCGTGGCTACTTCTCCTTTCTCCAGGGCTGTTCTTATTTTGCTGGAGCTTACGCCTACTTCGTCAATGTCCTGGCGGGGAATTTCCTCCACCTCCAGGCCGTACCGGGCGGCGTTCTGCTGCAGGTAGTCAAAACCACCCTCGCGGTTTTTGCCGAAGCGGTGGTCATAGCCAATCACCAGTTTTTTGGTGTGCAGCGTGTCTAAAATAATCTGTTGGATGTATTCCTCAGAACTGAGTTGGGCGAATTCTTTGGTGAAGGGCAATATCAGCAAGTAGTCGACTCCCAGTTGTTCCAGGGCGGCAATGCGTTCTTCAATGGTAGAAAGCAGGCGCAGTGAATCATCTTCGGGGTTTAGGACCGTGCGCGGATGGGGCCAGTAGGTGAGGACCACGCTTTGCCCGTTGCTTTGGCGCGCCGCCTCCGTTAACCTTGACAGGATTTTCTGGTGCCCCACGTGTACTCCGTCAAAAGTACCCGACGTGACCACAGCGCCAGACAACTCTGGAAATTGGCTAAGCTCCCGTATGACCTTCATTCTGGGGTATAAGTTGGTCACGCAACGCCTGCAATTGCTCCAGGTTCATGGCATCTTCCAGGCGATAGTCACCAATGCGCGTGCGGACTAATTTAGATAAATACGCGCCACAACCCAGCTTCTCGCCTAAATCACGGGCCAGGCTTCTGATGTAGGTTCCTTTGGAGCAAACCACTTTAAAAGACACCATATTGCCTTCCATGGAGGTAATCTCGAAGCTTTTGATGGTGATTCGTTTGGATTTAATATCGGCCTCCCCGCCACTGCGTGCGATGTTGTAGGCGCGCTGTCCGTTCACTTTCACTGCCGAGTAGATGGGCGGCACCTGGTCTATTTCGCCTTCAAAAGAAGCGGCGGCGGCTTTGATGTCGGCCTCGGTGAGATGCTCCGTGGGAGAGGTGCTGTCAATTTCGGTTTCCAGGTCAAACGAAGGTGTGGTGTGGCCTAAAACCAGTTGCCCGGTGTATTCTTTTTCCTGGGCCTGGATCTCCTCAATGCGTTTGGTGAATTTACCGGTACACATAATCAGCAAGCCGGTGGCCAAAGGATCTAAAGTGCCCGCGTGGCCAATCTTTTTAATCTTGAGCGCGAATTTCGTTTTCTTTACCAGGTCAAAAGACGTCCAGGTTAACGGTTTGTCCAATAACAGGATGGCGCCTGCCTCAAAGTCATACAAAGCTTCTTCCTGCATTACACTAATTGAATGTCTACGCCCAGGGCTAATAAGATAAGGATCACCAGCCCCAATAAAATTCGGTAATAGCCAAACAGCTTGAAGCCGTGCTTGGTCAGAAAGCCCACAAAGAACTTAATGGCGGCCATGGCTACCAAAAAGGCCACCACATTGCCTATTGCCAGCGCTTGCCATTCCTGGGTGGTGATGGCGGCAAAGCTTTCCTGAATTTTAGGTATGTTAAACATCACCACATCAGAAATTTCCAGATGCAGCAGATCTTTGAGCACGCTGTAGGAAGCAGCAGCCAACATGGTGGGCACGGCCATAAAGAATGAGAACTCCGCCGCTGATTTACGGGTCATGCCCTGGGTCAAACCGCCAATAATGGAGGATGCTGACCTGGAAACCCCCGGAATCATGGCCAAACACTGGAACAAGCCAATCACCAGCGCATTTTTGTAACTTGGCGTGGTCACGGGGTTTTCCCGGTCTGTGAACCATTTGTCCACGAAGATGAGGATCGCGCCGCCCACCAATAAACTGATGGCCACAATCTCTACGCGTTCCAGCATGGCGTCAATAGCGTCTTTCACCATGAACCCAATGGCCAGCGCCGGAATTACCGCCACCAGCAGTTTCTTGTAGAAGTCAAAGGAATTGATGAACCGTTTCCAGTACAGCACCACCACAGACAAGATGGCCCCAAACTGTATGGTGACCGTGAACATCTTGGTGAACTCAAAGGCACTGATGCCCATAAGGCTGGACGCAATGACCATGTGTCCGGTAGAGGAAACCGGCAGAAATTCAGTGAGCCCCTCCACAATGGCGAGGATGATGGCGTGCCAGATATCCATTAAACGTCTTTACGGGGTTTGGCAAAAATGGCGAAGAACTGAATGATGAAGCCCACCATCAGCACAATTGGCCCTAATGTGAGGCCTAAGAAACCATACCCGTACGGCTCAGAGTCCATTGCCATTAAAATGAAACCAATGGCCATTACTGCCAGGCCCAGCAACATGATTTGGTAATTGCGCTTGCCAAAAGCAAAGGGCGTCCGGTTCTGATTTTCCATATAGGGTATAGCTTAATATAAATCGTCTAAAGAGGATCTGAGGTATTTTCTCACGGAGCGGTAGGAACTCAGGAAACCCAGCACGCCGCCCAGCACCAATAGCGCCACCAGCAAGAGCATGATTTGTTTTTCGTCACGGAGTAGGTAGAGTTCGCTCATCTCATGGTACACATACTGCAGCAAGCCAAACAAAAGCCCAGCGGCCAGCAAGCCACTCACAATACCCTGAAAAATGGCCCGGTTCAAGAAGGGTTTCTGTATGAAAAACGAAGTGGCGCCCACTAACTGCATGCTCCTGATTAAGAACCGTTGGGAGAAAAGCGCCAATTTAATGGTGTTGTTAATCAGAATAATCACCACCAGCACCAGAATTCCGGCGAAGGAAATCAACAGAATGCTCAGCTTGTTCAGGTTTTGGTTGATGGAGTCAATCAGGCTCTCCACGTATTCCACTTCGTACACTCCCACAGTGTTCTGCAGGTCATGCTTTATTTTTTTAAGCTGGGCTGAAGTGGCGAATTCTGGGTTTACGCGCAGAATAAAGGCATCGCGCAGCGGGTTTTCGCCCAAAAAGGTTAGGAAGTCTTCGCCGCTTTCTTCAATGAATTCTTTGGCGCCCTGCTCTTTGGAGAAGAACGTGACCTGCGGCTCAGAGGCATGATAGGCAATGTATTCTTTGCGGGCCAGCGTCTTTTTCAGCTTCTCCACCTCCAAGGGCGTGATGTCACGGTCCAGGTAGACTTGCACTTCAATGTTCTCCTTGACCAGGTTTGAGAGTTTCTTGGCATGGATGAGGAGCAAGCCAAACAGGCCTATCACAAAAAGCGCCAGGGTAATGCTGAAGATCACCATGGTGTGCGGGTAATTGCCCAGCTTTTTCTTACGCGTATGTTTGAGCGGTTTAGCCATAGAGGTGTGTGGCTGCAAAAATATGCATTTATTTAGAACATGCAGGGGTAGGGTTCCGTTTTTGGCCTCATTTCCGGAAATGAGGCCAAAAACGGCTATTCTTTTTTCACCGGCAACACGGGCGTGCGCTCATCATCAGAGACAACCGGGGTCTGGGTTTCCTGCACCTGGCGTGCTTTCCTGCTTAAGCGCCTACGGCTGAACAGCTCCTTGAAGTTGTCAAAGTTGGCCTGGTGCAGCACACTCACCGTCTGCCTGGAGGTAGTGATGTTATTGGCGAAATCGCGCGGCGTAGTCTGGTGCGTGATCCGTAATCGTAACTGACCGTTCTTGCTGATGTAGTACTCCGCTGACAAATCTCCAATGGTGTTGGTACGGCCATTGGGGCCATACTGGGTGTTGTTCACGCTGCCCTCACGGGTTATGCGCAAGCGGCCTTCCAAAAAGGTATAGCTCAACCGCAGCTGCACGTCATTAAAGGCCTGGTCGCCGTAGCCGCTCACCCCAATGTCTACTTCCAGGTTATTGTCAATCTGGGAGAGCCAGTAGCTGAGCTGGTTGGAGAACAGTTCGCCCACGCTGCTGCCTAAATCGCCTACCAAGCCCACCTGGAATTCGGCTTCATCGGTGAGCCGTTTAAAGGCTAGCAGCGAAAATACCTGCCGGTTGAGTTCCTGTTCATCATTTCTGATGCGGTTGAGGTAGCTGCTCAAGCGGTCTTCCAGCAGGTTGGGCGTGTCATTGAATTCTAGGTTCAGCCTGATTTGGGGGGTGGTGAGAGGGCCATCCAGGTCCATCACCGCTGTAACTGGGTACCGTATTTGGGCGGCATTTCGTCTTTCTGCGTCTGTCTGGGCAGAGCTTCCCAGAATGGGCTCCAGGGACACGCGTTGGGTGTAGGTGGCCGTCACCCGCAAGTTGCCGTCCAGCGGGTCGCCGTTCCAGGTTACGGTACCACCGGGACGCACGTTGAATTCTTTGTTCACAATGCCCAGCATGGTGAAGTTGTAGCGCCCTTGCACAATTTCATAGGTGCCGTACATGGAGAATTCGCCGCGGGTGTCAATGACCATTCTGATGTTGCCCCGGCCCCGGCCCCGGATGATGTCCCCGGTGCGTTCGTCAAAAATCAATTCTATGTAGGCGTTTTCATCCACCTCCAAGTTAAAGTCCAGGTTAATGCCGCTCAGGTCCACAGATTTCTGCACCACCTGGGCCACGGTCTTCACAGTGTCAATTACGGCGGGGTTCTCACTGTTGAACGTGATGAAATTCTGCCGCTCCAATGAGGTGGTGTTGTCCAGCGGGATAAATATGCTGGAACCGGTCTCACTGCGGGCGTTGATTTTGACCTCTAAATTGGAAACGGCGCCCAAAGCAGTCATGTCACCAGAGGCGAAGGCGGTGCCATAGTACAAGGGGTTGTCATTGCGGGTGGTGTTGAGCACCATAAACCGGTTGAACCGCGCCTTCAAATCCAGCACAATATCATCAAACCCGTTATGGAAAATGCCGCCGTTCAAGATGGCCGTGTTGTTGTAAATATCTCTTACCCTTATGTCCCTGAAAGAAATATCATTCTCTGTGAAATATACCCGGTCAGAGAAGAAGTATTTGGTTTTGAGGTAATTGAAGACAAAAGAACCGTCGGTGACCAGCACGGAGCCTTTTAAGACAGGGCCGGAGAGCCTGCCGGAAATGCGCACCCGCCCGTCCATGGTACCGCCCATGTCTGACATAATGGTTTTGAGCAGCGGTTCCACCAGTTTGATTTGGGCATCATCCATCACGGCCAGTAAATCCAGTTCCTGGTCGCCGCCTTTGGGGTTGAAGGCGCCAGTGAGGGTCAACACTTTTTGTTCATTGCGGGAAATGCCCAAGTCCACGTTCATGCGGTTAAGGGCGCTTTCCCAGATGGTGTTGCCCGCCACGTTGCCAATGTAAATGTTGTCCACCAACAGCGAGTCCACGGCCAGTTTGGAGGAGAAGTGAATCTCGGTGTACAGGTCTTTCAGCTGGACCTCGCCGTTCAGGTTGCCGTTGATTTTAGTGGTCAGCAGCGGGTTGAGGTTATCAAGGGTGAAATTGGTGAGTTTGATGGTGAGCTGGTCATTGGGATTGCGCGACACCACCCCGAACAGATTGATGCTCTGCGGCCCGTTAGAGAAAGTGACATTGTCAAAGCGTATGGCCCCGTTGGCGAACACAATGGTGTTATTGGGCGAAATGGTCCAGACTTTCTCCAGCACATTGATGTTGGACCGGTTGAACACCACGCGTATGTTGTCTTCCTCAAAAGCCACGCTTCCGCTGATGTTGGCTCTGTTGGTGGTGCCGGTTTGCGCAATGTTGCTGGAAAAATTAATCAAACGCTCGCTCCACACGGCTTCCACATACAGATTCTCGGTGGCACCGGCGCTGCCCAACACTTGCCGCTCAGAGGTAACCACGGCATTGGCCAGCACGTCTGGGCTGTTCCAAAGCTTAGAAGAGGTTAGTTCCACGCGGTTCTGGTAAAACAGGTTATCATCCACCTTTACCGTATCTACCAAGCCCACCAGTTCCAGAATGGTGGTAGGGCCATTCCGGAAAGAACCTTCCAGGCGCGTGAAATCTGAGATGGAAACAGAAGGGGCGAAGGTTCTCAACAACGGATTAATCTGCCTGAGATGCACATCTAACTCAATTTCGTATGCCGTAGGCGGCATGAGCGGTTTGCGGCGGTAGTAGTTCTCAATGGCCAGCGGGTTGTTCTGGAGGTTCAGGCGGTATTCCTCGTACAGCGTCTGCAGGTCTTTGAAAAACGTGGAATACTTGAAGTTTCCGCCCGCCCGCAAGGCCAGTATCTCAGAACCCACGTGCAGTTCGCGTATGCCATCATGGAAATGTGATTCAAT
The DNA here is from genome assembly GCF_014876185.1 of Rufibacter sp. LB8. NCBI lineage: Bacteria > Pseudomonadati > Bacteroidota > Cytophagia > Cytophagales > Hymenobacteraceae > Rufibacter > Rufibacter sp. LB8. The sequence goes on along the minus strand of NZ_JADALJ010000001.1, from coordinate 1,304,886 downwards.
GGTGAGGGAGTCAATGGCTACCTCACGGCCTTCATACTGTATTTTAGAATTCTTGAATTTGGCCAGCCCGGCAATTTTGTCAAGCTCAATGCCTGTGAAATCCACATCTGCCTGGGTTTGGATGACCAGAGGCTGTTCAGTGAGTCCCAACTTTAAAAGGTCTGCTTTTCTGATGTTGGCGTTGAGGTCAAAAATCTGCTGGTTGTTCTGCAGGTTAATGGTACCGGAGGCGTTCATGGCCAGGTTGGGATCATTGATCTTGAAATCACCACTGAACGTCTCGCGGCTCAGGTCGGCGTCAACTACCATGTTCCGGAAGCGATAGTCATATAAGTGCAATGAATTGATGCGCGCATCAACGTGCAGTTTGGCGGTTTTCAAGGTGAAGCCGCTGCCTTGCACGCGCCCGTCCATGGACACTGATTTGACCACGCTTCTGTCACCTAATAATCCGCCCACGTCAAACCCGGCCGTCTGCAGATAGCCTTTGTAAGAAGAGTGATTGGCGTTTTTCTTGTCGAATTTCAGGTTGATGTCTGACACCAGTTTGCCCAGGGGCGTGTCAAACTTGCCGTTGGCCACAAAGTCATTGTAGAAGCCTATGAAGGCGCCTTCTAGTTTAATGGTGCCCGCCCTAGAGGAGATAGGGTACGCGTGGGCCGGAATAAACTTCTTTAAATCACGGGCATTGATGGTGCTGGCTTCCAGTTCCAAATCTGCGAACGTGTTCTTGAAATCTGGCAAACCGCGGGCACTCACATCGCCTTTAATATGAGTGAACTGCCCATATTTTATGTCCACGTCCTGCGCCCGGAAATTATTGACCCAACCTTTGGCTTTCCCCGATAACAGTACTTTTTCGTCCCACCCTTTGAGCGCGTCATTGAACATGGAGATGTCATCTGAGGTCACGTAGGTGCTGTCAAAATCAGCGGTCACGTGCACGCTGTCGTTGAAGTCCACAAAATTCCCGAAGCGGTTGTAGTCAAACCGGACAAACTTGGCCAGATGACTGTTGTTCACGCGCAGGTTCAAATCGCCCCATTCCCAAAAGGTGGGGGCGTAGACCATCTTGGTGTCCAGACGCTTCAGAAACGTCTTTGATTTTTTGTCTTGCGCCGTAAGGCCGGTGATTTGGGTGTGAATGGTGTCACCTTTAATGTCAATAGCTGAGAAACGGCCGTTGATGCGCTCTAAATCCAGGTGGTCATAGTCAAGGCCGTAGTCAGTAAACGGCAGGTTATAGTCATGGTAGGTGAAGTGCCCGTTCTTAATTTCCAGCGCATCAATCATGAATTTGAAAGGCTGCTGGTCTTGCGCGGTGTCTTGCGTGATCAGGTTGCCCAATGACCGGATGAACGTGCTCATGTTCAAAGAGTCTGAGCCTTTGTATTGAATCAGATTAGCCTCTGGGTTGGTGAGCGTGAGCGTGTTTATGTCCAGGCGGTTAGCATCAAGCCGAAGGTAAGGGATAGCCAATACTTTGTTTTCCGTGACCGGAATTCGCCATTTATCAAAGGTGAAGAGCCGGAAGAAACCAATATCGGCTTCAGTTTGGCCAATGAAAAAGAGGGTTTTGTTCTGGCGGTCCAGCACGCGCACGCTATCCAGCACCACGGTACTGAAGAACTTTATGTCAACGCGGGCGATGGTTACTTTGTGGTTGATGGTTTCAGATAAGATGGAGGCAGCTTTCTGGGCTATGCGCGTCTGCACCTTCGGGAAGCGGAGCGCAATGGCCAAGCCTCCCACCAACAGCACCACCAAGATAACCAAGCCCAGGATTATTTTTAACAGCCCTTTTGCTATACCTTTGGGGTAGTTTTTCTGTACCTTTTGCGTCTCTTGGTCGTGCGTCTCCAACGGAATATGAACCCTACTATCTTAGCGATTGAATCATCCTGTGACGAAACATCTGCGTCTGTCATTCAAAACGGACGGGTGTTGTCTAACATTGTGGCTACCCAGGCTATTCATGAGCAATACGGTGGCGTGGTGCCGGAGTTGGCCTCCAGGGCGCACCAGCAAAACATCATTCCCGTGGTTTCCCAGGCGCTGCAAAAAGCAAATATAGCAAAAAGCCAATTAGATGCGGTGGCTTTTACCCGCGGTCCCGGACTTTTAGGCGCGCTGTTGGTAGGCTGTTCGTTTGCCAAGTCCTTCGCGCTGGGCCTGAACCTGCCATTAATTGAGGTGAACCACATGCAGGCGCATATTCTGGCCCATTTTATTGATGAACCCGCGCCCAGTTTTCCGTTCCTATGTTTGACCGTGAGCGGCGGCCACACCCAGATTGTGCTGGTGAAAAGCCACTTAGACATGGAAGTTTTGGGCCAAACCACTGATGATGCCGTGGGCGAAGCATTTGATAAATCTGCCAAACTCCTGGGCTTGCCGTACCCCGGCGGCCCAATGCTAGACAAACTGGCCGCTACCGGTGACCCAACTAAATTCACGTTCCCCATTGTGAACCTGCCCGGCTATGATTTTTCGTTCAGCGGAATTAAGACTAGTATTTTAAACTTCGTGAAGAAGAACAGTGCCGCGCAGCCAGATTTTATAAAAGAGAACCTAGCCGACATCTGCGCCAGCATTCAAAGTGCCTTGATTCAAACCTTGATGAAGAAACTGCACCTGGCAGCCAAGGAAACCGGCATCAAAGAAATTGCCATTGCCGGCGGGGTTTCGGCCAACTCTGGTTTGCGCGCCACTTTGCAGGAAGCGTCTAAAAAGTACGGCTGGAACGTGTACCTCCCCGCCTTTGAATACTGCACCGACAATGCCGCCATGATTGCCATGTCTGCGCATTTTCAATACCTGGCCGGAGATTTCACCACCCAATACGCCAGCCCAGACCCCAGATTAAAAGTCTGATAATTGTTTCCTGCGTTTCCGTTTTTGGCTTCATTTCCAGAAATGAGCCCGAAAACGGAAATTTGAAATGCGTGGTAGAGACAAGGCCCTGCCTTGTCTCTAGGGTGGAGGTTCCGACTGCTGTTGCTCAAAAGACCTCGTAGTGTGCGCAGTTCCTGCGAGTGTCTGTGCCAATTCCTGTTTTTGCCTTCATTTTCAGAAACGAGCCCGAAAACAGGAATTTTGTTTCCGACCCAACCCAAAATTCATTACTCAAAAAGCCTTTCTTTGAGAAAAGTCTCAGTACTTACGTTAAAAATTTTAATTTCATTTCCGTAAGCCGAAATAGGTGCTTACATTAACCGCAGCTTTGGGCGAACTCTAGAAAAGAGGAAATGCACAGGACCAAAACAAAGTGGCTAAATGCTGGCTTCAGAGTTTATGAGGAAACTACTTTTATACATTTTTCTTTTCATGACACTTCCGGCGGCACAGTGCCAGACCGTGGCGCCTGCGCAGGTGGCCAAGCTGGCGTTTGACGAACATGTGAACCACAAAGAACCCACCCTGCAGCACCGTAGGTTCAAGCACAAAGACGTGGTGCCCTTGCTCCGGAACCTGGCCAAGGAACCGCGGTTTGAGGTGAAGGTGGCCGGGAAGTCGGTGGAGAACCGGGATATTTACTTGGTGAAAATAGGCACCGGCCAGACCAAGGTGTTGCTGTGGTCGCAGATGCACGGCGATGAAGCCACGGCCACCATGGCGCTGTTTGACTTGTTCAAGCTGCTGCAGAACCCCGGCAAGTTGGAAGGCACGGTGCAAGAAATTCTTCAGAACCTGACCTTGTACTTTGTGCCCATGCTCAACCCAGACGGAGCCGAGGTTTTCACGCGCCGCAATGCGCTGGGCCTTGACCTGAACCGCGATGCGCTCCGGCTGCAGAGCCCCGAGGCGCGCCTGCTCAAAAACCTGCAGCAAAGCCTGAAGCCCGAATTCGGGTTTAACCTGCATGACCAGAGCCGCTATTACACCGTGGGCGCCACCGCCAAACCAGCTACTATTTCGTTTCTGGCCCCGGCCTTTGACTTCGCCCAGACGGTGAACCCCGTGCGGGACCGCGCCATGCGCACCATTGTGGGCATGAATGAAGGCTTGCAGCAATTGATTCCGGGCCACGTGGCAAAATATTCAGATGAACATGAACCGCGCGCCTTCGGTGATAATATTCAGAAATGGGGAACCAGCGTCATCTTGATTGAATCGGGCGGCTACCAAAACGACCCTGAGAAACAGGTGATTCGGCAACTCAACTTCGCCACCATTTTGAGCGCTCTGCATCTGATTGGGAACAAAGGCTACGAGAAGTATAAACTGGAAGACTATTTCAAAATTCCTCAGAACGAACGCAACCTCTTTGACCTGGTAATCCGGAACGTGCGCTACCAGGACAAAAACCGCGACACACTTATGGACATTGGTATTAATCGAGACGAATTAAGCGCGCAACTACCCGATGGCTTTTACCGCCGCAGCTCCGTGGAAGAGATTGGTGACATGCGCGTGTTTTATGGCTACGAGGAACTGGACGGTCAAGGACTCACCATGCATCCCGGCAACGTATTTCCCACCCCGCTGAAGGACGTGAGTGAACTGACCTGGGAACGTGCCCAAACTTTATTGGCCGAAGGCTACACCACCGTTAAAATCACCAACCGTCTGGCCAACCTGAACCCCACGCTTTTACCGCTCAACCTGCTGGCCGCCAACCAAACCGCCAACCACAGCCTGGCCCTGGAGAAACAAGCCAACTTTATCTTGAAAGACGCTTCTGGCGCTGTGAAATACGCTATTGTGAATGGCTTTGTCTATAAACTGGGCGAACCCAAACCGGCAGTATTTCATGGAGCTGTTTTATAATTCAAATTCAACCTGACTAACGAAACCAAACGCTATTCCCTAAACCTCTTTACCATTATGGACGGAAATGCCATCATTCTCACCGACGGGCTCTTACATCATTATCCCGCCAAAACTGCCCATGGCCTTATCAGGGGCACAGAGCGCTACAACATCATTGGCGTTATTGACCACGTCTCGGCGGGCAAAGACGCCGGCGAGGTGGTAGACGGTACCCATCGCAACATTCCGGTGTACCCAGATTTGGCTTCGTTTCTGAAACAGAGCCCGGAAACGGCGCAATACTGCCTGGTGGGCATCGCCCCGAAGGGCGGCAAGCTGCCCGCCACCATGAAAACCACCGTGGCCGAAGCCATGGGAAACGGCATCAACATTGTGAGCGGTCTACACGAGTACATCTCTGACATGCCAGATTTGGCGGACCTCGCCAAGCAACACAACGTGCAAATAATTGACGTGCGCAAGCCCAAACCCAAGAGCGAACTCCATTTCTGGACCGGTAAAATCAAAGACCTGCCCGCCCCGCGCGTGGCCGTGCTAGGAACCGATGTACGCATGGGCAAACGCACCACCACGCGCCTTTTGACCCAAGCCGCCGAGGCCGCTGGTCTCAAAGCCCAAATGATTTTCACCGGCCAAACCGGCTGGATGCAGGGCAGGGGCAAAGGCTTCATCCTGGATTCTACCTACAATGATTTCGTGTCCGGCGAACTGGAGCACGCGCTGTTGGCCAGCTATGAAGAGCACCAACCCGACGTATTTTTTGTGGAAGGTCAGGCGGCTTTGCGCAATCCCAGCGGCCCGTGTGGCTCTGAATATCTGGTGTCTGGCCAAATGAAATACGTGGTGTTGCAGCATGCGCCTGCCCGTATTTTCTTCGATGACAATGAAACGATGGGCATCAAGATTCCACCCATCTCCACGGAGATTCAGTTGATAGAACTCTATGGCGCCCAAGTGATTGCCGTGACGTTGAATACCGCCGGACTTTCTCTGGAGGAAGCCCGCGCCTACCAACAGCAATATGAAGCCGAGTTGAATCTGCCGGTAATTCTTCCGCTGGAAGACGGCGTGGACCGCATCATTGACCTGGTGAAAGAAGTGGTAGTGAAGGAAGAAGCCGCCGTATGAAGATAAAAGAAATCAACGTCTGGAAAGCAGATTTAGAACTCACGCGTCCGTACACCATCGCGTTTAAAACTGTTTCTGCGGTAGAGAATGTGCTGGTGGAACTGGTGGCCGAAAACGGGTTGACCGGCATTGGTGCTGGCAACCCCAGCAAAGAAGTGGTGGGCGAGGCGCTGTCTTCCACCTGGGCCGCCCTGCAACCCGAGAATCTGGAATGGCTCAAAGGCCGCGACCTGCGCGAGTACCAATTGCTCTGCGAGGAACTGGCCGTTAAATTCCCAAAGAACCCCGCCGCCCGCGCCGCGCTGGATATTGCCCTGCATGATTTGTTCAGCAAGTACCTGGGCGTGCCACTGGTTTCTTTCTTAGGCCAGCAATTGAAAGAACTGCCCACCAGCATCACCATCGGGATAAAAAATGTAGCCGAAACAGTGGAGGAAGCCGAGGAATACGTGGGCCGTGGCTTTACGCATTTAAAGGTGAAAACCGGCGAAACCGTGGAGCAGGATTTGGAGCGTCTGGTGAAGTTGCGCGAAGTGTTCGGGCAGAAAGTCACCATCAGGATTGACGCCAACCAAGGCTACACCGCCACTGACCTGGAAACCTTCTGCGCCCGGTCTGCTAATCTTAACATTGAATTGATTGAGCAGCCGCTCAAAGCTGCCAACATTGACGATTTACGCGCCCTGCCCGCCGCCGTGAAAGACCTGGTAGCCGCCGATGAATCATTGCTGAGCCCGTATGATGCGTTTAAATTGGCATCTGCGCCGCGCGCCTGCGGCATCTTCAACATTAAATTGATGAAGTGCGGCGGTGTGTACGCAGCGCGGCAGATTGCCACCGTGGCCAACCTCTCAGACATTGATTTGATGTGGGGTTGCAACGATGAAAGCATTGTGAGCATCAGCGCCGCTTTGCACGCCGCCTTCTCCTGCGCCAACACCAAATACATTGACTTAGACGGAAGTTTGGATTTGGCCCGTGACGTGGTTTCTGGTGGATTTACCATTGAAAACGGCATCATGCGCCCCAACGGCAAAATTGGTTTGGGCGTGGAGCGTTTGGCGGAGTTGGTGTAAAGGCAAGGCTTGTGTTTCCGTTTTCGGGCTCTGTTTTGCAAATAAAGCTGAAAACGCAACGGCCCCGTCCCTTCTCCCTCTGGGAGAAGGTTAGGATGAGGGAGAAATTTTGGAGTAAACCTTTAATTGAAATGCTTACACCCTCACCCTAACCCTCTCCCTGGGGGAGAGGGGATTTCTCGGTTTCCGTTTTCGGCTTCATTTCCAGAAACGAGGCCAGAAACGCATTTTTTTCCTCGTGAGAAATATCTCCTTTAGTAAATTTACCTATCAAAACCGCCGGTCTTATTACAGGTCGGCGGTTTTTTTGAGGCAGATGTGTATCTTCCGCACTTCAACCTTTCTACCCAACCTAGCAAACCTTTTTTTCAATGGTCTTAAATTATCTGTGGGCGGCGTTTTTCATCATCGCGTTCTGCATTGCGCTTTTTCGGCTTATCTTTTTCCAGGACATCGAGATTTTTCAGAAGATGGTCACCAGCACCTTTGACAACGCCAAAACCGGCTTCGAGATTTCATTGGGCCTCACCGGCGTGATGACGCTGTGGCTGGGCTTGATGAAAGTGGGAGAGAGGGGCGGCATCATCGCCATATTTGCGAAGTTAGTGGGGCCGTTCTTCAACCGTCTGTTCCCGGAATTGCCTAAGAATCACCCGGTGTTCGGTTCTATCTTGATGAACTTTTCGGCCAACATGCTGGGGCTGGACAACGCGGCTACGCCTTTGGGTTTGAAAGCCATGAAGGAGATGCAGGAACTCAACCCAGAGAAGGAAACGGCCAGCAACGCGCAGATTATGTTCTTGGTGCTCAACACGTCGGGCCTGACCATTATTCCCATCAGTATTATGGTGTTCAGGGCGCAGTTGGGCGCGGCAGACCCGTCAGATATCTTCATTCCTATTCTGCTGGCCACGTTTTTCTCCACTACGGTGGGCTTGATTACCGTAGCACTTTACCAGCGTATTAACCTGCTCAACCCCGTGATTCTGGCGTATCTGGGTACCGTTTTGCTCTTTATCATTGGGCTGATTTATTATTTCAGCACCATTAGTCAGGAGCAGATAAGTATCATTTCGCAGGTAGCCAGCAACGTGATTCTGTTCACCATCATCGTGTCGTTTATTGCCTTGGCATTGGTCAGGAAAGTGAATGTGTACGAGGCTTTTATTGAAGGAGCGAAGGAGGGTTTCTCCACGGCCATCACCATTATTCCGTACTTGGTGGCTATTCTGGTGGCTATTGGCGTGTTCCGGGTGTCGGGCGCGCTGGACATGCTGGTGGACGGGCTGGGCTATCTTTTCAGTTTTACGGGCATGAACACAGATTTTGTGGAAGCGTTGCCGGTGGCTTTCATGAAACCGCTGAGCGGAAGCGGGGCCCGTGGACTCATGGTGGAAACGCTGAACACCTACGGCGTAGATTCGTTTGTGGGCCGCGTGGCTTCTACCATTCAGGGCTCCACCGAGACTACGTTCTATATCTTGGCGGTGTATTTTGGGTCGGTGGGCGTGCGCAAGACGCGGTATGCGCTCACCTGCGGTTTGCTCGCTGATTTGGCCGGTGTGATTGCGGCTATTTTGCTGGCGTACCTGTTCTTCTATTAAGATTTCCGTTTTTTGGCTTGTTTTCAGAAATGAAGCCGAAAACAGCTTTTATGAAGTATAAGAAAGTTGGTTAGGTATCTAAAGATGAAATTTCGCCGTATCTGTTAGAAAAGTATTCAAACTTAACCTGACAAAACGATGGCCAACGAAACCAATAAAAACCGAGACGACCGCAACGAGAAACTAGGCAAACCGGAGACCAGCAATACCAAAGCCTCCACCAACGAGCCCATCAACGGTGACACCTCAGATATTGCGCAAAACTTACGCGTGACTTCTGATGGCGGCGGACGCAAAGGCGGCGTAAGTTCTGAAGACGGCGGCCAGGAAGAAGGCAGTTCCGCCGGAAGCCACTAAGGTATCTCTCAGGATAAAAACAGCCTGGCCCAGCGCAAATGTGTGGGGCCAGGCTGTTTTGGTTTAAAAATTTGATGAACTTCGCGGCCCAAGCCCTGGCACCATGAAGCAGCTTTTCAAGACCGGCGATATTAAAACGTACCAGAAAACGGTTACTCCGGCAGATTTCGCACAGTTTGAGAGCGGTTTGGTGCATAACGTTTGCTCTACATTTGCCTTAGCGCAGGCCATGGAATGGGCCAGTCGCCTGTTTGTGCTGGAGATGATAAAGGAGGACGAGGAAGGCATTGGCACCATGCTGCACATTGACCACCAAAGCCCCGCATTTTTAGGCGAAACCTTGCACATAACGGCTGTTTACCAGGAACTGAAAGGCAATCAGTTGCTCTGCGAAATTCAGGTGAAAGCGGGCGATAGGCTGGTGGCCACCGGCCAAACCGGGCAGAAGATTTTGAAAAAAGAGAAGTTACGCGCACTTTTGATGCACAGACAATCCTAAATGGCGAAAGCGAAAGACAAAGACAGGCTCCAGAAATCGGTGAACATTTCTAACCGGCGGGCTTCCTATGAATACCAGTTCCTGGCCAAATACACGGCGGGCATCATGCTCAAAGGCACCGAAATAAAATCCATTCGTGAAGGCAACGTAAACCTGGCCGACGGCTACTGCGTGTTCAACGGCAACGAACTGTTTCTGCTGCAGGCCACCATCTCCAAATACACTGAGGGCACGCACTACAACCATGAACCCACCCGTGAGCGCAAACTTCTGCTCAACAAACGCGAACTCAAGCAACTGCGGGAAGGTATCACGGAACAAGGCGTCACCATCATCCCTACGCGTCTCTTCATCAGCGACCGCGGCTTCGCCAAAGTAGACATCGCCCTGGCCAAAGGCAAGAAACTCTATGACAAACGCGAAGACATCAAAGAACGCGACGTGAAACGTGAAATGGCGAGAGAGCGATTTTAATTAGGGATCAAGAATTAGGAATTAAGAATTAGGAATTGTTTTCCTGATATTATACCACTTTTTGTCATCCTGAAAGGACCATGTGGGCGAACATAACAGACCGTAACTAAACGCAGATTCTCCCCTTGAGGAACGTTTTAGGGCTGTTACCTTCTGCTGATTTACGCATTGCATTCTGTAGGGGCGTATCGCATATGCCCTTCCGCATTCTTGATTACCACGCATTTCGTCCCCCTTTGAAGGGGGTAGGGGGATGATCAAGCACGTGGAAGAAACATCAGCTTCAGGAATGGAACGATTTAGAACGATTCGCGGGAATGAATTTTATCTTCAATGTAAATCATCCCCCAACCCCCTTCAAAGGGGGACGATATGCGTGAAAAATCACTTTTGTGATATGCTCTCCAGGGTAAAAATCTCTCTGCAGAGCTACTCTCGCTGCCACAAACACCCCTCTACGCTCCCCTCAAGGGGAGAATCCGCGGTTGGCAAATGATGTTGAATAGGGCAAACAATTAATAATAACAACTCCCTGTTTTCGGCTCCATTTCCAGAAATGAGCCCGAAAACGGAATTGCCTTGTAGATATTCTCCCAGAAATTCAGAAATTGCTTCAGCATTCAAATAACACATCAGCACATTCATCAATTAGCACAATAAACGACCTTGAACTTCGGGATTTGTAAACTGAGCCTGGTGCCGGTACGCCGGGAACCTTCTGACAAAAGCGAGCAGATTTCGCAGCTGGTGTTTGGCGAGTGCTATGAAGTGCTCCAGACCCAGGAAAAATGGCTGCAGGTGCGCAACGCTCTGGATGACTATGAAGGCTGGATTGACCTGAAACAGCATTTCACCGTAACAGAAGCCTATTTTCAGGAATGGCTTGACGTGAAGCACCCACGGTCCATGGATCTTATCCAGACCGTGAGTGGGCCAGACGGCGTGACACCAATTGGCCTGGGAAGTGTGCTGCCGTTTTTTGACGGAATCAACCTGAGAGTGGGAGAAGAGCGGCTGGTGTACAACGGTCGGGCCTCAAACCCAGCCTTGCCGTACCGCGAGAATTTTCTGCAGAAGATTGCCCTTCAGTTTCTGAAAGCCCCATATGTGTGGGGTGGGAAATCGGTGTTCGGAATTGACTGCTCTGGGTTTGTGCAGCAGGTGTACGGCGTATGCGGCCACCAACTAAGGAGAGACGCGTACCAGCAGGTGGTGCACGGCCATGAAGTCCATTTCGTGAGCCAGGCCCGTCCCGGCGATGTGGCTTTTTTTGACAATGATGAAGGCCGCATCATTCACGTGGGCATTGTGCTGGAAGACCAGAAAATCATTCATGCCTCCGGCGAAGTGCGCATAGACCCCCTGGACCACCACGGCATTTACCACCGCGAGCGCAAGCGGTATTCGCACAAACTACGCATTATCAAACGCATCTTGTCTTAGAAAAAACTTCTTGGCGGCCTGGTGCTCAGGCAGGTATGCCTTTGCTTTAAGATTTTTCGTATCTTACCCAAAGCAATCACTCACCCGGGAAGCGTATGAAAGATAAGGTACTCTTACTGAACCAGGATTATTCAGCCATTGCCACCTGCACGCTGCACAAGGCCTTTGTGTTGCTGTACCTGGAGAAAGCTGAACTGATAGCCCAAGATGTGTTGAACGGGCTCCGGACCATCTCCAAAACGTTTCCCCGGCCGCTGGTCATCAGGCTGTACCGCTACGTGCGCGTGCCTTACAAAGGCATTTCGCTCACCCGCCAGAACATCATGCGCCGTGACGGTCACCAGTGCCAGTACTGTGGCGCCACCCGCAACCTCACCCTAGACCATTTAATTCCGCGCAGCCGAGGCGGCGAAAGCACCTGGTACAACCTCATCACGGCCTGTGGCCGCTGCAACTCCAGAAAAGGCGACCGCACCCCGGAGGAAATGGAAATGAAACTCTACCGAAAGCCCTATAAACCCACGCTGGTCTCTTTTCTGCGCGCCAGCATTCAAGAACTGGACCACGCCTGGATTCCATTTTTAAGTGAACGCGTAAAAGTGTAGATTGCTTTTATAAAAACTTATTATACCACCACCGGCATGGCTAAAACGTCCTCCTTCCTTATTGCCTTGTTCATGCTAGGGGCCACTGCTGGCCAAGCGCAGCACCACGCAACCCTAGATGACAATGGCAAAATACTTATCAGAAATAGATAGAATGCAGCGGCCAAGCCTTATATAATAGTTAAAACAGAACAAGGCGAGAAACCTGTCAGTGAATCTGAATTGCGCGCTATTAACCCAGATCAGATTGAGTCCATCCAGGTTTTCAAAGGAAAATCTGCCGTAGACCTTTATGGGGAAAAGGCGAAAGATGGCGCCATTGTCATTGAAATGAAAACTGATGCGGTCACCGTTTGGAAAGCCAAAAGTGAAAATGATAGTAAAGTTGCCGCTGCAATACGTCCTAAAACCATAACGCTCAAAAATTCTGTCGGGCCAATTTCTGATAAAAGTCCCTTGTACCTGGTAAAATCACCCACCGGCGACATTGCCCTCAAGCAGGAAATGTTAAAAACCATCAACCCAGAGTGGATCCAATCCATTGACGTGCTGAAAAGCGAAGCGGCCACCGCGCTCTATGAGGCCAACGGTAAGAACGGCGTGGTCCTGATTTCCATAAAACCCGCCCACCAGGCAGCCGTGGAGGAACTCCTTAAAAAGACGAACTAAAAAATCTGGTTTTTTCTAAAAAAATATATCTTTGAGGTACAAAACGGCACCACCGCCCCCATAGGTGCCGCAGGCGTTTCTGGCCTGTAAGTAATTCTAGCATAACGCTTTCCTGTTTTTGGCCTCGTTTTCAGAAATGAGCCCGAAAACGCATGTTCCGTTTTTTTGCGCCGCCACTACCTACCTAACCCTTAATTGATTTTTATGAAAAAAGTATTCTTTTTCCTGCTCCTGCTGGGGGCCTTGTGCGCTACAGAAGCGCAGGCGCAAGATGCCAACGCCAAACCTGTGAAAGTGAAATTCGGGAAGACGGTCTTGCACATTAACCCAGACGCCAAGATCTTCATGACACTGGAAGAGCGCCCCGTGGAGATTGAGCAAATGGCCCTTGACCAGATTGACCAAGCCTGGATTTTAGCCGCCGAAGCCTTGAAACCCGCCGACGCCCAGGAAGAATTTGGGGACAAAGCCACCTACGGCATTGTGCTGCTCACCATTGATAAAAAGTATGAGGCAGACGCACTCAAGATTATTCAAGATGTGAAGCGCCGGAAAATGTAAGTTGGTTAACTATCAACTATAAATATGTAGAGGCGTTTTGGGGCTCATTTTCAGAAAGGAGCCCCAAAACGCCTTTGATTTTTTAACGAAAACCGGCACCTAAAGAAAATAACTGCACTTGTAAGAAATGTGCCTGTATCTCAAGGATTTCAGCCAGAAAATTTTGTACCTTTGCGGCGCATTCAAGGCGGATGCCTCTGGCAACAGAGTATGTAATAGAAACTACGCCGGGCTCAGGGTTCTGGGGCAAGGCGTTTTTTAGTGGTGAACCAAAGCGCATTATGGCAAATTTAGAAGATTTTGACTGGGATAAGTTTGATTCCCAGGGTTTCGGCGGCGCGTACTCTGCTACAGAGCGTGCTGAAATGGAACAAATGTATGCCGACACCCTGAACACCGTTCAGGAAGAGGAAGTGATCAAAGGTACCGTTGTTGGTATCACTGACCGCGACGTGATCTTGAACATCGGCTTTAAGTCTGATGGTCTGGTTCCCGTTTCTGAATTCCGTGACATGCCTGACTTGAAAGTTGGGGATGAAGTGGAGGTTTTCATTGAAGACCAGGAAGACCCTAACGGTCAGTTGATCCTGTCTAGAAAGAAAGCCAAAATTGTGAAAGCGTGGGAGATGATCTACGGCGCCCTGGAGAACGACAGTATCCTGGAAGGGGTAGTGAAACGCAGAACCAAAGGTGGTTTGATCGTTGACCTTTACGGCGTTGAGGCCTTCTTGCCAGGTTCACAGATTGATGTGAAGCCTATCCGTGACTTTGATGTCTATGTAGGTAAGAAAATGGAAGTGAAAGTAGTGAAAATCAACGCTGCTTTTGACAACGTAGTAGTATCGCACAAAGTACTGATTGAGAAAGATCTTGAGCAGCAACGTGCCGCCATCTTGAACAACCTTGAAAAAGGTCAGGTGCTGGAAGGCGTGATCAAAAACATGACCAACTTCGGTGTGTTCATCGATCTTGGCGGTGTGGATGGTCTATTGCACATCACAGATATTTCATGGGGCCGCATCAACCACCCGCAAGAGGTGTTGGAGCTAGACCAGAAAGTGAACGTGGTAGTTCTGGATTTCGACGACGACAAGAAGCGTATTTCTTTGGGCATGAAGCAGTTGACGCCTCACCCATGGGATGCCCTGCCTGGCGAAGTAGAAGTTGGTTCACGCGTGAAAGGCAGAATTGTAAACGTAGCCGATTACGGTGCGTTCTTAGAATTGATGCCAGGCGTAGAAGGCTTGATCCACGTGTCAGAAATGTCATGGTCACAGCACCTGCGCAACCCGCAAGACTTCATCAAGCAAAATGATGAAATTGAGGCTGTAGTATTGACCATGGACCGCAACGACCGCAAAATGTCTCTGGGTATTAAGCAGTTGACCGAGGATCCGTGGACCAAGCAAGATGTCTTGACCAAGTATGCCGTTGGTACTACCCACACCGGTGTGGTTAGAAACCTGACCAACTTTGGTCTGTTCATTGAGCTGGAAGAAGGCGTAGACGGTTTGGTACACGTATCTGACCTGTCTTGGACCAAGAAAATCAAGCACCCATCTGAGTTCGTGAAAGTTGGCGATTCTCTGGATGTAGTGGTTCTTGAACTGGATGCTTCTGCCCGCAGACTGGCCCTGGGTCATAAGCAATTGGAAGAAAATCCTTGGGATACCTTTGCTTCTGTCTTCACTATTGGCTCTACCCACAAAGTAACCGTGTTGGAGAAATCTGACCGCGGTGCCACGTTGGAATTGCCTTACGGTATTGAAGGCTTCGCATTCCCTAAAGGTCTTGCGAAAGAAGACGGTACGGCAGTTGAAGCCGGTGAGCAAATTGAATTCAAAGTTACTGAGTTCTCTAAAGAAGATCGTAAGATTATCTTGTCGCACACCGCCATGCACACGGCCCAGCCAGAAGATGCCAAGCGCAAGAAGTTTGAGAAGAAAGACGCACCAGCCGCCGGTACTGCTAAAACAGCTGCCGCTGCTGCCCCTAAGAAAGATGAAGTACGTGCTACTTTAGGTGACTTAGACGCGCTTTCTGCCTTGAAAGACCAAATGATGGAAACGGAGAAAGAAGCCGGTGAGAAGAAATTAGCTGCTGCTGCCAAAGCACGCACTGAGAAAGCTCCAGAGGCTGACGCTCCTGAGGCTACTGAAGCACCTGATTCTACTGAGTCTGCTGAGTAGTCTCCCCATAGTTAGGAAATGTATAGAGAAGAGCCCCAAGCAGTTGGGGCTCTTTTTCTTTATACGGCTTTAAAAATAGAAGATAATATTGGCCTCTTATGAAAATGAGCGTATATTTGCACTACCAAAAACGGTAACGTGGCCGAGTGGCTAGGCAGAGCTCTGCAAAAGCTCGTACAGCGGTTCGAATCCGCTCGTTACCTCACCTAGGTCTGATAAACCCGCTTAGAGCCATCTAAGCGGGTTTTCTGTTTTTCGGCTTGTCTCTAACTTGTTCCAATCAATACCTAGCGGAGGCTTTTTCATTATTCGCCCATCTAAGGTTAGTGCTCCTTTCTTTGGTGCGGTCCATTCATTTATTAATGTATGGCTTGGTACCAGATCCTTATAGGGTTTAAGCGGGCCTAAGTACTTTCCGCAGTGGTTCCTGCGGCATCTATCATAAATTAGAAATCTCTAATCTTTTATAAAAAATTCACGTAACCAAACCAACTATTGCCATTTTAATGAAGCACAGGGTGATAGCGGCTTCCTCACTGCCAAATCAATATTTTTTTACTGTGCCAAGGCCTTGACTATCAACCCAAAGGAGCCAATTCACCAACGCAACAATGCTGCATGAGCGAGACACGCGCTGACCAGGATAAAAAAACCAGACCATCTGTAGAATTCAAAACCCCCAACGGTACCCTCATTGCCATTGGTGGCCGCGAAAACAAAGGCGATGACCCGAAAGAGGACGAGACGAACCAGCACAACCTAAATTTTGTCAAGAATGAGATACTGGAGCGGTTTGTCAAAGAATTGCCCGGCAAAGATTCGTTGATTGTGGTAATTCCTACGGCGTCTTCTTTGCCAGTAGAACAGGGAAACACCTACAAAAAAGTATTCGCTAATCTTGGTGCCAAAAACGTAGAGGTGCTGGACATACGTTCTCGGGAAGACTCCTGCCAGGAAGAATACATGGCTGTCATTAAAAAAGCAGCGGGCCTTCTGTTCACCGGCGGCGATCAATTGCGCCTGACAGCTATTTTTGGTGGCACAGAAGTAATGCGCCTCATCAAAGAGCGCTATTACAAAGAGAACCTGGTGATTGCCGGTACCAGTGCCGGGGCGGCGGCCATGTCCACTCAAATGATTTACCAAGGCATGAGCACCGGTGGTTTTATAAAAGGGGCCGTGAGTATTACCGCCGGGCTGGAGCTGTTGAACGATGCCGCCATTGACACCCATTTCATTAAACGCGGAAGAATGGTGCGCATGGCCCAAATGATTGCCACCAACCCCACGTTCTTGGGCATTGGCCTGGAGGAAGACACGGGCATTGTGGTGAAAAAAGGAAAAGAACTGGAAGTAATCGGCAGCGGCCTGGTAGTCATTGTAGACGGCCGGGGAAGCACAGCCACCAATATATATGAGGTAGAGGAGGGAGTTCCTGTGACCATCAGAGACCTGAAAGTGCATCTTTTGGGTAAAGGCGACACCTACACAATGGAAAATTTTTAACAGACATAACAAAAAACCCATCCATAAAGGATAAAGAACCCTTATGAAAATCGTTGAATTGCGCGTTATGCGCGGACCAAACTACTGGTCTGTCAAACACCCAAAAATCATTGTGTTAAAGCTGGACATGGAACAGTATGCCGGCGTCTTGACTACAGACATTCCAGGGTTCCACCAAAGGCTGGAAGAGCAGTTCCCAGGCATGGTGGAACACCGCAGCATCAAAGGCCAGGAGGGCGGCTACCTGCAGCGCGTGCAGGAAGAAGGGGTTCCGTTGAGCAATGTAGTAGAACATGTGGCATTGGAACTGCAGACCCTGGGCGGTATGAACTCAGGCTTCGGCCGCTCGTACCCGGCGCCGCAGCCCGGGTTTGAGTACGTGGTGTTCTCTTACCAGGAAGAAAAAGCCGGGGAATATGCCGCCCACGCCGCTATCAGGGCCACCTTGGCATTGGCCAACAATGAAACCTATGACATTCAGCCAGACATTGATGAGCTGCATGTGATCAGGGAAGATGAACACATTGGGCCCAGTACCTATTCCATCGTCTCAGAGGCGGTAGCCAGAGGCATTCCCTACATCAGGCTCAACAAGCACTCTTTGATTCAGTTGGGCTACGGCGTGAACCAGAAGCGTATTCAGGCCACCATGACCAACCAGACGTCGGCGTTCTCCACCGAGATTGCTGGTGATAAAAGTGCGACTAAAGCCATGCTGCGCGAAGCGGCGGTGCCCGTGCCGGAAGGCGAGATTGTCTACAACCTGGATGAACTCAAAGAGGCGATTGATTTCCTGGGCTACCCCATTGTGACCAAGCCCTTAGACGGCAACCACGGCAAAGGCGCGGGTATTAATCTCAAGTCCTGGTCAGAGGCTATAGCCGGCTTCAAAATGGCCCAGAAATACTCAGACGCCGTCATTGTGGAGCAGTTTATTGAAGGTTATGATTTCCGGCTACTGGTGGTGAACCAAAAGTTTGTGGCCGCGGCCAAACGCACTCCGGCCATGGTGGTAGGAAATGGTTCGTCCACGGTACAGGAACTCATCAACCAGGTGAACAGTGACCCCAGAAGGGGCGTGGGCCATGAAAAAGTCTTAACCCGCATTACCGTTGACAAAGACACCAAAGGCATTCTGGAGAAAAAAGGCTACACACTCAAAACCGTGTTGGCCGAAGGCGAGGAACTGTTCCTGAAAAGCACCGCCAACCTCTCCACCGGCGGCACGGCCACTGATGTTACAGATCTGATTGACCCCTATAACATTTTAATGGCCGAACGTATTGCCGGAACCATTGGCCTGGACATTTGCGGTATAGACGTGGTGACCTCAGATATTGCCATTCCGTTGCCGGAGGCCCGTGGGGCCGTAATTGAAGTAAACGCCGCCCCTGGGTTCAGAATGCACATTTCCCCCACAGAAGGCTTGCCGCGCAACGTGGCGGAGCCCGTAATGGACATGCTGTTCCCGCGGGGTTGTACTGCCAGAATCCCGATCATAGCCGTGACCGGCACCAACGGCAAGACCACCACCACACGGCTCATTGCGCACATGGTCAAATCCAAAGGCTACAAAGTGGGCTTCACCACCACAGACGGTATTTACATACAGGACCGCATGCTGGAGAAAGGCGATACCACCGGTTCCAAAAGTGCCGAGTTCGTGTTGCGGGACCCTACCGTGAACTTCGCGGTACTGGAATGTGCCCGTGGCGGCATGCTGCGCTCCGGCCTGGGTTTTGAGCAGTGCGACATTGGCATTGTGACCAACGTAGCCGAGGACCACATGGGCTTGCGTGATATCTATACTTTAGAGGACATGGCGCGCGTGAAAGCCGTGGTACCCAAAGCGGTCAGCAAAGACGGCTACGCCATTCTGAACGCCGATGATGACCACGTCTATAACATGGCGCAGGAGGTAGATGCCAAAGTGGCTTTCTTCAGTATGGATGAAAGTAACCCGCGCATTCTTAAGCACGTGGCCAAAGGCGGCCTGGCGGCGGTCTGCGAAAACGGCTATATCTCCATCTTCAAAAACACCTATAAGATTAGGGTAGACCGCGTGGCAGACATTCCGTTGACGTTTGGCGGAAGGGCGAAGTTCAATATTGAGAATGTGCTGGCCGCCACCTTGGCCGGTTATATCTCGCACTTTGAGATTTCTGAGATCAAGACGGCGCTGCGTACCTTTATTCCCTCTTCCAACAAGACACCGGGGCGTATGAACCTGTTCAAGTTTCCAACCTTTGAGGTTTTGGTAGATTATGCGCATAACCCGGCCGGTATGAAAGGGATTGCCGAGTTCCTGCAGAACGTAGACGCCCGCAAGCACGTGGGCATTATTGCCGGGGTAGGCGACCGCCGCGACGAGGACATTGTGGAAATGGGCCGCTTAGCCGCCTCTATGTTTGACGAAGTGATTGTGCGCCATGACAAAGACCTGCGCGGCCGCAGCGCCGAGAACATCATAGAATTAATGGTGGCGGGTATTACCCAGGTAGATCCAGACAAAAACTACAAAGTGATTGGCCAGGAGATGATTGCCATTGCCTATGCCTTGGAGCACGCCGAACGCAATTCGTTTATTACCATTTTCTCAGAAGACATTCCGGAGGCTATAAAACTGATTGAGAACTTCAAGGTAATCCAGGACCGCCGCGTGATGATTGACTAAACACAGCTGATACCTAATGGTAAATAGGGGCTATGTGCTGGAAAGGCATCGCCCTTATTTTGTTTTACCGTTTTCGGGCTCATTTCTGGAAACGGAGCCAAAAACAGAAAGGCCTGACGCAATTACGCGTCAGGCCTTTCTGTTTTTATGATGCCTTAATTTTTTATTCCAAGGTGAAGGTTTGGGTGCCAATCAGGTAGCCGCCGGAGTAGATTTCTACAATGTGCTTGCCGGTTTTGTAGGGGCTGCCTTTTGAGTAGAGGAAAGTGACCAGCTGCTGAGAATTGTCAAACACAATGTCGCGCTTGGCGGTGTAGAACTGCTCACGGCCTTCAAACTCAAACGTGCCCGAGCCGGTGGCCAGGTTGTAGAGCGCTGCACCGTCTGGCTCAATCAAGCGCATCATGATCTCCTTGTTGCCTTTGGCGGCCACTTCGTTTTTGCCTAATCTAAAGGTGAACTTGATCTTGTCCACGCGTTTGGCTTTGAACTCCTGGTCTTCGTCTTCCTTCTCCTTGCCTCTGTTGTTTACAATGGTGACGGTGATGTTCTGCGCTTCCAGTTTAGAGGCCAGGGCTACCTTGCTTTCCAGTTCCTGGTTGGTGGTGGAAATTCTGGTGATGGAGTCAGAGAGCTTATTCTGGGTGGTTTTGAGGGTTTTCACTTCGGTGAACAGTTCCTCATTGTCTTCGGTGAGTTTGGCCACTTCTTCGTCTTTGCGCTTAAGGGCTTGCTCCAGGTTTTGGGCGCGCTCCTGAAACCGGCGCTGGTCGGCAATGGTAAAGGAGCTGTTCCGGAAAGACCGGAGCTGCGCCAAATCTGCATTAATGGCAGAGATTCTCACTTCCAGGGAATCATTGGTGAGGCCCATGGCTTTGAGGTCGTTGCTTTGCCGTTCAAAATCGGCTTTGAGGGCTTCGTACACCTTGATCTGGTTTTCCAGCTCGGTGTTTTTTACCTTGATGATCTCCTGCTGCTGCTCATTCTCCTGGGTTTTCTGCTGCTGCATATAGATGAGTATGCCGTTGATGCTGAGCAGGACAATGATCAGGCCTACCACCAACAATTTGCGGTTACTATCTTTTTCTGGGGCTTCTGTTGCCATGGGTTTTGTACAGGTAATGTGGGTTTACGCCAATACGTATTCTTACAAAAATACGGTTCTCACGGTCCTTTGCAAATTACGGCGGAAAATACTTCCTTCCGGTATGGATTCCACTACTGATCTTTCTGAGGCCTATTGGTCTGACCGCTACCGCCAGGGCGCCACGCAATGGGACGCCGGCGCCATTACCACGCCCCTCAAAACCTATCTTGACCAGGTAATTGACAAGGACCTGAAAATCCTGGTTCCGGGCGGCGGCAACGGCCATGAAGCCGAATACCTGCACCAGCAAGGGTTCAAAAAGGTGTATCTGCTTGATTTTGCGCCCGAGCCATTAGCCAATTTCAAAGCGCGCTGCCCAGATTTCCCGGAGGACCATTTGCTGGAGCAGGATTTCTTTCAGAAAACAGACCTCACCTTTGACCTGGTGCTGGAACAGACCTTTTTCTGCGCCCTGCCCAGGCCTATGCGCGTTGCCTATGCCCGGCAAGTGTTTGATTTATTGAAGCCTAGTGGCAAATTAGTGGGGGTGTTGTTCTCTGAGGAATTTGCGGCAGAAGGTCCGCCCTTTGGTGGGAATGCGTTTGAGTACCAGGCCTATTTTGAGCCGTATTTCCATTTCAAACATTTTGCGCTTTGCTACAATTCCATCAAACCCCGCCAGGGCAAAGAACTGTTCATGGTGCTGGAGCGCCGTGATAAAGCGGCTTTCATCGCGTAGAACAAACAGAAATTCTGTACTTTTGAACCACGCGGGAAGCCTTTTTTTAACCGAGGTTTCACGTTTCGTTTTCGGGCTCATTTTCAGAAACGGAGCCAAAAACGGAATTCCGCTTTCTTTCTAACCTTGCTAAATTGACCACTATGAATATCGAGATTCCTAAATTACAGCATACCGCCTCTGGTAACTTTTTTCTTATGGCTGGCCCCTGCGCCATTGAAGGCGAAGACATGGCCTTGAACATTGCCGAGGAACTGGTGCGCATCTCTGACCGCCTGCAGATTCCCTTGATTTTCAAAGGCTCCTACCGCAAGGCCAACCGTTCGCGCAAAGATTCCTTCACCGGCATTGGCGATGAAAAAGCATTGAAGATTCTGGCCAAAGTGAGCCAAACCTTTAACATCCCCACAGTCACCGACATTCATGAAAGCCATGAGGCCGCCATGGCCGCAGAATACGTGGACGTACTGCAGATTCCGGCTTTTTTGTGCCGCCAGACAGATTTATTGATTGCCGCCGCCGAAACCGGAAAAGTGGTGAACATCAAAAAGGGCCAGTTTCTCTCCGGTGAATCCATGAAGTTTGCCGTGGAGAAAATCCGGGAGTCAGGCAACAACAATGTTATTCTGACGGATAGGGGCAATTCCTTTGGCTATTCAGATTTGGTGGTGGACTTCCGGAACATTCCGGCCATGCGCGAGAACCAAGTGCCCGTGGTGATGGACGTGACGCATTCTTTGCAGCAGCCCAATAAAGCCTCTGGCGTTACCGGCGGTCAACCCGCTTTGATTGAGACCATCGCCAAAGCTGCCATCGCCGTAGGCGCCGACGGTCTTTTCATTGAGACGCACCCCACGCCAGCCACCGCTAAATCTGACGGCGCCAACATGCTGCCACTGGCCCAACTGGAAAGTTTGATGGAACGTTTGATCAGAATCAGACAGGCTATACTTTAAAAGGAGAATTCCCGTTTTCGGGCTCATTTCCAGAAATGAGCCCGAAAACGGGAATTGAGAAAAAAGCTGCTCGGTTAGAACCTCAGCGTGAAATGCTGCTTGGGTTGGTTGGTTCTGAAGAAGACGAGTCCGATGTAGAAAAGGTCAACAGTGAGCAGTACCTGCGGGTGCTGCTTTATTTTTTGCCAGGCCTTGGCCATGTCGCTTGACCAGTAAATATCGTCAAAGATGAAGACGCTGCCTTCATGGGCTTTGGGGAGGCACGTCTCAAAATACTGCAGGGTAGGGGCGTAGCGGTGGTTTCCGTCAAAAAACACAAAGTCCAGCCGGTCCAGTCTGGCTACAGTCTGCGCCAAGGTTTGGTCCATGTTACCTTGCACCACTTCCACGTTATTTAAACCCATTTCAGTGAAATTCTTACGAGCCTGAGCTGCAAGGGCAGGGCAGCCCTCCAGCGTGATGACCTGGGCGTTGGGGTTTGCCAGGGCGAGGTAGCTGGTGGTGAGCCCTAAAGATGTGCCCAGTTCCAGCACGGTGCTGGGTTGAAAATGTTGGGCCAGCCTGAACAACAGTTGCCCCAAGCGCCTGGGTTTGGCCGCCGATTTAGCGATGGCAGAAATCTTCCTGGTTTTGGTATTGCCGGTGTGGGAGCCTGCGCCAAAATCCTGCACTTCCAAAAGGGTAGAATCTTTCAGGAGATTTTTTCTAAGCGCCTCCACCTGGTCATAGGCCGCGTGGTGGCCCTTGTGGTGAATGACAAAACAATACAGGTTGAAGACAAACGGCGAATGAAGCCCGTGGGCATTGCCGGAACGCCACCAGAATTTGGCGTACCTCAGAACCATGGCGGCGTGCTGCAAAGAGAGATTTAGTTAAGCTTGTAAGGAATGATGAGGGTGAATTCCGGAATGGTCACGTAAAACTGCTTGCCGTCTACCAACCGCTCCATCAGAAACGTGCCCGCCATCTTGCCAATGCTGGTCTTGAGGTTACAACCCGACACGTATTGGTGGCTTTCGCCGGGTTCCAGTACGGGTTGCTGGCCTACCACGCCTTCGCCTTCCACTTCACGTATTTCGTTGTTAGAATCATAGATATGCCAGTGGCGGCGTAACAACTTTACCGTAAATTCGCTGTTGTTCTCAATGGTGATCTTATACGCGAAGACAAAGTGCTGCTGGGCCGGACTGGAATAGTCAGGGAGGTAGTTGGTCGTGACGTTGACGGTTACTCCTTGGGTTGTTTTCGTATCCATGGTTGCCTAAAATTGGTATAAGCGGAACAGGCTTTCTGGCGTAATAGTTTGCGCCAGCCGGATTCTTGCCTTAAAAATACGGTAAAAACCTCTAAATAACGCTATATGCAGGTAAAAATTGAACCCAGCTGGCAACACGTGCTCCAGGACGAATTCTCGAAGCCTTATTTCCAGCAGCTCATTTCGTTTGTGAAGCAGGAATATGACACCCAGGAAGTGTACCCGCCGGGCCGCCAGATCTTCAACGCCTTTGATAAATGCCCTTTTGACCAGGTGCGTGTGGTGATTCTGGGCCAGGACCCATACCACGGCCCGGGCCAGGCCAACGGACTGGCTTTCTCCGTCGCTGATGGCATCAGAACACCGCCTTCTTTACTAAACATATTTAAAGAAATAGAATCAGACATGGGCCAGCCCATTCCGCGCAGCGGAAACCTGGAGCGTTGGGCCCGGCAGGGGGTGTTACTCTTGAACGCTACACTCACCGTGCGGGCGCACCAGGCGGGTTCGCACCAGAAGAAAGGCTGGGAGGAATTCACAGACGCCGTGATCCAGAAAGTTTCAGACGGAAAGGAGCACGTGGTGTTTTTGCTTTGGGGCGCCTATGCCCAGAAGAAAGGCCTCATCATCAATGACAAAAAACATTTGGTGCTCAAAGCTGCCCACCCGTCTCCCTTCGCCGCTGACAAAGGTTTCTTTGGAACGCGTCCTTTCAGCAAAGCCAACGCCTATTTAAAACTTCAGGGCTTGCCAGAGGTTGAATGGTAAATTCCCGTTTTCGGGCTCATTTCTGAAAATGAGCCCGAAAACGGGAGCTGAACGCTACATTTTACTCAGAAAGCAGGTTTGGCAAAGAAACGAACTGATAGCCTTTGGCCTTGAGTTCCAGCATGAGCTGGTCTAGTTTGTGGTGGAATTTGTCAGGCCGAGCCGGTTCGGTGCCTATGTGCAACAGCAGTAGAAAACCGTTGAGCCCATTTTTGTCTTTGTGTTCATACTCCAGAATAGAGTGGTAAATAACCTCACTGGTGCGGTACTGCTTGCCCAGGCTGGGGTACGTGTAATCTGCGTGGGAGAGGGTGCCGGGCGTGTAGTTGATTAACTGCAGGCCTTGCGCTTTGGTCCAGTCTGAGATTTGCTGGTTGTACCATTCATACGGCGGAAGATAGAAGGGTGCCTGTTCTTTTTTGATCCCAAATCGCGCCATCTCAGTGTAATTGTCTTGCAGGTCTTTGATGAATTGCGTGTGCGTGACCAGCAAAGAATCACGTTTAACCCAGTCGGCGTACAATACATGTTTGTCTGAGTGCGCGCCCAGGTAGTGCCCGGCCTTCTTTAGTTGTTTGATGGTTTTTCTGAAAGCCGGGTTCCGGTAGAAATCGCCCGTCAGGAAAAAGGCCGCCTTAGCTTGGTGTTTCTTAAGGGTTTTCAGAATGACTTCGGCCCCATCGGCAAATTCATGGCCAGTGAACACCAAGGCAATTTTCTTCTCAGAAACATCACCACGGTAAATGGCGCCCAGGTGCGTGGCTACTTTTTTTTTACGGGTTTGGCTTTCTGATCCCCCTCTAACTGCAACCCCGACAACAAATAGGTGAGGCTGGCGGTGCCGTCCATGGTGGGTTCATTGGTAGAATAATCGCCGTAATCATCATGATACACCACTAAATCGCTCTGAAATTGGGCGAACTCATCTGGGGCGTCTAGTTTAATGCCTTTGAGATTCCGGTAAATGCTGCCGTACACCGGTCCATCTACCAAGCCGCCGTTCAAAGGCATCTTGTGCAACAGCGCCAACGACGAATGCGGTTCTTTGGGGTACACCCCACCCTCTGGCAGGCCAATGACCATGCTGGTGCCCCAGGGGTTCACGCCAAACAACCAGTCACGCAGGGCGGCTTCCATCTGGGCAAAACGCGTGTCGCCGGTCAATTTTCGGTAGAGCATGGCTTGGCTGGCCAGGCCCGTCACCAGGTTGTTGGAGCACCAGATGAAGGGCACGCCCATGTAAAAGGCATTGGATTTTCCTCTGGCTTCCACCGCCTCCAGGCCCTTGCGCAGGTTGTCTGTGAATTCCTTCTGTATGGCCTGGTCCCCTGATTTCGCCAAATAATAATGCCCTAAATTGATGAACGGGTACCACTGGTAATGCCGCGCCGTGTCTTTCCCCAGCCAGGGCGTGAGCGGTTCCTGGCGGCCAAATTCAGCGGCTTTCTGGAGCAGGTCTGCGCGGTTGGTGCTCTCTTTTAACTGAATGGCGGCCAGTTGCATGTCATCAACCCAGTTGTCTTCCTCATAAAAATAGGGCGCTTTGCCTGGCGCGGTCTGGGCAACGCCCGGTTTGGTCAACCCATAGTCATAGGCCTGCTGTGCTTTTGCCTTCAACGAAGTGGCATACGCGGGATAATACTGTGCCAGCAGCTGTGCGCCCAAGCTAAACGCCGAGGAGAATTTGCCAGCAGTGGAGGAGACGCCCGTGCTTCGGTTTTTATACTGGAAGGAGCCTTGCGGTTGGCCTGTGACCACATACACCGGTCGGCCCAGGCCAGGTCCTTTGCCATAGTTTACTTTGTCTTCATTGGGCAAGCGGTAGCCGGCATGGTCCCGGTCATCGGCTATCTGGTTGAACATGAGATTGGCCTGCGGGTACATTTTCAGCAGCCAGTCCAGGCCCCATTTGGCTTCATCCAGAATGTCTGGGATTTGGTTGGCGCCGGGCAGCCCATTGGCCAAATGTTTGTCTTCAAAAGCGCCGGGGTTCTGCTGGTAGGCAAACAATAATTGGAACGTGGCATTAGCCGAGGTGGTCACATATTGCAGATAATCTGAGGCGTCATGCCAGCCGCCGGTAGCGTCTACATACGTGGAGTCTTTGGCTTTTTCTGGATGGAACACCATAAACCCGTCTGTGGTATGGCAGGAATCCTTTAAATAGGGGTTGAACCCGCAGCGCTGTTGGCGCATGTACTGCAACAGGAAATCGGCGGTTTGGTCATAAGCCTTGGCGTCTATCTTGAAAGGCGGGGACTGGATGCCGTTGGCTTTTAGGTAGTACGTGCCGGCCTTCTGAAATTTAGAAAAATCTAATCTATAGGTCTGCGCGAAGGCCGTGTACGCTCCCTGGGGTTTGGGGCTGCTGCCTTTGAATACTTGTTTGCCCGTGGCTGCATCATGCAAGGTGAAGTTTTTAACCGACAAATTTTGCTTGCTCGCCAGCACTGCCACTTTCACTGAGGCCGGTAAGTACCCCAGCTGGTTGATCCTTATCCAGGTTTGGTCTGATTGGGCGAAGGAGGTGAACGCGCAGAAAAGTAGCAGCAAAAAGAGACAGGGGCGGGTGAGGGAAAGCATGGCAGAAAGAATGTTTGCGGCCAAGTTAGCTTTTCTGTGGCTTTCCCAAAAGGCTTTCATGCAAAATGCCAACCCAAAGGCTGGCATTTTATATAATTTTTTAAAAAGTCTGTTTTCGGGCTCATTTTCAGAAACGAGCCCGAAAACAGGAATTATTTGATGCCCATGAAAATGCGTCTCCATCTGATCTTGTCCAGCAAACCCTCATCTGGGTTCGACGACATCCACACCAGCACGGCCTTGCCCACAATGTGATCCTCGGGCACAAAACCCCAGTAGCGGGAATCTTCGGAGTTGTGGCGGTTATCGCCCATCATCCAGTAATAGTTCTGTTTGAAGGTGTATTCCGTGATGGGTTTACCGTCAATAGAGATCGAATTATCAGTGACTACCACGTTTTCATGGCCTTCATAGCGCCTGATGGCCATTTCATACAACGGAATGGTCTTGGCGTCTAACGTCACCTTCATGCCTTCCTTGGGGATGATAAAGGGACCGAAGTTATCTTTGTTGTGCGGGTACAAAGATGGTTTGAACGGAAACACTTCGGCCCGCACATCGCCCACACTGTCTTTCATCTGCACCACCTGGCTAATGAAGGGCAGTTTGCTTATTTCCTCGGCTTGCTGCGGAGAGATATGCACACTGAAGACGCTGGCGTTCTCCTGTCTGGGCTGGTAGATGTTGTAGTCTTTGAAGAATTTTTCACCTAAGCCTGTGGGCGCTACCAACACATAGGAATATTGCACACCCGCCGGATCTGGCACCAGTTTGTCATTGATGTAGATTTGCATGTCCCGCATCTCTATCTTGTCACCAGCAATGCCAATGCAGCGTTTGATGTAGTTGGTCCGAAGGTCAGTGGGGTGTTGCTCTTCCGGCGGAAAATTGAACACCACCACATCATTGTTCTTCACCTCAGAGAAACCCGGCAAGCGGTAAGAAGTCAGTTGAATAGCGTCTGAGTAAGAGGGGATGTTGGTGCCCCAGATGGTCTGGTGCGTGAGCGGTACCTGCAACGGTGTTTTAGGCGTTCTGGGCCCGTAGTGCAGTTTGCTCACAAAGAGGTAATCTCCCACCAAAAGAGACTTCTCCATGGAAGGGGTGGGAATGGTGTAGGCTTCAAAGGTGGCCCATCTGATCAAAGTGGCGGCCACTACGGCAAACAGAATGGCGTCTCCCCATTCCCTGAAAAAACCTTTTTGCTCTCTTGGCTTTTTATTCTCTTTTGTCCAGAATCTGGTGCTCATGCAATAGCGGTTAAAGTTGTAGCAGGTCGGTCATGCCAAAAACGCCTTGGCGGCCCGGCAGCCATTCGGCGGCCAGCAAGGCCCCGGCGGCAAAGCCTTCCCTGTTATGGGCAATGTGTTGCAGCTCAAAGGTATCGTTTTCTGAGGTGTATTGCACAATGTGGGTTCCTACAACTTCTCCTTCTCTCTCAGATTCCACACCCAGCAATTCGGGCTCAGTGGTGGGGCCGTTGATCCAGCCTTGTTTCTGTGGGTAATGTTTCAAAATGCCATCGGCAATGCTGAGGGCGGTGCCGCTGGGTTGGTCTAGTTTGTGTACGTGATGTATTTCCTTCACTGCCACCGCAAACTCAGGGTACTGCTGCATTTTCTGGGCCACGTACTCGTTGAAATGGAAAAACAGGTTCACGCCCACGCTGAAATTAGATGCATAGAATAGGGAGCCGTTCGCTTGCGTGCACTGCTGTTTTACCTGGTCCAGGTGGTTTAACCAGCCCGTAGTGCCTACCACCACCGGAATTCTCTTCTCTAAACAAGTCAGAATATTGGGCACGGCCGCGTCTGGGCTGGTGAACTCAATGGCCACGTCTACCTGCTCTGCGGTAAAAGAAGCCAGGTCTTCTGCTTTTTCTGCCGTGATGGTGCCCACAATGGAATGACCCTTGGCCAGGGCGAGCCGTTCAATGGTCTGGCCCATTTTGCCGTAACCAATCAAGAGAATGCGCATGTTATCTTCTCAGGTTAAATTGCATGGAAAAGCCGGCGGCGTATTGCTGGTTGGCCATGGGTTGCAGGTTGGGTTGTATGCGCAAAGACAAATCATCACTAATGTCAAAGCCTTTCAAATGCGCGTGCACGTGGGCTTCCATCACATTCAGTCCCCAGGCAATCACACCTAAAATAATATCCAAATCACGGTATTTCCGGAAGAAGTCGCGGCTGCGGTACAAATTCCGGGTTCCTTGCTCTCCGGTGATGTCAATGCCGTAAATAGGGTCAAAAGCGTAGGCGTCTACCGTGGAGGCGTCTCCGTCTGTCCTGATCCGGATGGCTCTGGCAAAGCCCTGGTACTTGCGGTTGTTGTCATAGATAAAATACCCAATCACCCCGCCCGTAACGTAAATCAACGGAATTTTCCAGTAACTCTTGTTATAGGCCTGGCCTAAACCGGGCAGCATCAAGGAGTAAACCGCTGCCTGGGCTGGTTTGCTCCATCTGCTGATTGCTTCTTTCACGTGCTTGGGCGGAGGCAGCTTGGTGGTGTCATTTTCTACCACCGGCGGCGTAGAGACTACCACAGAATCTGGCCCGGCAGTTACCACCTGGGCGTTTGCCGGCCGCACCATGCCAAACGCAAGGAATACTAAAAGAAAAAATGCCGAGCACAGCCGCATTTAGGCGTAGTTTAAGATTTCCAGAATTCGGTTGAGCTCGTCTACAGACACAAACGGGATTTTGATTTCGCCTTTGCCTTCTGCCGATGCCTTCACGTGAATACGGGTTCCAAAATAAGAAGACAACCTGGATTCTACGCGTTTCACTTCATTCTCAAACGGATGCAAGTCTAATCTGGTCTGTGGGTCTGCCTTTTTATTTTGCAGGCTCAGGTTTCGCACCAATTCCTCCACCTTGCGCACCGACAGTTCCTCGTTCACAATTTTGCGGTACACTTCCAGTTGCTTCTCCACGTCATCAATGTTGATGATGGCGCGGGCATGGCCCATGGAAATGAGGTTGTCTCTAATGCCAATCTGAATGTCTGGCGGCAATTTTAACAGGCGCAGGTAGTTGGTCACCGTGGTGCGTTTCTTGCCTACGCGGTCACCCAGTTCCTCCTGCTTCAAACTACACTCAGACAGCAGGCGCTGGTAACTAAGGGCAATCTCTATGGCGTTGAGGTTTTCGCGCTGAATGTTCTCAATCAGGGCCATTTCCAGCATTTGCTGGTCATCGGCTTTCCTGATGTAGGCCGGAATGGCGTCTAAGCCCGCCAGTTTAGCGGCCTGGAAACGACGTTCCCCCGAGATCAACTGATACGCATCGGCGCTTAATTGCCGAACGGTGATGGGCTGAATGATGCCCTGCACACGTATGGATTCGGCCAGTTCTTCCAGCGCCACTTGGTCAAAGTGCGTGCGCGGCTGAAATGGATTGGTCTCAATCTGGGTTAATTTGATATCTGCGATGGTGTTGGCAGGGTTAGGCGTGGATGTTGCTTCTGGTTTGCGGTCATAACTCCCCGAAATAAGGGCGTCAAGGCCTCTACCAAGGCCTCCGGTTCTTTTCTTGGCTGAATTATCAGACATTTATGTTTTCTTTCTAAAATTTACTGCGCTACGGCTACCCCGTTCTTCTCCACAATCTCGCGGGCCAAATTCAGGTAACTGATGGCGCCTTTGCTTTCTGCGTCATGCAGAATGGCCGGCACCCCAAAACTAGGAGACTCGCTCAACTTCACGTTTCTGGGGATGATAGTGTCAAACACCATCTGCTGGAAGTGCATTTTCACTTCCTCCACCACTTGGTTAGACAAGCGAAGGCGCACATCATACATGGTCAAGAGCAAGCCCTCAATCTCCAGATCTGGGTTCAACCGGCTTTGGATGATTTTGATGGTGTTGAGCAGTTTCCCCAAACCTTCCAAGGCAAAATACTCGCACTGCACGGGTATAATCACCGAGTCTGCGGCAGTCAAAGAGTTAACCGTGATTAGGCCCAGCGAAGGAGAGCAGTCTATGATAATGAAATCATATTTCTCCTTGAGCGGCACCAGCACCTGCTTCATCTTTTCCTCGCGGTTAGGCAGGTTAATCATCTCAACCTCAGCGCCTACCAGGTCTATGTGTGATGGAATCAAATCCAGAAAATCAATAGGGGAGGTCATGATGATCTCCTCTACCTTGGTTCCGTCTACCATGCACTCGTAAATGCTGTTCTCTATGTCCTTGGGGTCGAAGCCGATGCCCGAGGTGGCGTTGGCCTGCGGGTCAGCGTCAACCAGCAGGGTCTTGAATTCTAATGCGGCTAAGCTGGCTGCCAGGTTAATGGCCGACGTGGTTTTTCCCACGCCGCCTTTCTGGTTGGCAACGGCAATTATTTTTCCCATTCTCAGTTTACAGTTCTATGGTTTGACCAATCTCCAGCAACAACAATTCTTTCTGGGCCCGTCTGGCTAGCTCCAGGGCCTCCACATGATCAATCTCAATGTATGGGAAGGTGTCATAGTGCATCCCCACAATTTTCTTGGTATTCACATAATTGGCGGCTACCAGGGAGTCTTCCACATCCATGGTGAAATTGTCGCCAATGGGTAGAAACGCGAAGTCCACTCTATAACGGTCGCCAATCAGTTTCATGTCATAGGTCAGGGCAGTGTCACCGGCGAAGTAAAAGGTCTTCTCAGCGCTTTCCACCACAAACCCGGCGGCCTGTCCGGCATAGGTGCCGTCTGGCAAGGCGCTGGAATGGATGGCGTTCACCATCTTCACGGTCCCGAAGGGCAGGTGCACTTTGCCACCAATGTTCATGGGGTGTACATTCTCAATGCCTTTGGCTTGGTACCAGGTCACAATCTCAAATGCCGCCACCAGGGTAGCACCGGTTTTCTTAAGCAGGTACTCGGCATCGGCCACATGGTCTGCGTGCCCGTGGCTCAGCAAAATATAATCGCACTGAATGCTGTCAAGGTCTATGTCAGCGGCCAGCGGGTTAGGCGAGATAAACGGATCAAACAGCACTTTGGTGCCGCCCAGATCACAGAGAAAGCAGGATTGGCCGTAATAGGTGATTTCCATAGGATTTCTTGCTCAGTTAAAGGTTTAGCCCACGTTGCGCACGAAAAGCTTGCACAAAGATAAAGCTTTTGAATACACTTTTAATCCTGAATTATCAACACTTTAGAGGTATTTATCCCCAGTCTTGGTAGACCTCGGCCCGCAGGCGCACTTGCCCAAAACCATGCCCTTGCCAGTGTAACTGCGGCGTGGTAAATCTATTTTCCAGGCTTGCCACGCAAAGATTTTTCCGTTTTCGGGCTCGTTTCCGGAAATGAGCCCGAAAACGGCTGGTCTTTCTTAAACGCTGAAACGTGGGGCAAAGTATGATTGGGAAGTTGGCGGAGATAGGAGCCCCGAGGAAGCAGCAGTACTTTACAGAACCACTTAACTTCCTTTCCCGACGGTGGTGAGATTTTCCGTTTTTGGTCTCATTTCTGAAAATGAGCCCGAAAACGGATATTTAGAATTGTAGCATCGCGGCCTTGCCGCTGCGTAGCGCACGTCATGTCAGTGACGCGGCGCTACAGATTCGTTTTCGGTCTCAGTTTTGGAAATGAAGCCAAAAAACAAATTCTCGACTTTTGCTTAAATGTATTTATTTAGTAAAGGTCTATAAACCTTTGTGAAACAATAATATATATAATGTTCTGGTTTTGGCTTCATTTTCAGAATGGAGGCCAAAAACAACGGCCCACCTGTTGGGGTGGGCCGTTGTGCTTTAATAGGAAATAGAACGCTTACTTGGAGCCTTTCTTCTTCTTGGCTTCCTGCTCGGCGGCAGCTTTCATGGCGTCCTGGATACGTTTCTGAAAACCACCCTTCGGCTCTTTGCCTTTGTTTTTCTCCTGGTAATCCTCCAGGTTCTTCCTGATTTTGCCTTCGTCTACAAACTTCCTGATCAAGGCCTGCTGCCCGAAGGTGACAATGTTCGACACAAAATAGTAGAAGCTCAAACCCGCCGGGAAGCTGTTCAGCACGAACATAAAAATCACCGGCATGAGGTACGAGTAGAACTTCATAGGGCCCTGAATGGTGCTCACCTGGTTGTTAGACCACGTGTACAGAATGGTGGAGGCGGTCATCAAGAGCGTAAACATACTCACGTGGTTGCCATAGAACGGAATGGTGAACGGCAGCTTCGCGAACACGTCATAGGTGCTCAGGTCATGCGCCCACAAAAACGGCTCCTGCCGCAACTCAATGGAGTTAGGGAAGAAGTTGAACATGGCAAACAAGATAGGAATCTGCAACAGCATGGGAATACAGCCGCTCATGGGGTTCACGCCCATCTTGCCGTACAAGGCCATGGTTTCGGCCTGCGTCTTCTGCATGTCGCCGTCGTGCTTTTCCTTGATGGCGTCAATCTCAGGCTTGAGCACCTTCATCTTGGCCATGGAAATGTATGACTTGTAGGTCAGCGGGCTCAAGATCAACTTGATGTACAACACCAGCAGAATGATGATGAGGCCGTAGTTGCCCATGTAATCTTCCAGGAAGTCAAAGGCCGGAATAATCAACCATTTGTTCACGTACGCAAAGATGCCCCAGCCCAATTCCAGGTTTTTGTCGAAGTTCTCGGTCACGCTTTTCAGCACGTCGTACTCGTTCGGCCCGAAGTAATAGGTGAAATGCGCCTTGCCGGTCAAGGCATCCTGCACCGGAATGGTCAGCTTGGAGCGCAAAGTCTTTACCTGAGACGTATCGGCTTCGTTGAACGAGCTGAACACCTCAGCAGAGGAGAAGCTGTTCTGCGCGATGATGGCGGCGGTGAAGAAGTTCTGCTTGTTGGCTACCCACTTCACCGGTTCCTCCGTCTTGTCGGTCTCCGCATCCGTAGAGCTAGCCGACAACTGCTCAAAGCTGCCCTCAGTGGTGTAATAGTTTACAGTAGACTGGTTGCGGTTCTGCTTGATGTCATGCTCCAAACGCTTCAGTTGGTCAGTCCAGTTCAGTTGAATGGGCTGCTGCGCCACCAATTGGTCCATGCCCCTGAAGTTCATGGAATACCCCACCACGTAGGCATCCTGCGCCAGCGTGTACACCTGCTCAATGGTTTGGCCGGGGGCCACCTGCGCCGTGAACGTGATAGACTGGGCCGGCAAATTGTTCACCGTGCTGTTGGTCACCGCCGAGGGCCGGAAATACAGGTCATTCAGCCTAATGGTCTTGCCAGACTTGGTCTGGAACGTGAACACCTGCTCGCTGCTCTGCGGGTCAAACAACACCAAGGGCTTTTTGTCCCAGGTTTTGTAGGTTTTCAAGAGCACTTCCTGCACCAGACCGCCTTTGCTGCCCAAGGTTACGCGCAATAAATTGTTTTCCAGCACTACGTTTTGCGCCTGACCGGTGGCCAGGGCACTGAATTCGCCTAGTTGAGATGCACGTTGCGCCTGCGCCACGGAGTCATTCAAAGGGGCGGTAGCCGTAGACGAAGTGTCTGCGGCGGCGGCGCCCACGGTGGCGGTTTTAATAGCGGCCGGCGTGGCGGTTTGCTGCTCCGGGCCTTTCATGAAGAAGATGCTGTAAACGAGCATCAACACGGCAATCAGGCCAAGGCCAATTGCTTGGTTCCTATCCATAAGTTATTGTAAGAGGTTATTGGTTTTTGATTTTACTGTAGGTGACGGCGGCCTTGATGAAGCGCACAAAAAGCGGGTGCGGGGCCAACACGGTGCTTTTCAATTCTGGGTGGTATTGCGCGCCCACAAACCATGGGTGGTTCTGGAGTTCGATCACCTCCACCAACCCGGTGTCTGGGTTAATGCCCGTGGCCTGCATGCCGGCTTCCTCAAAGGCTTGCAGGTACTGGTTGTTAAATTCATATCTATGGCGGTGGCGCTCCGTGATGTGGCCTTTGCCGTAGGCCTGATACGCCTTGGAGCCTTTTTTCAGGTCACAGCCGTACGCGCCCAAACGCATGGTGCCGCCTTTCTGGGTAATCTGCTTTTGCGCCTCCATCATGTCAATGACCGGGTGGTTGGTTTCGGGGTTCATTTCCGTAGAGGCGGCATCTGCCAGGCCCAGCACATTGCGCGCAAACTCCACCGCGGCGGTCTGCATGCCCAAACAAATCCCGAAGAACGGAATCTTGCCCTCCCGCACGTACCTGATGGCCTCCAACTTGCCTTCAAAGCCGCGCTCGCCAAAGCCCGGGGCTACCAACACACCGTCAATGCCCTGCAAATGGTGGTGCACGTTTTCCGCGGAAATGAATTCTGACTGAATGAACTTGAGGTGCACCTTGCATTCATTGAACGCCCCGGCATGGATAAAGGACTCAATAATGGATTTATAGGCGTCTGGCAGTTCCACGTATTTCCCTACCAGGGCAATGGTCACGTCTTCTGTCGGGTTTTTGAGTCGGCCCAGGAACTCCTTCCAGGTGTCCAGGTTGATTTCCTGACGGCTGACGAGCTTGAGTTTTTTCATGACGCGTTCGTCCAGCTTCTCTTTTTTCATGAGCAGCGGCACGTCATAGATGGTCTCGGCATCCAGCGATTCAATCACCGAGTTGGTGGCCACGTTGCAGAACAAGGCAATCTTTTTGCGCATCTCTGCCGGAATGGGGTACTCTGAGCGGCACACCAAAATGTCTGGTTGCACACCGGCTTCAGACAGGGCTTTCACCGAGTGCTGCGTAGGCTTGGTTTTCAGTTCGCCGGCGGCTTTTAAATAGGGGAGAAGCGTGAGATGAATCACCACGCTGTCATTGTCGTTCAGGTCCCAGCGCAACTGCCGCACGGCCTCAATGAAGGGCAATGACTCAATATCGCCTACGCAACCGCCAATCTCCGTGATTACCACGTCAAATTCGCCAGACTGGCCCAGCAGGAGCATGCGGCGTTTGATTTCATCTGTGATGTGGGGAACTACCTGCACGGTTTTGCCCAAATAGGCGCCCTGACGCTCTTGGGTGATCACGTTGTGGTAGATGCGCCCGGTGGTCACGTTGTTGGCCTGCGAGGTGGGTACGTTCAGGAAGCGTTCATAGTGGCCCAGGTCCAGATCGGTTTCTGCGCCGTCATCGGTGACATAGCATTCGCCGTGCTCATAGGGGTTGAGCGTGCCGGGGTCAATGTTAATGTAGGGGTCAAATTTCTGGATAGTGACCGAGAAGCCCCTAGATTGCAGAAGTTTAGCCAAAGAAGCCGAAATGATGCCTTTTCCCAGGGAAGAAGTCACGCCTCCGGTCACAAAAATATATTTAGCAGAAGCCATAAGTAGTGTTTGTCTTATGGACTGCAAAGTTAGGGTAAATAATTAGAACGGCTGTAAAATGTTTGGTTATGGCAGCGGCACTAATTCCGGGCCAGGACTAATTTCCGTTTTCGGGCTCATTTCCGGAAATGAGCCCGAAAACGGAAATCCAACGGAGAACAGTTTTAAGAATTGCTAACAAATTTAAGCGATGTTAAATTTGCTGACCTCATTTTTTAAAACGGAATGTAGCGTGAATGCAGGTTCCCTAAAGAGTTGTTCCATTTCTCTGCGATATTGGGGAACGCGAAACACTAATTTGAAACTTCGTTTAGAAAAACCGTTTTTGGCTCCATTTCCAGAAATGAGCCCGAAAACGGAAGTTTAAGTAGTGAGACAGAAATATGTATACATTTTTGTCATCTTGGAAAGATCTCGGTGGCAAGTTAAAAATCCTTTGAATCTCTGTTAAATCAGCTTGCCACCGAGATCCTTTCAGGATGACAATGTAAAAAGAGGTTAAGTTAATTTTGTCCAGGCACTTAGAATCAAAAAGAAAAGAAAAGCCCTTTCTCCAGGTTTGGAAAAAGGGCTTTCGCTTTATTGTGATAACTTCTTATTGCAACCACCTAGGGCAGATTACCTTGCTCTTGTTGAAGAGTTTCAAGCCCAGCACAATTTCATGCGAACCGGAGTTGGCTACGTTCAGGTTGGAGGTGTTGTAATCATATGAGTAGCTGGCATCTAGCAGATAGCTGATGTTGGCGCCCGCCATAATGGCAAAAGCGTCCTGGCTTCGGTAGGAGGCTCCTACCCAGATACGCTCAGCATAAACGGCGCGCAGGTTGTAGTCTACCGTGACAGGGCTGGGTTCGGCCAGTTTTACCATGATGGATGGAATAAGCGTGACTTGCGAGATGGCCTTCACCTTGTAACCGAAAATCCCGATGAAATGCTTTTGGAAGACACCCTCGGTCACGGTGCCTTCATTGGAGCTGATATCGGTACGCAGGAGTTGCGCGCCAGACAAGCCCACAAAGAAATCAGGTGAATAAATCCAGGTGCCTAGGCCCACGTCCAGGAAATTTCGGTTGATGAATTCGCTGCCAAGCGCAGGGTCTGCGGGATTGTCAAACGTGGCCTCGCTGGCCCTGAAACTGTTGCGCAACAAGCCGCCATACGCCCCCACGGAAACCGTTACTGAGTTGGTGATGGGCAAATGGTACGCATAAGACACGTTCACGTTGGTTCTGCGCAACGGTCCTGCCTGGTCAACAACGGCCATCACCCCCACGCCATGGTGGGCATACGCCGGAATAAAGCGGCTGGTGTTCACTTTGCGCAACCCTCGGCCAGAATTACTTCTAACGGTGGCGGGCTGTTTGTTCAAAGGGGTGTGGGCACTTATATGAAACGTCTTGGGTGCGCCCTGCAATCCTACCCACTGCTGGCGGGTCCCAATCCTGACATCGGTGTAGTCCTCAATGCCGGTCAGCCCTGGGTTCAGGAGGTAACTGTTCATCATGAACTGGGTGAACTGGGGCCGTTGCTGCCCCCAGGCCGGTGCGGTCAAAAGCAGCAGCACCAGAAACGTGCCTATATTTTTCATCATTGATTATCTAATTATGGTTACGCTGCCTTTGTAAAGGTTTTTATTGCCGTCTAGCCTAATGATGTAGTAATAGGTGTCAATAGGAAGCGGTTTGCCGTTGTGCGTGCCATCCCAGGGTTTGGCATAGCCCTTGGAGTTGAAGACCTGGCTGCCCCAGCGGTTGAAAATCTCCACGGTGGCATTAGGGAAGCTCTCAATATTTTTTATCACCCACACATCATTGATGCCATCATTGTTAGGGCTGAAGGTGTTCACAATGGCCACCCGAGGGAGCACGGTCACCACCACTTCGTCTGTGTCCACGCACCCGTTGGCGTCTGTCACCGTGACCGTATAGGTAGTGGTGGCTGTTGGCCTGGCTACCGGGTCTGACACATTAGGATTGCTCAAACTGTCAGCCGGCGACCATAAATACGTCACCCCGCCGCGCGCCCGAAGCGTCACCGCATCACCCACCATAATGGTCACATCACTGCCGGCATCTGCGGTGGCGGTGTTCAACGTCACCGAGACTGGCGTGCGGGAAGTGCTGGTACATTCAGTGGCGCTGATGGTTTCTACATAAAAAGTAGTGTTCTGCGTCAAGGCCTGGGTTACAAAAACACTTCCTATAAACAAGGGATTGCCACCCGTAGGGGTTGAGTACCAGGCATAGTTCCCTCCAGGGCCAATGGCTCTTAGCGTGGCCGGGAAACCTTGGCAAGACTGCACGTTAGAAGAAGCGACAATGGGGGCAGCCGGCGCCGGCTCTGCCGTAATAGCTACCACGTTAGAAGGCGGAATAGGACAATTGGCACTGGTAGACACCAACCTTCTGCGGTACCAGGTGTTCTGCATAACTCTTACCGGAGAATATGAGGCCGAGTTGGTGTTTGGGATAGGCGCAAATACACCGTTAGGGCCAGAGGTACTGCTTTCCCACTGGTACGTCCAGCTACCCGTAGGCACAGACCCGGTGATTACGGCATCTGTGCCTTGGCAAATGGTGCTTTCCACGGCAGAGATGGTGTTGTTGACATTAGTGGTGATGACGGTGACCACCACGGTATTGCTAATATCTACTTCACAATTACTGCCTGGGTCAACCACTCTTCTAAAATAAGTAGTCTGGGTTAGCGCAGCAGGAGAGTAGTTCAGTTCATTGCTTGTTCCAGGGGCAAGGGCGAAATCTGACGGATTGCCCGTCAAGCTTCTTTCCCACCGATACCGGTTGGTGCTGGTGCCGCCCGTTGGGGTAGAACCTAACAACCGAGCCGGCGTGGCGCCCGCGCAAATGGTCTGGGTACCGTCAATGGTGTTGTTGTCAATAGCCCTAATCACCTCCACCACCACCGCGGAAGAAACACTGCTACAGGCACCAGCTGTTATCCGCCTCCTGAACCAGGTAGTTTGCGTAATTCGTCCTGGGGCATAAGTTGGTAATCCGTTGGTACCAGCCGCCGTGGCAAAGTCGTTGGCATTTGGTCCTGTGGTGCTGCTTTCCCATACAATGGTAGCCGTGGTAGCCGAGCTGGTAATGACAGGTGCCTCATTCCCTTGGCAGATGGTGGCCGGAGAACCGCCCGTTAACGTGATGGTGTTGTTGTCCAGTGGAGGGCCCACCGTCACCATTACGGCCACGGTTGTGTCATTGGGGCAAGAATTACCTGATAAGGCTACTCTCCTGAACCAGGTAGTGGCGGTGAGCGGTCCGGTGGCGTAATTCCGTTGGTTGTTGCCGGTAGGGTTGTTGCTTGGCGCCGTTGTAAAACCTTGCGTACCGCTGGTTCTGCTACTTAACCAAAGAAAGCCAACTTCCCCTGACGGGTCAGACCCTGCAATGGTGCCGGGCACCGCTTGGTTGGCGCAGATTTCCCGCTGGTTTGGCGCCAGGGAAATAGTGTTGTCTGTAATGCGTTGGGTAACGTTGACCGTGAAAGGCGTGCGTGTAGGACTCTCACAACCCTGTGCCGAAAGGGTGGCTACGTAGAAGGTGGTAGTGTTATTGAGCGGGCCGGTGTTGTAGGTGGCCGCAGTGTCCAGGGCAGTGCCTCCGGCTACTACCGTGTAGAAAGTAAACGACGAACCAGGACCGGCAGGGCGTATGGTGGTGCTGTCCCCGCTACAGATAGAAGTACTGGTGGCCCCAAAGTTCGGCGCGTTTGGTGTGGGGTTAACCGTTATTTTTGCCTCAACCACTGGGCCAACCGCATCAGAAAAGCCGCACTCATTCTTTACTCTAGCCGTTACCGTGTAATCACCCGGATTTGGGAATAAAATTCTAGGGTATTTGTCACGCAGGGTAGTACCGCCCACCGCTACAGCTCCCAAGCCAGCGGGAGTGATGGTCCATTCATATGAAGCTTCATCAATGGTGCCCAGATTAGCATCATAAGTGACTACCTCGTCGTTAAAATTAAAGGTGATGGGCCCGCAGGCGGTGGTATCAGCATTGATCTTGATCTCCGGGAAACCAACCAGCAGGCTTTGCGTGGTGGTGTCTGACCCGCACATATTAGACACAATCATTTCAAGAGTATATCGCCCAGAAACATTGAATCGGTAAATTGGGGCTTTTGAGGTGTCTGTGGTGCTTTCTAAATAATCATAAATGCCAGCGGTTGCATTCTGTCCCTGGCTGTTTTTGACATTCCATTTATAGACCAGGTTCTCACCGGTGGTACTGTCTGAATCAGTAGTCACCTTAACAGGAATACAGTCTCTGGGTGGCACAGGTGGATCAATCCGTTCTTTATTTAAAGAAAAATGGGCCTTCGGCTTTTTGCTGATGTAAAAATTGCGGGTATAGACAGAATCACACCCATTGGTGCCAAGAGCCCTGATTTTGATGGGGAACGTTCCGGTGGTGTCATAGGGAATGATATTCCGGATAGGTTCAGTGGCGTTGAATTGGGCAGATGTGAACGTTCTTTCCCCAAAACCATCCCCAAAATCAATGACATAAGACAATGCCCCATTGACCAAAGTAGTATTTCTAAGAGCAGCCTGTACACTAATGGAGTCTTGCTCCTCAGGAATACAGACAAAGAAATTGCTGCTGTCTGTGGGTGGGGAGAAGGCGGGCTTGGCCTGTACGGTCACTACTTTACTGGCTTCTGGTGACGTACAACCGGTGAGAATAGACTGCCGGTACACTTTAACCGTAAAGTCCAGAGTAGCCAAACCTACTGCTTTGTAGGCATGCGTGATGGAACTGCCTTGTGTGGTAAACCCATCGCCAAAATCCCAGATATAGGTATATTCTGCCGGTTGCGGATTAGTGACAGTAAAGACAATAGGAGTTCCTGCACACTGGATGGAATTTGGGTTGAAGGTGAAATCAATGGCCGGAAGGGCAGGGTTGACAACTACTTGCACAGAAGTGGAAGTGGCGGTAGCACAGGTGGGCCCAGACACCTGAACGGTATAGGCGCCAGAAGTGGTAGCTTGAAAGGTGTTGCTGGTAGGATCAGGAACAGGAATTTCTACATTATCTCTGTACCATTTGTAGGTAAACCCGGTGCCGGAGCTGGCGGTAAGCAAAACGGAGCCCGGCTGACAGACGGGAGCCGGATTGGCCGGAGTGATCACTGCCGGGCATTGGGCCATTGCCATTGCCGCACTGCAGAGAAAAAGCACTATTATTAGTAAATAGCTTTTGATCGTATGCATTCTGAGGAGATGTAAAAATAAGTTATGCTTTGTGGGTTTGTCTGTTGCAACAAGTGTAAAAAAACTCCTGCACGCTTGTACTGGTACATAACCAATGATGCCCTAGCCTTATTGTATCTTAAGGTGTGGGCAAGCCCTTGTTTTCTCGTGCCAAAACCAGAATAAAAGAAATAGGTTTCGGCGGGCAGTAGTGGTCAAAGGCCCGTTAAGTGGCATGATCCACTTTCTGGCCAGAGTGACACTACCTCCTTAATTTATGCAAGAGATTGGTTCCTGTGAAGATAAGCAAAAAAACAAAGCCTGCTTCTTCTGCCAAAATAAAAACCGATGGGAAACGGAGAGCGCTCAAAAGTTTTTTTAAGTGACACTGTGTTGGCAACAGGGAAAGACTAGAAAGTATTTGATTAGTTGTACCGGGGCGATTAAAGAAAGTTATAGGTCCACGAGCATCCAGATAGTACAGGCAAAATGACCCGAGTTGCCCCTGGGTTCATCTAGAAATTTGAAACCCGCTTTTTCATACATGCCCACCGCTTGGCCTAATTCTGGGAAAGACTCCAAATACAACTGGCGGTAGCCCATTATTTTGGCCATTTGCAGGCTCTCGGTTACCAATTGGCTGCCCAACCCTTTGCCACGGGCTTCTGGGCGAAGGTAGAATTTCACCAGCTCTGCGCAGCCCGCGGGCAGGCCCGGCGTGGGATAAATGCCGCAACCCCCTAAAAGTTTGCCATTCTCTTCCGCCACTAGGTAGGCGCTGTGGGGCGTCTGAAAAAGCTCAAACAGGGCGCATGTGGTAGGGTCTGTGTACACCGTGCCGGGCTTGTCAATCTTAAATTCCCGAAACACGGTTTTGATTACCTCTGCCAGCGGTGCGTTGTCTTGTGGGGCAATAGGTCTTATACGTACCTGCATGTGGGGCAATAGGTCTTATACGTACCTGCATGGTGGTGGAATTAGTTGATGCCATACCAAACCACACTTCCGTTTTGGGGCTCATTTTCAGAAATGAGCCCCAAAACGGAAGTGTGGTTTAGCTACAAAACTAACAAAGTAGCGGTAAGAGACAGCATAAAATAGATGCGTTTCCGGGTCAGCTTTAGCAGGAAGGTTTAAGTGCTATTAGAGTCTAAAAAAAGCGGGCATTACAGCTAAAACGGCCTTTGGTGAGATTTGAATCTACAAGACCACTGCAGCTCAGCTAAGGTAGGGTTGGCTTGTTTTGTAGCAAAAAGCCAGCTAAAAGGGTTAGCAGCCCTACAATCATAATCCAACCTCGCACGGCAATATAAAAAAGCCACTCAACCCGCAGGCTTTCCCAATCTACCTGTTGGTTGTCGGGGTTAAAAGTAGCCATCAACTGGTTAAGCGGCACGCTGATTTTCAAGGCGAACCCCATGTCTGTCAAAAGGCAAACACAGCTGATGGCGGTAGTTATGAAAACCAGTGATCCGTAATTTTTACTTGCCAAGGCCAAAACCACCAAAACCAACAGAAGAGCCAGAAAGTAAATTACCTTTAACCTGCTGCCAATAATCAGGTCCACAGCCTTGCGTTGTTCTATAAAAGCCTCAATAGAAATAATGGTAAAGGCTTCTTTCACTGCAAACAGGTAAAAAATACCCTGGGCAGAAAGCACTATAAATAATAGCAACAGGGCAACCCGGAGAAGGTAAAGTGTCATACTGGTTTCCATTTTAATTAAAGCGTGCAACCGTGGGAAACGTCGCGCAGCTGATTTTCAAGGGAATTACCGTCCAGCAAAGCCCAATGCGCCAAAATCTTATTCTCCTTTACTTGAAAGTGCCGGAAACCGGAAATTTGAATTTTTGCTCCGGTGGGCTCTATGTTTCGCCAGGTGCCAATGTGTTGGAGGTGCATGTACAGTTTCAGCATGACATGGTTTTCTTCAGAGACCATGTTTTCAATAACAGTGGTGTGGTCAAAGGCGGTGCTGGTACTTTGTATCCAGGTTATGAGGCCTTGCTTGTCAGGGGGAAGGGCAGGAATTAGGGAGTGGTCCTGAAAATCCGGGTGCAGGAAACTGTCCAGCAGCTGGAAATGAGACTTGTTCCAAATCTTTTCTATAAATTCTGTGACCAGGTGTTTGTGGCGGCTGTCCATGTTGTTTAGTTAAGGAACAGCAAATATCAGCGGTGGGCAAGGCAAACCTATGTGATAAAAATCACAAAATGAGGGGAGCAGCAGGTTTTCTGATTCGGCTCAGCGTTTCTCTGGCCACTCCTAGATAAGAAGCCAGGTGCGTGAGGCTGACCCGTTGCAAGATCTCTGGGTGTTCGGTTTCCAACAAGTGGTATCTTTCTTTGGGCGAGGATAGCTTGAACAAATTAGCGTGCTCTTCCTGCTCAATCAACAAATGCTCTGCCAGCATGCGGCCGCAAGATTCAACTTCCGGAGATTCAGCATACAAGGCCAATAGTTTTTCTTGGGCAAACTCGTAAATAGAAGAATCTTCCCCAGCTTTAATAGTGATATCAGAGGGAACCTGCAGCCTTAGGCTCTTCAGGTTGGTGAGAAAGCTGTTGCCAAACGTGAAGTTGGTATTTATCTCAGCCCCGTCTTTGGTGATATAACTTCTTAAATATCCAGATTCCAGGTAAAAAATGGACGTGCAGCGCTGGCCTTCCTGCAAAAGGATGTCATGTTTGCTTATTTTTCTGTGGACCGCTAACGCGAATAATTTTTTAGCCACCTCTTCAGAAAACTGATGATTGGTGAATTTGGAATTGCAGTAAGCGGGAATGAAAGG
Organism: Rufibacter sp. LB8; assembly: GCF_014876185.1. NCBI lineage: Bacteria > Pseudomonadati > Bacteroidota > Cytophagia > Cytophagales > Hymenobacteraceae > Rufibacter > Rufibacter sp. LB8. The sequence goes on along the minus strand of NZ_JADALJ010000001.1, from coordinate 1,260,684 downwards.
CTGCATTTGATCTGGTTTTTTTATTTGCAGAAAATTGGTTTAAACCAACAAAGGTATCTTCCTAAAACCAAGCTTGGTTTCCGTTTTGGGGCTCATTTCCGGAAATGAGCCCGAAAACGGAACTTACTTTAACGCGTCATACAACACCTCAATGGGGTGCTGGGCCGTTCTGCCGGTGCCGTCATGAATCTGGTGCCGGCAGCTGGTGCCGGGGGCGGCAATAATCACTTCCTCCTTGGCAGCCCTTACCGCCGGGAACAACACCAACTCGCCCACCGCCATAGACACGTCATAATGTTCGGCTTCGTAGCCAAAAGAACCCGCCATGCCGCAACACCCCGAAGGAATGACTTCTACCTTGTAATTCCTGGGCAGGGTGAGCATCTGCTGGGTGTACAGCACGCTGCTGAGCGCTTTCTGGTGGCAATGGCCGTGCAGTTTAATTAGGCGTTCCTCGTCTTTGAAAAGGCTGGGGTCCAGGTTCTTGCTCAGGATTTCGCGGGCGATGAACTCGTCAAAAGACAAACAATGGATGGACAGCGATTTGGCGGCTTCCACCTGGTCTTTGTCCACCAAATCAAGGTATTCATCTCTGAACGAAAGAATGCAGGACGGTTCAATGCCAATGAGCGGCGTGTCTGCGCTTATGAGTGGGTGAAGTTTGGCCACGTTCTGCTGGGCCAGTTTTTTGGCTTCGCGCAACAGGCCTTTGGAGAGGTAGGTACGGCCACTTTCCTCGTGATCCGGAATCTCTACCTGGTAGCCCAGTTTTTCCAGCAACAGCACGGCTTTCTGGCCAACGGGCGTGTCATTGTAATTGGTGAATTCGTCGCAGAAGAGGTAAACTTTCTTTTTAGGCGTAACAGGTTGATTTGCCTTTTCTTTTTCTTTTTGATGTTTCCTGAACCAGCTTTTGAGCGTGGTGTCATGCAATAAAGGCAAGCTCCGTTTGGTCGCAAACCCGACGGTTTTCTTGAACAGGTTGGCCGTGAAGGTATTTTTGAACAGCAGGTTGTACGCACCCGGCAGGAGCGATGCCAGTTTATTGGCGTTGGTGAAATTGGCGATGAGCCGCGTTCTAAACGGAATGCCGTTGGCGTCATAGTAATGCTGCTGGAACTCGGCTTTGAGCTTGGCCACGTCTACGTTGGAGGGGCACTCAGACTTGCAGCCTTTGCAGCTCAGGCACAAATCCATGGCTTCCTTGATTTCCTGGTGGTCAAAACGGTTGGCCTTGGGCGAGCGCGTCAGAAACTCCCTGATGGCGTTGGCGCGGGCGCGGGTGGTGTCGCGCTCATGGCGGGTGACCATGTAGCTGGGGCACATGGTGCCGCCGGTGAGGTGCGTTTTGCGGCAGTCGCCGGAACCGTTGCAGAGCTCGGCGGCCCGCAGCACGCCGCCGGCCTGGTTAAATTTGAAGACCGTGTTAAAGTCAGGGGTTTCCTGGCCAGGGTCATAGCGCAACATGGTGTTCATGCTGGGCGTGTTCACAATCTTGCCCGGGTTGAAGATGTTATTGGGGTCCCAGACGCGTTTCACTTCCTCCAACAGCCGGTAATTCTCCTCACCAATCATGAACGGAATGAACTCGCCGCGCAGACGCCCATCGCCGTGCTCACCACTCAAAGAGCCGCGGTATTTCTTGACCAGGGTGGCAATCTCGGTGGCGATGTCCCGGAAAAGTTGGTTGCCTTCCTCGGTTTTGAGGTTGATGATAGGCCGGAGGTGCAGTTCGCCGCTGCCGGCGTGGGCATAATGCACGCAATAGAGGTTGTACTGCTCCAGCGTGAGGTTGAATTCCCTGATGAACTCGGGCAAATCAGCTACATCTACGGCCGTGTCTTCAATAACCGCCACGGGCTTGGCATCGCCGGGAATATTGGAGAGCAAACCAAGGCCCGCCTTGCGAAGATTCCAGACTTTCTTGGTGTCGGGGCCTAGCACCAGCGGGAAGTGATAGCCCAGGTTGTTTTGCTGTAAATCTTGGATTAGTTTCTGGGCGCGTTCCTGAATAGCGGTCTGGGAATGGTCATTGAGTTCCACCACCAGAATGGCTCCGGGGTCGCCCTGCACGAAGAAGCGGTTCTGGCTCTGCTCCAGGTTGGTTTTGGTGCACTCCAGCACGTAATGGTCCATGAGTTCGCTGGAGCTGGGGTTGTGCCGTAGGGCTACCAAATTCGCGCGGAGCGATTCATCTACGGTCTCACAATGCACGCAGAGCAGGCCAATCTCACTGGGCGGAAGCGGGTCTACGTGCAGTTTTATCTCGGTCATGAACGCCAGCGTGCCCTCTGAGCCGGCAATGAGTTTACAGAAGTTGAACGGCTCTTTGCCTTGGGTGAAGGGTTGGGTCTCCAGCAACAAATCTATAGCGTAGCCGGTGTTGCGGCGCTGAATGCTGGGCTTGGGGAACTCGGCCCGGATGTTTTCCTGCGTCTGTTCATGGCTCAGCATGGCCTTGGTGGCCTGGTAAATGCGCGTCTCCAGGTCACCGGAGGTGTTTTCGCCACGGCATTTCGCCTCAAATTCCTCCAGGGTCAAGGCCTTGAATTCTACTTCAGAGCCATCGCTTAAAAGGGCTTTCACGCTTAGCAAATGTTCGCGGGCGCTGCCGTACACAATGGAGTTGGAGCCGCAGGAGTTGTTGCCCACCATGCCGCCAATCATGGCGCGGTTGGCGGTGGAGGTCTCGGGACCGAAGTACAGGCCGTGCGGCCGAAGGAACATGTTCAGTTCATCTCTGATCACGCCCGGCTCTACGCGTACCCAATTTTCCTGCGGATTCACTTCCAGGATCTGGGTGAAGGTGCGGCTCACATCTACCACAATGCCGCTGCCCACCACCTGACCGGCCAACGAAGTGCCCGCCGTGCGCGGAATCAGGGACGTGCCCTGGGTGCGGGCGAAGTGAATCAGTTTTTTGAGGTCAGCACTATTTTTGGGGAAGGCCACGGCCAGCGGTTTCTCACGGTACGCCGAGGCGTCTGTGGCAAACAGCGTGCGCATGGTGTTGTCTGTGTGGAAATCGCCTTCAAACTGGCTGGCAAAGCGGGAGAGAATTTCTGGGTTCATGGTCTACACACGGCGCAGGCACTCTTTAAAAGTGCTCCTAATCGGCCGTTTTGGGCAAATGGAAAGAGGACGGAAGCCGGCAAGATTTTCACCTTAGGCCGTGCTTCTATCTTGAACCCGAATGTAAGTGCTCTGCCGGGAAAGTCAAAGCAGAACCGTTAAAGATTTTGAACATGCCAAGAAAGGGCAGTAACGGTTATAAGAATTTGAAAAAGTGCGCGTGGAAATTGTGAATTTGGGAGCGGAAAGAAAAACAAATTCCGTTTTGGGGCTCATTTCTGGAAATGAGCCCCAAAACGGAAAACTCAGACTTTTACACAGCCCCTAAACCCCCGGGCCGCATAATATGACTGCACGCCATTGTGGTACACAAACACCTGCCCGTACCGGTAATCGCCAAAAATGGCCCCGCCCAGTTTTCTGATAGGTTCCGGCGTTAAGAGCTAGCTGGACGTTTTCTGGTCAAATTTGCCCACCTGCTGCAAGGCCCGGTATTGTTCTTCAGTGAGCACAGAAATGCCCATGGCTTCAGCTGTTCCCAGGGCGTTGCCGGCGGGTTTGGCTTCTTTGCGGGCGTCCAGCGCTGCGCGGTCATAGCACAGACTTCTTCGGCCGGCGGGGCTTTCTGGGGAACAGTCCATAAACTGGAATTCCCCCGTAGCTTCTTCAATGGCCACCACGTCTGGCTCACCGCCCGTTCTTTCCATTTCATGCAGTGACCACAACTTCTCTGGGTTGGCTTCCAATTTGGCTTGCACGGTTGACCAGTTTAGGTTTTGATGGCGTTGCGGGTTTTGCTCAAAGCGGGCTTGCAGGGTTCTGAGCAGTTCCTGCCGGATAGTGGGGGAGAGTTGTTGGTTTGTAGCCATGTATGAGGAAGTTTTTATGGTGTAAAGGTTTTGCGCATGAAGTGTGATAGGCCTTCGTTGACAGATGCTGTGGTTAGCTGTTTGTTATTTTATTATTGAAGCTGGATCTGCCAAGTTTATATTTCTTTTCACTTTATCTTCTCTAAAGGAATAGTATACAAATTCATTAGTTGATTTAGAATCAAACCCGAAACTATCATCGTCAATCCATTTGCATTTTGCTGCAATCCTATACAAGTCGTCCCACCAAAACCAGTTCTTCTTCTCTAACAAGACTACTTCACTTGTTGCCCCGCCTGCGGTTATTTGTACTTTCAAGGTGGATATGTCCTCTGTCTTTGCCAAAATTGCGACTCCTGTGCTTTTCCTGTTTTTTGCTTTCTTTTCCTTTTGTCGCTTTTCAAAAACAAAATCAGAACCAAGAACAATGTGGTAAGCAGACTCGAAGATTGATTTATCCCAGCCTAACTTTTCAGCTGCTTCTATCACAGCAGTATGAATTAATTCAAGAAGGTAACGGTACTGTTCTTTTTTGCTGAGCTGGAGGTACTTACCTTCATTCATTGTGGAAGAGAGGGTGCAGATAGCACCAAAATAAGTAGGCTCTTGTAAAAACCTTTTTTCCTTTATCTGGATGCAAATTCTGCCTGTTTTAGGCGGCTTGTATCCTGCTAAAGAGTTGTGATAGTAATCCGAGATAAAATTTACCGCTTTTTTGAATTCCCCAACAAAAGTAGTGCCTTTGATTTTGTTGCCATCGTAGTAAACGGTAATGTCAGTTAAAGGCCACATTGATTCGTGATTATAATGTCAGATAACGGTTAGTATAAAAAACGTGCTAGGCCGTCGGCCGTAGCATGATTTTTATACAATGTTACCTGTTGTTTTTTTATGTTGAAGCATCTTCCCAAGTTTCTAACATCCATTTCCCATTTTTCTTTTTAAAGTAGAAGTCTGCCATAATTCCATTCTCAATTCCTCTTAATCCGATTGTCGCTTTGTCTCCTTTTACTTCTATTATTTGTTCATATTCAATGGATTTTATACTGTCGTAGGTAAAGTCCAGCTTGAGAAATTCTTGCTTTGGAATGATTTCTTCGGACATTTCGTAGTCCTTGCTAGAATCTGCAAATTTTACCTTTATTGGAAAGTCGATTCTACTTACTTGGAATATGGAATCTTCATTAAAGTATTTTAGAAACGTTTCAAACTTATCATCAACATTACTTGGGATTTCACTAATCGGTTTTTGTGCCTCTACAGTTAAAGAGTCGAGGTTTGATGAATTTGAAATTGGTTGAGGCTCTTTTTTATTTGTCTTTAATTTCGTGTCGCTACAACCGATGAATAAAATTGGAAGGATTAGAAGATAAAGCTTTTTCATATTTTAAATTACAGGTAACTAGTGTATAAACGAACCCACCTGCACTTATCAGCCTTATATCTACAGGGCCTCACTTTAATTTACTGGACAAGCTACTAAATTTCAACATACCAAAAACCACCCATAAAAAAAGTCTCCGTTTTGGGGCTCATTTTCAGAAATGAGCCCCAAAACGGAGACTAAAGATAACAAGTAGTAGTACTTCTTAGAACTGGTTCATGCCACCACCACTGTTTCCGCCGCCGCGTTGGCCGGGTCCGCCAGCAGGAGAAGGGGCCGCACCGCCACCACCAAAGGCCCGCAGGTTGTAGTTGAAACTCACCATGAAATAGCGCTGCAGCACAGTGGTCTGCACGTCTTCAATGTACGCGTTGGTGATGTTACGTTGGATGCTGGTGTTTTCGCCCAAGAGGTCAAAGCCAGACAACCTGATTTCGGCCTGACGGTCTTTCATGAACTTGTAGCCAATGCTGCCATTCCAAAGCAAGAACGTAGGGTCAATGCCCGCTGATAAACCGCCGTTGTATTGGTGGTTTAGGTCAGAGGTGATGGTCAAGCCTTTCCAGAGCACCCAGTTCACTCTAAACAAGCTGCTCTGGTTAAAGTAGTTGTTGTTCTGGGCCGTGAGGTAGTCATACTCCACTTTGTTGTAGTTGGAGTTGGTAGAGATCAGGAAGTCCAGGTTCTCACTAATGTTGCTGCTCAAGACCAGACCGCCGCCTAAATTGGTGACTTTGTTGTCATTTGAAATTTCTCTGAAACCCGTAGTGTGGTCCCCGTACAAAGACGGGCTGTTGGTATAGGTGGCGTTCAGGTTCACGTTAATGTTAGACTTAATGAACGTGATGGGCAAACCGTAATTCAGGAAAGAACGCAGGCTGTACTGACCTTCCAGGTTTACTGGTCTGGTCAACTGCGTGCCCTGGTTCAGCAAAACGCCGGTAGAAGTCACAATAGAATTGTTGGCGTTGGGGTTGTTTCTGTCTACGGGCGTGGTGTTCCTGATGGTGCTGTTGCCAATGAAATCCTGGGCGGCAGAACCACCAAACACCAAGAAGAAGTTAGAAGACTTGCCTGGGTTGGCAGAAGAATACCTGATGTTGAAGTTGTGGTTGAAACTCTGGCCTAAATTGGCGTTGCCCTGGCTCAACAAGGTTGGGCTGGAATAGTCAACGGCGCTTTGCAACTGGGTCACAGACGGCGTCTGGGAACGGCCGTTGTAGAAAATACGCACGTTGCGGTCTTGGTTGAAGTTGTAACGCAACATGGCAAACGGCAACACATTGTGGTAGGTGCGCGTGGTGTCAATGGGTTTAGGGTACACCTGGTCTGTGGAAAGCTGCAGGTACTGGTACCGCGCGCTCAGCATGAACTGGAAGTCTTTGGTGTTGTAGCGCCAGCCACCGCCAAATTCCTGGGTTTTGGTCACGTTGTCAACGGTGCTGGTCTGGTTCACCACCAGGCTGTCATACAAATTGGTTCTTGGCCTGAACTGGAACGTCTGGCGGTCGCCTTCAGATTTGCTGTAATTGGTGGCGTAGGTTAACTGCAGCTGCGTGTTCTGGGTCAAAGGCTCGGTGTAGTTCACGTTGGCACCTGCGGTAATGCCTTTGTTGTCCAGGGTAGAGGAGAGGTACACTAAGGAATCATCGCCTTCGTTCTGCAAGTCACGCAAATAGGAGATGTCTGAGCGGCTGTCACCGTCATTCTGGTTGTAACCGTTAGACACATCCAAACTGATGGTGCGGCCGCGCTTCGCGAAGCTGTGGCGGTACAAGATGCTGTTGTTGATATTCATCCCGAACAACTCTGACTGAAAATTATTGTCAAAGTTGTTGATGAGCAAGCGGTTGTTCTGCAGGTCATTGATAGACGAGAACCGCGAATTGGTAAGGCTCATGCCATCGTTTTTCTGAAAGCTCAACCGTGGCCGGATGATAATGGAGTTGGCGCTGTCTATGTTGTAGGTAATTCTGAGGTTAGCGCGGTGGTTCTGGTTTTTGGCATCTGACAAGCTGTTCTCGTTCACATTGTAAGCGCCTTGGCTGTTTAAACCAAACTGACGGAAGGCATTGGAGTTAAAGTCATTGTCTGTGAAGTTGAAGAAATAGCTGCCTTGCACATCTACTTTCTTGCCCCATTTGTCCAAGTAGTTCAAACCAATGGCGTTGGTAGTGGCAATACCGTTGCTGGTGTTCACCAGAAAGTCGCCGGTGTTGTTACCGCCGCCAAAGCCGCCTCCACCGGGTCCGCCGCCGCCCCGGGGACCACCGCCCCCGCCGCCACGTCCGCCTCTGGCCGAAGCGCTGGCCACGCCTACCAGGTCTTCAGAGGAGAAGTTCTGCTCGTTCACGTTGTTGCTCAAACCCACAATAGAAATGCGGCGGTCGCCCTGAAACTGGTTCAGGTTTCCGCTCACTCTAAAGCGGTTGTCGGTACCTACGCCGGCGCTGAAACGCCCAAAGCGGCCGGTTCTGAATTCTGGTTTGGTGATGATGTTGATGGTTTTCTGCTCGTTGCCGTCACTGAAACCTGTGAACTGAGATTGGTCACTGGCCCGGTCAAACACCTGTATTTTGGCAATCACCTCGGCGGGTAAATTCTTTAAAACAGCGCTCGGGTCTTCCCCGAAGAATTCTTTACCGTCTACCAATACCCGTTGCACGCGCTCGCCCTGGGCCTGCACCTGACCGTTCTGCACCGTAATGCCGGGCATTTTCTGGATTAGGTTCTCAGCGTTGGCGTCACGGTTCACTTTGTAGGCGGCGGCGTTCATCTCGGCGGTATCTGCCTTCTGAATCACGGTGGCCGCGCGACCTACTACTTCCACTTCTTTCAGGCGCGTACTGGTAGTGGCCATGGTTAGCGTGCCCAACTGAAGAGGTGCGCCCGTGGCCGTTACTGCCCTGAACAAATCATTGAAACCCAGATAGGTAGCCCGCACAATGTAGCGCCCGTTGGGAATGCCCGCGAACTCAAAACGACCATCCACGTCAGTGGCGGCGCCTCTGAACACGCTGGAGTCGGCCTTCAACAGTGCCACGGTGGCGCCTATCAACGGCGACCCGCCGCCCACCACTTGCCCTTTGATGGAAGTGCCCTGGCTAAACCCTAAAAATGGAATGATTAAAAAGAGAAGGAAGAGTAGAAGTTTTTGTCTCATTACTGAATTGGTTTGCTCTTTGACCAATGAATTGGCAAAAGGTTTAATCTTTTCGCATCTTTTTCCATTTTCGGGCTCATTTACAGAAATGAGCCCGAAAATGGAAATTGAAAAGGTATCATTATGAGCTTGTTACGCCTACTTTTTCAGGAAGGCCAGTAGCGGTTTCATGAAACGGTCATAGGCCTCAATGTGTGGCAAATGGCCCACGTTTTCTAACTCCACCAATTGCGCATTCTTGATTTTCTGGGCAGTTGCTTTGCCCAAGGCCGGGTAATTGCCCAACAGTTTTTTAGCCTCTGGGCTGGCGTTGGCTTTGCCCAGCGCGGTGCGGTCCCGCTGGCCAATTATGAGCAGAACGGGCATGGTAAGCTGGTCAAATTCATATACTACCGGCTGCGTGAACACCATGTCATAGGTTAGGGCGGCGTTCCAGGCAATGCGGGGGTAGTCGGGGTGCAGGGTCCAGCCGGCCAAAAGGTTCACCCAGCGGCCATAAGCCGGTTTCCATTGGCCACCGTAATAATTTTCCAGCTGGTAGTTCTTGATGCCCTCGGCGGTTTGCTTCAGTTCAGTGGCATACCATTTCTCCACGGGTTGGTAGGGCACCCATCGTTTCCAGTCTTCCAGGCCAATGGGGTTTTCCAAAATCAGTTTCTGCGTGAAGGTCGGGTACATCAAGGCAAACCGGGTGGCCAGCATGCCGCCCATGGAATGTCCCAGAACTGCCGCCTTGGTCACGCCCAGACTGTCCAGCAGGCTTTTGGTGTTCTGCGCCAGCAGTTGGAACGTGTACTGAATATTCTGCGGCTTAGACGATTTCCCGAAACCTATCTGGTCTGGAATAATGACCCGGTACCCGTTTTGGCGCAGGTCTTTGGCGGTCTGTTCCCAATAGGCCCCGTTGAAGTTCTTGCCGTGCAGCAGCACCACCGTCTGTCCGTTGGGCTGGTCAGGGGTCACGTCCATGTAGGCCATTTTAAATGTCTGCCGTTGCACCTGCACCTGATGAAATTGTACCGGAAAAGGGTAGGTATAATTGGTGAGTTCAGCGTCTAGCGGTTTCAATTGGGCCACCGCCAAAAGGGGCAGAAGTAAGGTTAAGAGCAAAAGGGGGATTAGTTTTTTCATCGAATTAAAAAAGGCTAAGCAAGGTGATGTTAAGTATGAACAGGTGAATTCTCTCACCGGATTTCATCTTAAAACGGCAAGAACCTGTTTTGGGTGTCATTTCCAGTTTCAAGCCCGAAAACAGAAATTTCCCATTATCTGATTTTTCCGTTTTCGGGTTCAATTCCGGAAACGGGGCCGAAAACGGAAACGCTTTTTCGGTCTGTAATTCCTTGGGCAACTTTAACGTTTCATTAACAAACCTTAGGGTGGCCTTAACACATGGGCGCGGGTGTTTGCGGTACTTTTACCCAAAAGAAATCGCCCATGAAAAACCTACTCAAATCTTTTACTGCCGCTTTCTGTCTATTGCTATCTACTGCCGCTGCCGCGCAAGAAGGCGTGATTGTCTATGAAGCCAAAATGAACATGCACCGCAACTTACCAAAGGAACGCGAAGCCATGAAAGCCATGATTCCCGAATTTTCCGTGAGCAAACAGGCGCTCACCTTCAACGCCAATACCTCGCTGTACAAACGCATGGTGGACGAGGAAGAGGAAGCTGCCCAGATGAGCTCAGCCGGCGGTGGCGTTCGGTTCAGCATGCGTACCGCCAGCGGCGAACTGTACCTGCAACCTGGTGAAAGCAAACGCGTCTCCCAGCGCGATTTCAATGGCAAGAAATACCTCATCCAGGACTCGCTCACCGTGCTTCCCTGGAAATTCGGGACCGAGACCAAGACCATTCTGGGTTACAGCTGCAAACAAGCCACCTATTTTGACGAACGCCGCAAGCAGACCGTGGTGGCCTGGTACACTGAGAAACTGCGTCCGTTTCTGGGTCCGGAGTCTTATGGCTCTTTGCCCGGCGGAATTCTGGAGATTGACGTGAACAATGGTGAACGCGTGATCAAAGCCCTGCAAGTGGATCTTCGTCCACTTAAGAAAAATGAACTGCTGGAGCCCACCAAAGGCGAAAAAATCACCGAGCAGCAGTACCAGGCCCTACTCACCGAACAGATGGAGCAGATGCGCCGCAACGGCGGCACCATCATCAGAAACTAACGCACCCGCAACTTCTCCCTTTATGAAAAACCTTTACCTGTTCGCACTGCTGCTGTTGCTGGGACAGACCGCGCTTGCCCAGAAATTTACCGTGAAAGGCACCGTAGTAGATGACCGCAACAGTGCCTTGCCGGCCACCACCGTTCTGGTGCTCAAACCCCAGGATTCTACCTTGGTTTCGTTTGCCTCTACCAATGCCCAGGGAATTTTTGAGCTCAAGAACCTGAACAACGGCCCCTTCCTGCTGAAAATCTCTTTTGTTGGATTCAACCCGGTTTTTAAACGCATTGAAGCCCCGGCAGACGGCGGTTTGGTAGAACTTGGAACTGTGAAACTGGAGCCTGCCTCTACTACCTTGGGCGAAGTGCTGGTGAAAGGCCAGCAAGACCCCGTAACCATTAAGAAAGACACCCTGGAATTCAACGCCGGTTCCTTTAAAACGCAGCCCAATGCAGCCGTGGAGGAACTGTTGAAGAAACTCCCCGGCGTGCAGGTGGAAAGCGACGGCTCCGTGACGGTGCAAGGCGAAAAAGTGCAACGCGTCACCGTTGACGGCAAAGAGTTCTTCGGGCGGGACCCAAAGCTGGCCACCAAGAACCTGCCCGCCGATGCCGTGAACAAAGTACAGGTCTATGATAAAAAATCTGATCAGGCAGAATTCTCCGGCATTGATGACGGGCAGCGCACCAAAACCATTAACCTGGAGCTCAAAGAAGAAAAACGCAACGCTATGTTCGGCAATACCATGGTGGGCGTGGGCACCGACGAGCGCCTGCAAACCAAACTGAGCCTGAACAAATTCAAGAAAGGGCAACAACTCTCGCTTTTGGGCATGGCCAACAATGTGAACAGCCAGGGCTTCGGGATTGATGATTACATGACCTTTACCGGTGGCGCACAGCAGCTGGCCGCGGGCGGGGGCGGTCAAATGCGCATTGAGATTGGCGGTGGCAGCAGCGGCATACCTTTGAACACGGGTGGCCGTAGCAACGGACAGATGCAAACCTATGGCGGAGGCCTCAACTTCAACCAGACCTTGGGCAAAAACACCGAGGCCAACGGCAGCGTTTTCCTCAACCACCTCAACCAATACGTGCGCCGCACCGCCGAGCGTGAAGACATTGTGCCCGCCACTGAGACCAGGCCCAACGGCAATTTCCTCACAGATTCTTACGGCGTGCAGGACAACTCCAACGCTAACCAGCGCCTTAATTTGACCGTGGACCATAAAATTGATTCGGCTAACTCTGTGAAACTGATTGCTGGGGTTTCATACAACAAAACAGAGGCCGAGGGCGTGAGTGACAGAAGAAGTTTTACCAAAGAAGGCCGAACGTTCCTGAGTTCCTCCAACAGCAGCACCTTGGCCGAGGGCACGGCGCTCAATGCCAGTTTCAACCTGTTGTTCCGGCATAAATTCAACAAAAAAGGCCGAACTCTTTCTGTCAATGCCATTGCCAACCTGGTGGAAAATGACAACCAGAACCTGCTGCTGGCCACCAACCGGTTCGCCAACCGGCCAGACCAACACCTGAATCAGGAACGCGACAACCAAACCAACACACAAACCTACACCACCACGCTGTCGGCCACTGAACCTTTGGGCAACCGAAGATATCTGGAGGCCAACTACAGTTTCCGGCAGAGCATGAACCAGGTGGACCAGGAAGTGTATGACGTGCAGGAAAGCGGAAAAGTCCTCAACAACTTACTCACTAACCGCTACAACAGCAGTTACCTTTTCAACCGCCTGGGCGGTAATTTCAGGCTGAACCGAGATGCGTACAGCGCCACGCTTGGTTTGAATCTGCAACTGACCACCTTGAATTCTTTGATTGCCGAGAAACGGTTTGAGATGCCTGGCGCCACCATCAAGCGGTCTTACCAAAATGTGTTGCCGGTGGCAAGGTTCAACTATGATTTCAGCGGCAACAGAAGAATAGATTTCAACTATGAAACCTCGGTGCAGGAACCGTCAGTACGGCAGTTGCAGTCGGTGGTGGACAACAGTGATCCGCTTAATATTTACATGGGAAATCCTGGTTTGCGGCCGGCGTATAATCACCAGTTTCGGTTGAATTTCAGCATGTTCAACCCAACCACGTTTATGAATTTCTTTGCTTTCGCGTTCATGAATTACACCACAGACGCCATCGCCAACGCCATCAGCTATGACCAGACCGTGCGCACTACGCAACCGGTGAACGTGAAAGACAGCCGCCTGCTGAGTTTAAACCTGAACCTGGGTTTGCCGCTCAGGAAATACAACAGCCGGTTCAACGTAGGCGGCGCCCTGCGGGGAAATTCCAGCATTAACCTGCTCAACGGGCAAGCCAACGTACTGGATTCCAGAATGCTCTCTGGCAATGTGCGCTATGAATACCGCATTGACAATAAGTTTGACGTGAGTTTGCGTACCGATCTGAGCCTGCAAACCACCGAATACAGCGTGGGCAACACCCCAGATCAGGAATTCGTCAACCAGACCTATGCCGCTGAGGCGAACGTGTATTTTCCGGGTGGGGTACACCTGAACACCACCTATGATTATCTGGTGTACAACAACCCGCAGTTCAATTTCAGGCAGGCTATTCCGTTGCTGAACGTGGCGCTGGCCAAGCAGTTCCTGAAGAACAACAGCGGCGAGTTACGCCTTACGGCCGTGAACCTGCTCAACCGCAACCTGGGCATTAACCAAACCGCCACCGCCAACTACTTTGAGCGCGAAACCCTCAATTCCATAGGCCAATATTTCATGCTCCAGTTCACCTACAACCTCAACAAGCACCTCAACCCCATGGGCAACCGCGGCGGCGGCATCAGGATCATGCGGTAGTTAGTAAGCCTCCGGATTTGGAATTCCTGATTTTGAACGCTTCCCGTTTTCGGGCTCATTTCCGGAAATGAGCCCGAAAACGGGAAACGTTTTTTGTTTGTCATCCAGCGTAAGTATGGTTGGCATGAACATTCACCAATGGCAAATGGTCAACCCTGCAAAGGTTCTGCCGTTTAGTGAAGAAGTAGTACTTGACAACCCTTTTAACCACACAACTATGAATTATACAGAGAACTTCGGAGACATTAAAGTAGACGTGCAATCATCTGCAGACTTTACGGTGACAGACGGCATGCAGCAGCGCATTAGAGATGTGATTACCAAGATGAAGCGGTTTGTGCATGACATCAACTGGGTGGAAGTCCATTTCAAAGTAGAGGAAAACCACCCTACCAACAGCAAGACCGTGGGTTTCAAGCTGGGCATTCCGGGCAATGACGTGTACGCCTCAGATTCCGGCGACAACTGGGTGCCCATGATGAAGAACATTGAAGACAAACTGCAGAAGCAGCTTGATAAAAGATAAGGCAGTTTCCGTTTTCGGCTCCGTTTTCTGAAATGAGCCCGAAAACGGAATTGCTATTTAACAAAAGAAGCTCCCTAAAAAAGGCTCCCAACGGGAGCTTTTTTAGGGAGCTTCTTTTGTTGAACTGGTACAGTTTTACTTTTTGATGAACCGCTTGTGGGCTGTCTTGCCTTTGCTGGTGAGTACCAATTGGTAAACGCCGGGCGTTAAAGCGGCCACAGAAACCGTACCGTTGGTTACTTTTCCGGTGTAGGCTATTTTTCCCAGTACGTCATACACTACCACGGTGGCGCCTTCCAACGGTTGGCTGCCAGCCAGTGTCAAGTCGGCTTGGGTGGGGTTGGGGTAAAGGGTCACGCCGGCGCTGAATTCCTTGTCTTCTTTCAGGCCAAGCGGGCCAGGGCTCAGGAAGATGTTGTCAAAGAACAGCTCAGCGCCCGTGGTAGGAGCCGTTACGGAGGCCACCATGAAGGATTGCTCCACCGCGTTCAGGTTAAAATTGGCGGTGGCCATAAAACGGCTCAACGGAATGGAAATCCGGTGCCAGTTTCCGTCGCGCACCAGGCCAAACTGCTCACCGTTCGGCACAAAGTTCACCCAGCTTTCCACCGGACCACTTTTCATGCCTACTTTGAACGTTCCGCCCGCAGTAGTTTTCATGTGGAAGTTCAGCATGCCGTTGGCGGCGTAGGCAGACAGGTTCTTGGCTCCGTTCGCAATCCCGAAACCATACCAGCCCACAGTGCCCACTTTCAAGGCAATCACTTCAGCGCCTTCAAAAGCCGTGGCATTTGCCACCGCCGATAAGGTGTTTTCCCATAAGAAGAGGTTGGCGTCGCCGTCAAAGTTGAGTTTGTCAACCACGGGTGTGTTCTCTGTGAAAATGCCATAGTTGCTGCCGGAGTTGGAAGACCCGTTCACAATCACGCTCACTGGCGTAGACGTGGTGGTGAGGTTGGCATTGTCATAGGCCACGGCCGTTAAGTTGTAATTGCCTGCCGGGGCGTTGGTCCAGGTGTAAGAATACGGCGCGGTGGTGGCAGTACCCAGTAGGGTGGTGCCGCGGTAGAATTCCACTTTGGAGATGGTGCCGTCTGTATCTGCCGCGTTGGCGGAGATGGTAATGCTGGCAGGAGCCGTGAACGTGGCGCCCGTCACCGGTGACGTGATGCTCACCGTAGGCGATGAACCGTTGGCCACGCCATTGGTGTAGTAAATGTTATCAAAGAACAGTTCAGCACCAATGGTTGGGGCGGTTACTGAGGCCACCATGAAGGAAGTTGTCACACTGGCCAGGTTAAAATTAGCCGCATTAAACGCCGACAATGGAATGCTCACCTGGTGCCAGTTGCCGTCACGCACCATGCCGTACTGTTCGCCGGTGGTGCCAATGTTGACCCAGCTTTCCACGCCGCCAGAGACAATGCCCACTTTAAAGGTACCGCCGGTGGTGGTTTTCATGTGGAATTTCAGGTGCCCGCTGGTGTAGCCGGTCAGGTTTTTGGCCGTGTGCGCAATCCCAAATCCGTACCAACCCACGGTGCCCACTTTAAAGGCCATTACCTCGGTGCCTTCCTGCGGTACCGGAGCCGGAGCCGTAATAGCCGACAAGGTATTTTCCCACAGGAATAAATTGGCGTCGCCTTCATAATTGAGGCGTTGGGTGGTGGGTGTGTTCTCGGTGAAAACCCCAAAGTTACCGGTAACCGCAGAGGCATTTACAATCACATTGACCGGAGCCGTGGTGGTGGTATTGCCTTCGTTGTCAAACGCCTTGGCGGTGACCGCATACATGCCGGCCGGGGCGTTGGCCCAGGTAAAAGTATAGGGGATTGAAGTGGCGGTGCCCAGCAGGGTAGGGCCATTGTAGAACTCTACTTTGGTCACGTTGCCATCTGTGTCTGAGGCAGTGGCCGTTAACACTATTGTAGCCGGGGCCGTGTACACCGCGCCGTTGGCCGGGGCGGTCATAGTGACAAGCGGCGCACTTTTGAAACTGGAACCGGTGGTATAGTAGATATTGTCTAGCTGGAAGTCAAAATTGGCGGCTGGTTTGTCGCCGGCCAGCATGAACGTGGAGACAATGTTGGAGAAATCTACCGAAGGGGCATTGAACTGGCTCAACGGAATGGTGACTTCGTGCCAATTGCCGTCGCGCACCAGGCCGTAGTTTTGGCCGCCGCTTACAAAGTTCACCCAGCTTTCTGTGGTACCGTTTTTCACGCCCACCTTAAAGGTTTGGGTTGAAGAAGTCTTCATGTGGAACTTCAAAGACCCAGCCGCTTTGTAGGCCGATAGGTTTTTAGCGGCGTGGTCGGTGCCAAACCCAAACCAGTCACTGTTGCTGGCCCTGAACGCTATGGCTTCTGTGCCTTCAAAGGCTGCTGGGGCCGGGGTGGTAGGCGTTAGGTTATTCCAGATGAAGAGGTTGGCGCCACCGTTGTAGTCTAACCGCGCAATGGTGGGCTTGGTTTCTGTGTATACGCCAAAATTACCAGCGGCAATTACATGCTCAGAGGCTTTGTAGAGTTCATCGCCCTGGTTTTGATAAAGCTTAATATAATCTACATACATCTTGGCGGGCATGGGTGCCGTGATGTTCGCGCCATTGCTGATACCTGTGTAATTGCCACCCACGGCCAGGTTCATGATTAAGAAATGGCGGTTATGGAATTCCTCCAGGTCACTTCCGGCTGCCCCGGCAATGTTAAAGGTGAAGTACTCCACGTTGTCAATGAATATTTTAATGGACTGGCTGGTCCACACCATTTTGTAAATGTGGTAGTCATTGTTCAGGTTCACGTCGCTGTCGCGGTGTTTGCCAAAGTCAGCGGTGGTGCCGTTGTGTTCCCAGTGCACGGCTGCGCCTACACGTTTGTTGGTGAGGCCAGCGGCCACAGCTTCCCTAATGCCCATTTCCATGATGTCAATCTCGCCGTTGGACGGCCATACGCCTCCCACGGTGCCCAACGTCCAGAGGGCGGGCCAAAGGCCGTTCTGCAAATCTGGAACTTTGATTCTGGCCTCCACGGTGCCGTATTTGAAATGGATTTTTCCTTCGGTTTTTAACCTGGCCGAGGTGAAACTACGGGTCTGGAACCCTTCACGGCGGGCTTCTATAATCAGGTTGCCTTCCTCAACGCGGGCGTTTTCCGGGCGGTCTGTGTAGTACTGCAATTCATTGTTGCCCCAGCTGCAGAGACCTTTGTTGCAACCGTCGCCAATCTCAAAGGTCCAGTGGTTGCTGTTAATGGCGGTGCCTTCAAAGTTTTCTTCCCATACCAAAGTCTGCGCAAAGGCTCGAGGGGCAAAAGTCACCAGGAAGATTCCCAGGACAATCAGGAAGATTGCTTTCCTGGTCATAAAAGTGTACTTGTTTGTCATATAGTAGGCGTTAAAGATGCAGGTATGAAAAACCAGCGTTAAGGGACTCTCATGTTGAGCGCTTTACCTCTGGATTTTCAGTTGCTAAAGTACCTTATATAAAACAAGAAAACTGAAATCTGCCTACTACATAACTACATCACGCCCCACCATCTGGCTACATCAATTCTACATCAAAAGGCCGAAATTTATGCCAGAAAGCAAATGAAAGCCTTTTTTAGCATTTTCATTTTAAGGATTTCGTAATTCATCTGTTAATTAAAGACGGCTTATGGCGGTATTCTGATGTCCTTCAATAATTGGGTTAATTGCCCTTGTTTCTAACAGGAAGCTCCATGAATTTTAGGGAAGGAAACAGAAAATCTGAAGGACTGAATTTTGTTAAAAACAACAAAGCCCCGGTTACTTGACCATGCAAACAACCGAGGCCTTCTTTATGAACTACTAACTTAAACGGCTGGGGCAATCACTTTAGAAACCGCGGCAGCCTGTACGTGCAGGGAATGCTGGTGAATTTCCTGGAAGATGGCTTTCACGAATCCTTCGTCCAGGCCTTCGCGCAGGGCGGCTTTCATGCGTTGCTCCATCACTTGTTCCCAACGGCCGGTCTGCAACAAGTTTATCTTGCTTTCTTTTTTCAGGATACCAATCTGCTTGGCCACGTTAGAACGGCGCGACAATACGTTGATCAATTCATTGTCCAGGTAGTCAATCAGGTTGCGCAGTTCGCTCAGTTCTTCTTCATTCTGGGTTGTGGTTGATAATACGCGCTCAAACACCAGGGAAGCGAGCAAATCAGACAGCCCTTGCGGGGTTACTTGTTGCGAGGCATCGCTTAAGGCCACGTCTGGGTTAATGTGGGTTTCTATCATAAGCCCGTCTACCTGTAGGTTCAAGGCTTCCTGGCTAATCTGCTGTAAAAGGCTGCGCTTGCCGGCAATGTGGCTGGGGTCACAAATCAATGGTACCTCGGGCAACAGCTTCTTGAACTCGTAGGCCATGTTCCATTTGGGGTGGTTTCTGTACGGCCGGCTGTCAAAGGAAGAGAAGCCGCGGTGAATGGCGGCCAAATCGGTGATGCCAGCTCGGTTCAAGCGCTCCAGGGCACCCAACCACAATTGCAGATCTGGGTTCACGGGGTTTTTCACCAACACTGGTACGTCCACACCTTCCAGGGCATCGGCTATCTCTTGCACTGAGAACGGATTCACGGTGGTGCGGGCGCCCACCCAGAGAATGTCCACGCCTTGTTTGAGGGCGTCGTTCACGTGCTCGGCGGTGGCTACCTCGCAGGCGGTTTTCATGCCGGTTTCCTCTTTCACGGCTTTCAGCCATTTAAGGCCTACTTTCCCGATTCCCTCAAACGCGCCGGGACGGGTGCGGGGTTTCCAGATACCGGCTCTGAAGATGGTGACTTCGGGGACCAGTTGCAGGCCGCGGGCGGTCTGGAGCATCTGTTCCTCGCTTTCGGCGCTGCAAGGACCGGCAATGATTAAAGGTTGGCCATCTGGGCGTTTGAACGTAGAGTTGGCAGCTAAATTGAGGTGTTTTGGAGTACTCATATGGGTAGGGCGGCGGTGGCCGTTACATGTTGTTTAATTCTATTAGTAGCTTCTTCAATGGTGGTTTGGGGCAAACAGAGACTTACCCGCAGGTAGCGCTCCCCCTGGGTTCCGAACACTTTGCCCGGGGTCAGGAAAACTCCGGCATGGTACAGGATGTTGTCTAAATAGGCTTCCACGTCCAACACCTGGTCAGGCACCCGCGCCCACACAAACATGCCCACGGCCTGCCTGTTGAAAGAACAGCCCAGCATTTCCAGCAGTTCAAACACAGTCTGCCGGCGTTGCGCGTAGACCTGGTTTCGTTCATTATGCCATTCATCTGAATTCTGCAAAGCCTGAATGGCGGCCTGCTGAACGGGTTGGAACATGCCCGAGTCTAAGTTGCTTTTCACCCGCAAAATGTTCTGCAGGTAATCTTGCCGGCCCAGCACCATGCCCACGCGCCAGCCCGCCATGTTATGCGATTTGCTCAGCGAGTTGAATTCCAGACAGCAGTCTTTGGCTTTGGGCAACGACAGCAAACTCAACGGCGGGTTATTGGGCAGCACCAGGCTGTACGGGTTGTCATTGGCGAGCAGAAAGGAATGCGCCAGCGCCAACTCCACCAGTTTTTGCAAGGTTTCTGCAGATCCTTCGGCCCCGGTTGGCATGTGCGGATAGTTCACCCACATCAGTTTCACGCCGCCTTGGGTTAGCAGTGCTTGGAGTTCGGTAAAATTAGGCTGCCAGTTGTTTTCCTCGCTTAAAGTATAAAAAACCGGCTCAGCGCCAACTAGCCGGGCGGTGGCGGCATACGCCGGATAGCCCGGGTTGGGCACCAACACTTTGTCGCCGGGGTTCAAAAAGGCCATGGCTACGTGGAAAATACCTTCCTTGGAACCCATCAAAGGCAGCACTTCGGTTTCTGGGTTTACATCCACCTGATAGGTTTGCTGATACCATGTAGAAATGGCCTGACGCAAGGGCAAAATGGAATTGTAGGGTTGGTAACCGTGGGCCTTCGGTCTGCTAGCTGCCATGGTTAAGGCGATTACGGTCTCCTCAGAAGGAGCCATGTCTGGGTCACCAATGCCCAGGTTGATGATGTTTTTGCCTTGGGCATTCAGGGCCCGTACTTCTGCCAACTTGCGGGAGAAATAGTATTCCTGTACTTGCTGGAGCCGGTCTGCGCTGGGAATGATCATACAAGTTCTGGGGTAGAGGTGCGTAAAGTAGTGGGGAGACAGCCGTTCAGCCGTTCTTTGGGCAGCGGCGACACCGCCTTTTTATACAAGCCCAGCACTTGGTGGTTAGGGGAAATGCCTTGCAGTCGGGCCAGGGCGTGGGTGAGGTCGGCGGTTTGCTCGCTTTCCATTTCCAGTACCCAGGCTTGCGGTTGGCCCGGGTGGGCGGCTGGCAAGGGCTGCAACATGGTCAACGTCACGCCGGAAGTAGCCAATACCTCCACTACATTCTCCAGGGAAAACTGCACCACCGGATATGGCAGTAAGACAGTGGCTTTGTCAGATGCGCTGCTGGTGGCCTGCCGGGAAATAACCAGAAAGCGCGTGAAATTGTCAGGTTGGTTGGCGACGTTGCCTTGGAGCACCTCCAGGCCGTACAGGTCGGCGGCCCGGCGGCTGGCAATGGCGGCCACCCCGGAGATCTGCTCTTCCTTCAGTTGGCGGGCGGTGTCCGCGGTGTCGGCGGTTTCTTTTGATATCAGGCCAGAATTTTGCACAAAGTCACAGCACTGCAGCAAGGCAATGGGGTGCGACCAGATTTCTTTCAGGTCTGCCATGGTTTGGCCGGGCAGCGCCATCAAGGTTTGGTCAATGAACAGCCAACGCTCCGCGGCCACATAAAATCCATGGGCGGCCAGCAAGCTGTAATTGCTGAGGATTGGGCCGGCCACGGAGTTCTGCACGGCCATGACGGCGTAGTCTGCCAGGCCGCTGGCCAAGGCCTGGCACAACTCCGGGAACGATGCGCAAGACATGGTTTGCATACCCGAAGAAGCAAACAACTCCTTGGCGGCAGTCTCGTGGAAAGAGGCGGGCCCTCCCTGAATGGCGATTTTTAAGGTTCTGTCCATAACAAAAAAAAAGCCCCGCTATAGGCGGGGCTCTGTGGTATATCTTTTAGTTTATCAAACGCAAAGTCTTACCTGCTGAGCCCCGGATGAGGTCCAAAAAAGTAAAAACCGTAATAATATGCATTGCGCTGAATCATGTTCTTGAAGTAATGCGTCAAACTTAAGGGGTGAAAAAACAACTTCCAAACAGAAGCCCGAAAAATTTTAAAAATCTTATAAAAAAACTGGTAACGCCTGTAAAATCAGTACATAAGCAAACGGTTGTTTGGTATTTTTGCCAGACCTTCCCTAGTAAAGACGAACTTTTGCCTAGATTTTGGTCGAGTTCAAAGTATAGTGAAAGCTGTTTCCCCAAGGACATTTTTCCGTTTTCGGGCTCATTTCTGGAAACGAGGCCAAAAACGGGAAATATGCTGTCACCTTTGCTTTTATCTGGTGAGGTGCGGCAATTGATAGAGCAGCTGAGATTCTAAATGATACGGAAGCCCCTTGAAAATCTGTTGCACCAGGTTCGGAATTAAATGGGAATTGTCGGCACGATTGGAGAAGGCGGCTATGGTTAAGTTCACTTCCGGAAGAAAGATGACCAGGTTGCTGAAGCCGCAGGTGTTTCCTGTGTGGTACAACTCTGGTTGCCCGTTGGCGCGAGGCGCGTAAAACCAGGCCATGTCATAAAACCAATCTTCGCCAGGGATTATTGGATTGGCGTACGTGAGATAAGGCGCCAAAGAAAAAGTAGGTGTGTGCCAAAGCGCGTGGCTCCATTTGGCATAATCTAGCGTGGACGTGTACAGACAACCGTCTGCCTGGGTGGCGCTGCCCACGCTTTGGTCAGCAAAACCATAATTGCCTTTTTCACTTGGCGCATAGCCCATGGCCCGGTGGGCAATGTTCAAGTCAGGCGTATAAATCTTGCTCACGGTCATACCCAACGGATGCAGAATTTTGTCTTCTATTATTTGACGGAACGGTCGGTCGGTTATCTTTTCTATGACCAAGCCAACCAGCACGTACCCGGTGTTGCTGTACCTGAAAGACGTGCCCGGCGGAAAATAGAGTTCTGACTGCGCTTGTGCGATGACCAACACTTCCTCATCTGTGATTTGTGTGGTTCTGCCGGGCGCAATAAAATCCTCATAGTCCAGAAGCCCAGACCTGTGCTGCAGCAAATGATGCAGCGTGATGTGTTGGCTTAGCCCGGTCCAGGCCGGGAAGAATTCCTGCAAGGTTTGGTGAACGGAAATGTTCTTTTCCTGGCAAACCAGCGCCAGCGCCATGGCGGTGAACTGCTTGGTCACCGAGGCCATCCGGTAATTGGTGCCTCGGCTGGCCGGAATCTGTTCCTCCATATTCGCCAACCCGAAGCTTTGGTCAAACCACACCTGGTCTTTGTCTTTCACGAACACCGAAATGCCCGGCAAATGCGCCGGATATTCCTTCTCCAGCAAAGCCGTAAGGTGTTGGGTAAAATGAGCGGGGGAGAATTGGGAAGGCATTGAAGTAGGTACGTTGTTTTTTCAAGTGCCTAAAAGTAAAGGTTTCTTGGAAACATAAGATCAAAATCCCGTTTTAGGGCTCAATTCTGGAAATGAGGCTGAAAACAGAGAACCTGTTTAGTAAAAGAATAGGTAGTGGTTTACAATGTATGATGCTTTGATTTTTGGTTGTTTCGGTAGTTGAACATTAGGTTTAAGCTCGCATCATGGTTCTCCTTTTTCTTGGAGAAGCAGGTCGTTTTCCTGACCAGCCTCCTGTTCCTGGCCCTGAGGCAGGTATTTACCCCTTCTATATTTTTTGTGTAAGCCTTGCCCACCTTGTGTTTCTCTGTAGGTATCACCTGGGCGAAGGCTCTCCAATGGTCGGTGCAGTATTCTCCAATGTGTGCTTTCTCCAGCTTCTTGAGCAGCTTCCTCACAGTTGCTGCGCTCCTGGGGCCGCAACTGTAAGCCAAAACCTCATCCGTCTCGGGGCAGTAGGCATACAAAAGCCAGTACTTCCCTTTCCTGCGCCTGCCCACGTAGCTCCAGACCTCGTCTATCTGCACCGACTCGTAGCAGCGCCGCGCCGGTGCGATGCTGAGTCGGCTGCCTTGCCGGCACAGGTTGTCCAGTATGCACTTGCGGCTCACCCCCAGCAGCGCCTCTATGTCGCGGATGCCGTTGTTGCGCTCCAAAAGCCGCACCATTAGCTGCTTTGTGGCCGGATCGGCGCCTTTGTACTGGTACGTGGCCTGGAACTGCTTTCTGCAGCTGTGGCATAGCAGGTTCTGGGCACCGTTCTTTTTCTTTCCGTTTTTTACTACCTTACTGCTCTGGCAGTGGGGACAGTTTATTTTGATGAGGACTTCGAACATTCCATCATCTTAAACAACTCACTGTCAGCTTTTATCCCATCATACTTTCTAAACCACTACCAAAGAATACCATGAACCTGAACCCTTGTTGGTGTTATCACCAACAAGCAAAATATCCGATGCCAAACAATATGTTGGTAATAACCTAAAAAGGGCAATCATGTTGTAATTTTCCGTTTTCGGGCTCATTTTCAGAAATAAGCCCGAAAACGGAATGGAAAAAACTGGAGCACAAAAAAAGAGCCGCTCCAATTTGGAACGGCTCTTTTAATTTTAAACGCTCTGGGTAAATTATCCTCTTGGGTCTAAAGCCTCATTGATACGGTCAGAGAGATCCTGCAAGTGGTAATTGGTCAGGGAATCTGAGTTGTTGGCGCCGGCCTTGATCATGCTGTTGATGTTGCGCAGTTCGGCTTTGGCCACCGATACCACATCACTCATGGCAATGTTCATAGACGCGCTACCGGCACCACCTCTTCCGGCTGCCGCGGCTTGCGCGCCGGTGGGGGCTGGAGCTGGCTTTACCAGGTCAATCAGTTCCTGCACGTACATTTTCTGCAGGTTACGGCGGTACAGGTCAATGGCCTGCTTGTTCTTCACTTCCCGGAAAATGGTACTGTTCATGTCAGAGAAGAAGTCAGTTACCTTGTAGGCTTTGGCACCGTCCATGGCTTCGCTGGAAATCAACTTGGTCAAGGTGCTGTTGCTTACCAAACGGTTTAAAACCGCCTGCTGGCTGCGGGCAACCACCATCATGGGATCTGCGCCGGTGTTGTTCAACACAGCCGGAGAAAGTAACCAGGTAGGCGTGGTGAACAATTGCTTGTCCAGGAACGTCATGGCTTCTTTCTGGGTGGCGGCCGGAGTGCGCTCGTAAATGAAGCCTTCCTGCTCCACCGTCTTCGGGTTCTCATACACACCGCCTACGTTCTTGGCCACGTGGCCCATGTAGCGGTTGAACTGCGTGGTCAATTGGCCATACATGTTTTCCAGGTTGTCATAGCCTTCGTTTTCAGAACGCGTCCACTCCGGTAATTTGGTCAAGATGCGCTGCAAGTTTTTGATGCCGTACTCAGAGGCTTTCATAGAGTTGTCGCCTAAGTCCTCATTCTGGGAATGCGGGTCATCTGGGTTGGTCTCGGTACCAAACCAGTTGCGGCGATTTTTCAAGGCAGCCATGGTCATCTTGTTCAAGATGGGCACCTCGTCTGCCGCGCTTTTGGCGTTAGGCAGCATGCGGTAGCCCCACTCAATGGCCCACAGGTCATAGTCCCCAATTCTTGGGTAAATGCCTTTGTAATTGATGTTGTCTTCTGGCTGGGCCACGTAGTTAAAACGGGCATAGTCCATGATTGACGGGGTGTGGCCGTTGGCTTCCACCCATTTTTTGTCGCGCAGGTTTTCTACCGGCACGGTGGAGCTGGAACCGTAGTTGTGGCGCAAGCCAATGGTGTGGCCTACTTCGTGCGAAGACACAAAACGGATCAAATCTCCCATCAATTCATCAGAGAACTCCATTTTACGGGCGCGTGGGTCTGTGGCGGCCGCCTGAATGAAATACCAGTCACGCACCAGTTTCATCACGTTGTGGTACCAGTTGATGTGGCTTTCCATGATTTCGCCGCTGCGTGGGTCAGAGATGCTGGGCCCAGAGGCATTGGAGATTTCTGAGGGCTTGTACACAATGGCGCTGTGGCGGGCGTCATCTATGTTCCAGTTGGGGTTTTCTTTGGCGCTGGGGGCTTCCTTGCCAATAATGGCGTTCTTGAAACCAGCTTTCTCAAAAGCTTTCTGCCAGTCGTTCACACCGGCAATCAGATACGGTACCCATTTCTTAGGCGTGGCCGGGTCAATATAGAAAATGATAGGGTTTTTAGGCTCCACCAGTTCCCCGCGTCTGTACTTGGCCATGTCTTTTTCCTTAGGCTCCAGTCTCCAGCGTTTCACCATCTGGATTTCCTTTACGCCTTGTGGATTGGCATCAAAGTCTGTGTAACCAACGGTGAAGTAGCCAACGCGTGGGTCAAAGAAGCGGGGCTGCATGGGCTTCTTGGGCAATACTACCATTGACGAGTTGATCTCAATGGTAGAAGAACCGCTCAGCGCCGAATTACCGCCGCCACCGGCCGGGGCAGCGCCAAAACCTGTGGTGGGTGGGGTGAGCACGTAGGTTTTCACGGTGGTCACTTCCACGTTCTGCGGATAGCTGCGCACATTCTGGATGTAGCTGCGGTCCCCAATGAAGTTACCCAGTCTGAATCTGGTTTTGCCGTTGGCCGAGCTGAAAGAGAAGATTTCGTTCTCGCCTTTCATGTAGTCGGTCATGTCAATGACGCTGCTCTTGTTGCCTGCACCGTAAGCGGCCACGTTGAATGCCGCCACAATGGCCTGCACGTTAGAGCGCTGCACACTTTGGTACATGTCTTTGGTGCTGTCTGGGCTGTAAGTGGAGTAAGAGATTTTGCGCATGAAAATGCGGTCATCTGGCCCTTTCTCAAACATGATTACGGATGAACCAATCTGGTCACCGGCGTAACCCGCCGAGGCACGCACCTCGGCACCGGCTTTGGAGATACGGTTTACCACCAGAATCTCGCGGCCCATTACTGAGTCTGCCAGCTCAAAGAAATACTTGTCTTCTACCTTGTGGGTCTTGAAAAAGCCCGACTTGGAGATGGCTTTGTCCGTGATGACCTCAGCGTAAGGTTTGGGTTTGGTGTTCCGGCCGGCAGTGCCCTGCATGCCAGTGGCGCCGGCTACCCGGCGGGTAGAGTCGGCGGGTTGCGTGCGGCCCTGCGCCATGGTTGCTCCGGCTACGGAGCCCACCAGGCCGAGCGTCAGTAAAAACTTCTTCATTGAAATTGTTTGTAGTTTGATAAAGGGTTTGCGTTGGTCCATGTCTCAGGACAATGGCTTAGACAAGCAACGCGCAGAAAGGTTTAACCTGAATTTTAAAATTAACTGAATTTCAGACAACAAAAATAGAGAAGCTGATTTGCGGTTAAAGGGCTTCAAAGGTGGCGGCGTTTTTGCCCTCGTTTCCAGAAATGAGCCCGAAAACGGAAAAAGCCCTGGCTTCTCTGAAAATGAGAGAAGCCAGGGCCTTAAAAGTGTGACCGAATGACCTGTTGGTTAATTGAGCAAAACAGGTTTTCCGTAGCCCAGGTTTTCCAGTTTCTGGAGTTGGGTGGCGGCATCGCCCACAATTAAATAATACATCTTGTCTGGGTTCACGTACTGGTTGGCCAGGCTTCTGATTTTCTCCACGGTCATGCCTTGCACTAGTTGCTGGCGCTTCTTGGCGTAGTCAACCGGCCAGCCGTAGGCACTTATGTTGCTGAGCATGCCCAGCTTGGCACCCATGGTCTCAAACGAACGGGCAGTGCTTTTCACCAGGAAGCCCTTGGTCACGTCCAGGTCCTGCGCCGTGAAACCCGGACCATAGTTCTTCAAAATGTCTTTCACCAGGGCCGCCGACTCAAACGTGACGTTGGACCGCACCCCGCTCTGGATCACAAACGGACCCGGCACGCTGCTGCCCGAAAACGAAGAACTGATGCCGTACGTGTAGCCTTTGCCTTCGCGCAGTTGCTGGGTGAGTTGAGACGCGAAGCTTCCGCCGCCCAAAATATAGTTCATCACCGACAAAGAATAGAAATCTGGGTGAGTGGCCGGCAAAGCCAAATACCCAAACCGCAACACCGACTGCTTGGCACCCGGCACATCATAGAAATACACCTTTGACGTGGCCGGGGCGGCCGGAATCTGGTAAGTAGGGAAGGTGACTTCCTTGGCTTTCCAGTTCTGGTCAAGGGTAGCCAATGGAGCCACCGCCGCTTTCTTGTCTAGCGCGCCCACCACATGGAATGCAGCCCCAACCGGAGACAGGTTATTCTGGTAATAGGCCTGTAAATCTGCCAGCGTAATAGCTTTCACCGAGGCCTCAGTGCCCAGGATGTTATTGGCCAAAATGTGCTTCTCCCCGAAGAGTAGTTTCTTGAACTGGTTGGCGGCAATGGAGTTGGGGTTGGCTTTCTGGCCTTTGATCTGGCTTTCCACGCGCTGCTTGCTCAGGTCAAACTCCTTGGCATCCCAGCGCGGTTGTAAGAGCATTTCCTGCATGAGGGCCAGCGTGGCGGCATAATTACGGGCCAGCGTGCGGCCATTGATGGAAATGTCTTCATCATCAGCTGACACTGAAATGCTGGCGCCCAGCGCGTCAATGGCTTCCTCCAGCTCGGCGGTGGTTTTGTTTTTGGTGCCTTTCATGAGGCTTTCGGCCAGAAGGTTGGCCACGCCCACTTTGTCGGGGTTTTCCAGGAGAAGGCCGCCTTTTATGCGCAGGTTGAATTGCACCAGAGGCACTTCGCGGTTTTCAATGCCCAGCACTTTCAGGCCGTTGCCCAGTTTTTCCTCCCACACAGCAGGCACCGAGATTTCTGGGCTTTTGCCGTAGGCGGGTTCCTGGCTGCGGTCAAAGGTTGACTGGGTTTTGGGGTAAGAGGCATCGGCGGTCAGGTCGAATTTCTCTTCGGCACCTTCCACAATTTTCTCTTCCACCACACTGGCTTTCCTGGAACCTTCCAGCACCAGATTCACCTGACCTTTGGGCACAAAACTGGTGGCCACGTATGGCTTTCCTTTGAGGTACTGATTATAGACGCGCTGCACATCTTCCACGGTCACGGACATCATGTTCTCAATGTCTTTGGTGGCAAAACCGGGGTCTCCGGCAAAGATGTTGTACTGCGCCAACTGAAAGCCTTTGCCTTGCACGCTGGCCAGACTGTTGTAAAAAGCCACTTCCTGGCCGGCTTTAATGCGGTTGAGGTCAGCTTCTGAAATGCCGTTTTTCTCAAACCGCGCGAAGGCCTCAAACACCGCGCTGTGAATCTTGTTCAGGTCTGTTTTCTCAAAACCGCGCACGCTGAGCATGGTCTGGCCGGCAATCTCTGAGTTGTTGTTGTACATGCCCACGCGTGGAGCCAGCTGCTTTTCATCAATGATCACCTGGTTGAACGGTGCTTTCTTGCCTTCTGTGAGGTAGGTGGTGAGCACGCGCAGCGCGTAAGAATCTGGGTGGTACTGGTACACGCCCGGCCAAGCCAGGGTCAGTTCTGGTAAGCGCGCGAAGTTGTCTTCATGGTACAGTTTCTTGGTCTGGGTTAACACCGCAGGGCGTTTTTCCATTCGCGGAATGTCGGCGCCTTTTTTGATTTCCCCGAAATATTTCTGCACCCAGGCTTTGGCCTGACCCGGCTCAAAATCACCGGTCACCACCAGGGTCACATTGTTAGGAGCGTACCAGCGGCGGTAAAATTCCTTCACATCAGCTAGCGTGGCGTTCTGCAAATCTTCCAGAGAACCAATTACTTGCCAGTGGTAGGGGTGGTCTGCGGGGTAAAGGTTCTGGTCAATCACATAAGACGTGTGGCCATAGGGATTGTTGTCCACGCTTTGGCGCTTCTCGTTTTTCACCACTTGCTTTTCCTTGGCCAGGACTTGCTCGGTCACGGTGTTGATGAAGAAACCAAGCTTGTCGGCCTCGGCCCAGATCATTTTCTCCAGCGCGTCATTGGGCACGGTCTGGTAGTAGTTGGTGCGGTCACGGCTGGTGGACCCGTTGGCCCCGGAGCCGCCAATGCGGGCGCTCATCTTATCCAGACCACCTTTGCCCAGGTTTTCAGACTCCAGGAACAACAGGTGCTCAAACAAATGCGCGAAACCGGTTCTGCCTTCCTTCTCGCGGGCCGAGCCTACGTGGCTGGTGAGGGCCACGGCCACCACCGGGTCAGATTTGTCCACATGGAAGACCACCTGCAAGCCGTTGTCTAAGGTGAATTTCTCATAGTCCACGGCAAAGGACTTGCCGGCGCTGCCGCCATCTGATTTGCTCAGTTTCTGGCAGGCAAAAAAGAGGGCCGGAAACAGCAGCGCTAATAAAATAGGTTTACAATACTTCATGAAAGCTTGTGTTAGTTTGAAGGTTTTGGCTGAAAACACCCCGAGGAACGGGGCTGCTTCCGGCGGTGAAGATAAGACTTCTGCTGCGTTTCTGCGCAAACCGCTGGGGCGTAAAGAAAATTTCCGTTTTCGGGCTCATTTCTGAAAATGAGGCCAAAAACGGAAATCAAAAAAAGGCTAGTGATGGTTTTGGCTTAGTTCAAATACTTCTGCACCGGCACCAGGCGGTACTGCGGGTCATTGACGAAGATTTTGGAAAGCGCCGCGGCGTGCCGTTGCCCCATAATAACCAACAGCCGTTTGCCTTTCTGCGCTAGCTGCGTGGTGACAATATTGGAGTAGATTTTCATTTCGCGTTCATAGAACGAGGACACAAACTCAGCGCCAATGTAGTTTTTGTTTACGTAAGCCGTGTCTATGTACTGCGCGGGCGGATTGGTGAACTGGCCGTTCCGGACTTTGGCGGGCGTCATGTAAATCACATTGTACGTGAAATCCAACACCTGCGGGTGGTTGATGTACAGCAAAAAATCTTTGAGCGATGTGGTGCCTTCTTTGTAGGTTTTGTCCACGTCACGCACCACGCTGTTGAAGGCGGTGAGAGCGTTCTGATACTGCTCTATGTTTTTGCCGTTGGTGAGAATACGGTTGGAGACGCTTTCATAATAATCTACCCCAAAAATGCGGTCATGGTGCAGTTGCTTGGCAATGGAATAGCCAAACTGAAACCGCTCAGACCGGCCGTTGGCCAGATCAGTTAATTTTATTTTGTCGGTTTTATAGAGCTGGTACAGGCTGTCCACCATTGCCTGGTCTTCTGGCGTGTTCTCAATCATGACCATGTCTGGCTTGAACTTTAAAAGCAGCTTGTTCAGGTGGGCAACTTCCTGCTGTCTTTTAAGGCTGAACAAGTCGGCGTGGGGTTGGTCTTTGTGGTATTGGTCCTGCCCGAAATGCGTGCTTCCCAGAATCATGATCTGCACCTGGCCCTGCTTTTTAGGCGCTGCCGGAATATGGCTCAAACCCTTTTTGGTGACCTGTGAAAAACTGAAAAACGAAAGCAAAAGCAACAGACTGAGCAGGAGGGACGTTTTTTTCATGAGCGAGGCGCTACCTGAGCGGGGCCAGCGGAGATATATAGAACTGAAATTTACATTTGAGAAAGCAAGGTACAGGTTAAACCGAAGCCATGGCCGCTTTCCAGAAAATTTAGCTGGTTCGCTTCCGTTTTCGGGCTCATTTCTGGAAATGAGCCCGAAAACGGAAAATACGTTTGCCCTTACTTCGTTGCCAGGAGCCAGTTTTGTACTAGTTGGCTGAGCGCCTGCTGGGCTGTTGCCATTCCCTTTTTGGTTTTAAACGAAGCCACCGCCCAGTCATTGGTTTTCCATTGGAGCAGGCAATACGGGTCACTGATCAATTGCTGCGGTGGAAGGAGTAGCGGCTTGGCACCGCGGTGAACGGTTAGATTCAGGTTCTTAGGCGGCTGCAACCGTTGTTTTGCAAAGCCCACCATTCTGTAATGTCACCGGCCATTTTGTTTATGTCTTCTGTTTCCATAGATAGGCCATAAGTCACAACAAGGTCACTTTCTAACACACGGGAAATTTTTTCAAAGTCAGCGCCTTGGTACAAATGGCTTAAAACTTTATGGTGTAAAGTGTCAAATTCGTCTGTTGGTGCACCAGGAATCAAATTCCAGGAATAACTAATTTTTCTTAGCTCAATAAGTTTCCCCTGGAACCCTTGAATTAGGTCATTTTTAGCCATTTTAAATTATTAGTAACGGCTAGTGTAAAAGACGTGCACGGCCGTCGGCCGATGCATGACTTTTACACAATGTTAGCTGGTGTTTTATTCTTTTTTATTTTCCCAATTCTTGTTTGCAAAACGGTACAGCACAATTCCGACTGGAAGCATAACAATACCTAATATCGGGTTGCCAATATCTCCGTTGGTGGCAAGTCCAGCAACTAAATTACCACAACCAGACATAGTCAAAATCATTGCAAAGAATATCATGAGAGTGTTTCCAAGTTGGAATCCAGTTTCTTTCACGAATCCAATAACCTGTTTTGAAAATTCACCGAATGCCATACTAGCAAAATCCTGACCTTGTTTTCTAGCATTTTTAGCCCAATTATTTAAATCATTATCTGAAAAGGCTTGTTCATTTTCATTTTGTCTCTGATTATTTCTATTATATTGTGATTCCTGTTGGCGTTGATTAGAATTTGTACTTTCTGATGCTTCTTTTGGTTTAAAATAAAAATCATATTCCCTGTTATACTTAATCCTCGCTTCTTCATCATATAAAATCAAGTATGCTTCATTAATCTCAATGAATTTTTGATGGGCATCTTTATTTTTGTTACGGTCGGGATGATACTTTAGAGCAAGACTTCTGTAAGCTTTTTTTATTTCTTCTTTTGTTGCATTTTTTGTTAAGCCAAGTCTTTGGTAATAATTAGGTATCATTACTACTTATTAAGTGTAATGTCTTTAGTTGCTTTAGGCTTTTCCTTTTTAAACATTGCTTTATAAAGGAAGTAAATTGCAAGCCCTCCTACTGCTGCGCCAGCACCTATTCCTGCTTCTTTAAGTAAAACTGTAATTAATATAATTGCAATTACAACTATAATAAAAATTACCACTTTTCTAGATTTTCCCATTTTTTTCTAATTTTTAAGTTTTGTTTAATTTGAAGATTTTAAGTCTTGTAGCTTTTTTTATTTTTAAATACCAGCTAACTAGAGTATAAACGAACCTCACCTGCACTCACCTGCACTCACCTGCACTATGTACACAGGTTTTTTTGCAAAAAATCGGAAACCCGCCTCGTTACACTTCCAAAACCAAACTACTAAGAAATCATAGAAGTACCAAAGACCGAGCGGCCTTTGCAAGAAAGGAAAAAAATAAAGGGGAGCCTATAAGCCGGGTTTTGTCCTCTGCCGGGTGGCAGATGGCTTACCATTTATCTAGGCCCGTCCTCACGGAGGGGCTCCATCAACCTACCCACTGACATCGGGCGAGCCGCCCTTAGCCGTGCCCTAGAGCCTGGCGCTGCCAGCCTATTTGGTCTTTCAACTCCTGAGGTTTACCCAGCCGGACTGGTCGCCCAGCCGCTGGTGCGCTCTTACCGCACCTTTTCACCCTTACCCGCAATTAATTAAGAATTAAGAATTTAAAATTAAGAATGATTCCTAATTCATAATTCCCCATTCCTAATTAAATGCGGGCGGTTATTTTCTGTGGCACTGGCTGTCACCTGGCCGTCGCCCGCCAGGTGCCTTCCCGTTAGGAAGCAGGATGCTCTGCGTTGCCCGGACTTTCCTCTCCGCCTTAAAAGACGCAGCGGTAAGCCAGCTCCCCTTATTTTTCAGTCAAAGATAACACATTCTGGGCGGGCTTGGTGCGCGTACTTCCGTTTTCGGCCCCGTTTCTGGAAATGAGGCCCAAAACGGCGTGCTTTCAAGGGTACATGTGGGTGCCACCAAAGGGTAGAAACAGCCGTGCCTAATAATATATCAAGTCACTGGGCAGCGCTAGCCGTATACCAGAATGGCAGGGCTAAACCCCTGAAAAAGAACCCGTACGCGTTTACCTATACTATAAGAGAACTAATGGAAGTGAAAGAAGTAGTCAGGAAAACAGAAAAGAAGAACTGCGGCCAGAAAACCGTTTCCACCCTTTTAACCAAGATCACCAAATTACAGAGAGAAGCGCTGGTCCTGGAAAACACCTTTGAGGCGCAAGTTCAAAAAGTACACCCAGACCTCCAGGAAAGCGCCAAGAATCTGCTGCACTACCTGGCCCTCCGCAAGCAAGACAACCGCGATCTGCAGGTTGACCTGTCGGTGCTGGGTTTGTCTTCTCTGGGCCGCGCCGAGAGCCACGTAATGGGCAGCCTCACCGCCATCCAGAACCAACTGCAGGTGCTGGAGGCCAATTACACCGGCGCCCCGCAACCGCAGGTGGCGTTTAAACCCTGGAATTCAATATTAAAGCGAAACCTGGCCGCCCTGCTGGGCCCGGGTTCTGAGGGCCGCGAAGGCCGGATCATGGTCACCTTCTCCACTGAGTTCGCCACTGACTATGAACTGGTCAAGAGCCTGCTGCTGGCCGGCATGAACTGCGCCCGCATCAACTGTGCCCATGACGATAAAAAAGTCTGGAAGAAGATGGTGGAAAACATTAAAACCGCCGAACAGGAAGTAGGCAGACCCTGCAAAATCCTCTTTGACCTGATGGGCCCTAAACTGAGAACCGGATCTGTGAGCCCCGGCCCGGAAGTCTTGGGCATTCACCCCACCTTCAATGAACTAGGCGAAATCCTGTCGCCGGCTAAGGTGTGGCTGGCGCCCAAGGGCGTTGGTACGCAGCAGCTGGTCACGGCATCGCTTAAAATCTCTGAGGAATTTGTGAGCCAGCTACAGCCCGGCGATGAAATCAGGTTCCAGGATGCGCGTCGCCGGAAACGGAAATTCACCGTGGCCGAGGCCCAGGGCGGTGGGGCGCTGCTCCATCTCCAGAAATCTTCTTTCCTGCGCACTGGTACTGAGGTGTGCCATTTCAGAGACGGCCAGGAATTGCAGCAGGAGCGAATTGGCAAGGTGCCGTCAGTGTCCATGCCGTTGCTGTTGCAGCCGGGCCAGACGCTGGTGCTTCACCGTGACCCAAAACCGGGCGCCCCCGCCAAATATGACAAAGACGGCAATGTGCTGGAGCCCGCGCATATTTCCTGCACCTTGCCGGAGATTTTTGCCCGCGTGAAAGCCGGAGAGCCCATTTTGTTTGATGACGGCGAAATTGAAGGGGTGATTGCCGAAGTTCAGCCTGAGTACCTCCAGATAAAAATCACCGCCGCTGAAGACACCGGCAGCAAACTCAAACCCGACAAAGGCATTAACCTACCCGAGAGCGACCTGCGCCTGTTCACCCTCACCGAGAAAGACAACGCTGATCTTAAATTTGTAGTGAAGCACGCTGACATTGTGAATCTTTCTTTTGTGAGCCACCCCGAGATGGTGGAGGAACTGCAGCGCGCCCTGGCCTCGTACAAAGCCAGCCACGTGGGCATCATGCTCAAGATTGAAACCAAGGCCGCCTTCAACAACCTGCCGCACTTGCTGCTTACTTTAATGCGCAACCATCCGGCGGGCATAATGATTGCGCGCGGTGATCTGGCCGTGGAACTGGGCTGGAAACGCCTGGCAGAGGTGCAGGAAGAAATTCTTTGGATTACGGAAGCCGCGCATTTACCCGTGGTCTGGGCCACCCAGGTGCTGGAAACGCTCACCAAGAAAGGCCGCCCCAGCCGGGCCGAGGTCACAGATGCCGCCATGGCCCAACGCGCCGACTGCGTCATGCTCAACAAAGGCCGCTACATCTTGAAATCTATGGACATGCTAGATGACATCATGAAGCGCATGCAGCAGCACCAATACAAAAAAACACCGCTGTTGCGCATGCTCCATGTCTCAGATTTAGAAGCCTCTTTGGGAAAATAATTTTCGCAAGGCAAGTCCTAAATTTAAACTCCCGTTTTCGGGCTCATTTCTGGAAATGAGCCCGAAAACGGGAGTTTTTTGTCTGCTTCAATAAGAAAACTACTTCAGCTGCACTTTGGTGGCGCCGTATCCAAATTTCTCTTTGCGGGCATCTTCATAATACTTAATGCTGGGGTTGCGGGAGAGCAGTTTCTGGATTTCCTTTTTGAGAACTCCGTTGCCCGTGCCGTGAATGAAGATAATCTCCTGCATGTTGTTGGCCACCGCCCGGTCCAGGTTGTCTTGGAATGCGGCCAACTGCACCCGCAGAACCTCAGAGTTGGTCATCAGTTTGTGGTCTTCCTGGGGCAACAGTTTCTCAATGTGCAAATCCACCTCGTTGGCCGGTACGGGCACTTTCACGTTGGCTGGCCCTGCAGAAGACTCCTGCAACTGTTCCTGAATCTGGTCTGGGTTCACCAGGTTGGGCTTGGCGTCTAGTTGAAACAGATAGCCTTCCTTTTGCAGTACGGGCACCATTTTCTTGCTTTTGTAGAACGAGGCGGCTTTGAATTTCAGGCGTCTGGTCACGGGTTCCAGCAAAGTGTTGCTGCTGGTTTTATGCTGCAGGTACTGCACCACCAGGTCGGGCCATTTGTCGAAGTCGTTGAGGTGCACGTGGCCCACGGCTTTGGTTTTGCGCGGCGGCAGTTTGTCATTGTTCACGGCTTTGTAGCCGTTCAGGGTTTCCTCGCCATAGGTGAACAGCAAATCAAACTCAGAATTGTTGATCACGTGAATAGCCAGCAGCTCCGGGGTTTGGTGCACCAGACCCACGTAAATGCCGGCCACCAAGGCCACAGGCGGCGTCAAAAGCGTTTGTCTGGGTTTTGCGGGCTCCGGGGCCACCGGCGCGTTGCCAAAATTCTTGTCTTCCTCCGGCGAAATCACAATCACCTCGCGGCGCATCACCGGAATGGTGAAATCATTGTCAATGGCCACTTCCACCAGGTTGTTGTCCAGAAAGCGGGTGATGATGCCGTTCTCCTTGCCATGCAGTAATCGTACGCGATCTCCTATATTCATCTCTGTTTTGGGGCTTATTTGCAAAACGGAGGGCAAAAACGCCACTCCCATCCCAAAGATACGGTAAATTAAAAGGAGCGACGAAGTGAAGGTTTTTGGTGGGTTTTCCTTTGCGCTTAACTCGGCCTTATAAAAGCAAGCGAAGCCAATGTAGAGACGCAATACTTTGCGTCTGGCGTGCACCTTCGTTCCATGGAGAAAAGACACAAAGTAGTACGTCTCTACAAAACCTGACTAAGCAACTATTATTTAATCCAAATGCTATCATAAAAGAAAAAGCCGTTCCGTTTTCGGGCTCATTTCCGGAAATGAGCCCGAAAACGGAACGGCCAGAGATAGAGAATGAAATTCTATTCCGCGGCGGCAGAAACGGGCGTGGGCGCCACCAGCCGGAAACCGTTGCCGTGCACATTGATGATCTCCACCTGCGGATCGGCTTTGAGGTATTTGCGGAGCTTGGTCACAAACACATCCATGCTGCGGGCGGTGAAGTAATTGTCGTCTTTCCAGATTTTGCTCAGGGCAATCTCGCGCGGCAGCACGTCATTGAGGTACTGGCAGAGCAAGAGCAGCAATTCCGCCTCTTTGGGCGACAATTTCTGTGACTCACCGTTGAGTGTGATTTGACGGGTTTTAAAATGAAAATAGTATTTGCCCAGCTGGAACTCGGTGGCGGCTTCTTTCTCTGGCGTGTGGGCATTGGCTTTGCGCTGCAGAATGGCTTTCAGTTTCCAGAGCAGAATCTCAGAGTCAAAGGGTTTGGTGATGTAGTCATCGGCGCCAATCTTGAATCCTTCCAGCATATCGGCTTTCATGGCTTTGGCCGTGAGAAAGATAACGGGCATCTGCGGGTTGATTTTCTTGATGTCGGTGGCCAGTGAAAAACCGTCTTTAAAGGGCATCATCACGTCCAGAATACACGCGTTGAAGCTTTCCTTCTGAAACGTACGCAAGCCCTGCAGCCCGTCCACGCATAAGGTCACGTCATAGTCATGCAACTCCAGGTAATCTTTCAGCACCATCCCGAAGTTGGGATCATCTTCCACCAAAAGCAGGCGGGTGGCGGCAGGTACAGTCATGTTTTTTATAATTTTATTATGCGATACAATTCGAAATTCAACCTTAATATTTTAAGCGTGCGGTTGGCACGGCAACCACAAAGTGAACCGGCTGCCTTTGCCCAGTTCTGAGCGAAGGTGAATGGTGCCGGCGTGGGCCTCGGCCATGGTTTTCACGTAACTCAGCCCCAACCCGAAGCCTTTGACGTTGTGCACATTGCCCGTGGGCACGCGGTAAAATTTCTCAAACACCCGCTTCTGCGCCTCCCGTGACATGCCCGTGCCCTGGTCTTCCACTGATATATGAATTCCCTTGGATACATTGGCCGTTTGAATCACAATTCTAGGGCCGTTGGGCGAATATTTGTTGGCGTTGTCCAGCAGGTTGGCCACCATGTTGGCCAGGTGGCCGGGGTCGGCGTAAATTACTTCATGGGTGGCGTCCAGTTTCAGGTCAAGGGAGCCCTGGCGTTGCTCAATGTGCAGCTGGAACGGCTCAATCACTTTCTGGATCAAGGCGTGTACGTCCACTTTTTCGCAGGCCAGTTGCAGTTTCTGGCGCTCCATCTGGGCCGTCTGCAGCACTTTCTCCACTTGCTGGTGCATGCGCTTGTTTTCGTCTTTGATAATGCGGGCATAGTAATCCACGCGCACTTCATCTTTGCGCACTTTGGGGTTCACCAACGCATCAAGGGCCAGAGAAATAGTGGCGATGGGCGTCTTGAATTCGTGGGTCATGTTGTTGATGAAATCGTTCTTGATCTCAGAGATTTTCTTCTGCCGTAGAATGGTGTACAGCGTGAACGAGAACGTGAGAATGATAATCAAGGTGAACAGCACCGAGATTACGGTGGGCACTGCCAGGCTCTGCCAGACATAGTAATTGCGGTTGGGGAAATCCAGGATAAGAAAAGCCGGGGCCGAAAGCACGTCATTGGGGAAAAGGCGCACCAGGTATTCATTGGCGCTGGCCGGGCTGGGCAATGCGGCAGAGGACAGCGCGTTGGTAGAGGCCAGCGTGATAGTAGAGTTGTTGCCTGCGCCAGTTTCTACCTTGAAATGGTAAGGAATCTGAATGTTGTGCATCTGCAATTCGGTGGCCAGCAATTCTTTGAGCTTGAGTTGCTGAAGGCGCTCGGCCAGAGGCTTTTCATTCCTGGCGTATTCCACCGCCATCTGCTGAATCACGTTGTTGAGGTGCTGCGCCTTGGCTTTCTCCTTCTGCTGCAGGGTTTTCTCAACGGGTTCTGGGTTCAGTTGCGCCCGGGCTGGGAGGGCCACAATGTCTGTAACCTGAACTTCTCTGCTGCCATTGGCGCTTTTAGCAGCCACAGAGTTCACTACACTTCTGAACCGCCGGTGCCGGGCCATGGAGTCTAAGGCGTAAGGAACCTTGCGATGGCCCGCTATTCTGACCAGGGTGTCTGAGAAAATGTTGATCACGTTGCCGCTCACGTTCACCTCCTGTATATTTCTGGCCGGAATAAGGTTCAGTAAATCCAGCTTGTTTTTAAAGGAAACGGTATCGCCCGTGAGGCTGAATACCATGCCGGAATCTACCCGCAACCTATGCGCCAAAGACCTAGAATGCGTTTTGAGCGTGTCCCGGATGGCGGCCTGCGCGGCCAGCACTTTCCAGACCACCACAGAATCAATCTTAGATTTCCCGAATACCTTGACCGTGGCGCCTTGCTGGTGCGGGGCAGCGGTGGTGGAACGCAGGTACACCCGGCTCTGGGGGCTCTGGGCAGTAGAGGTCACCACAGAAAAACCTGTGGCCGGGGCTGGCGGTGGAGTAGACGCTTCTGAAGGGCGCGTGAGCAGGACCTGCTGATCTTCTGGAGCCGCGTTGAACGTGATTTTATAAGTAGTTTTTTTGGCTTTCGCTTTTCTGGCGGGCGTTGGGGCAGGGGCGTTGTCCTCCATAGATGGCGTAACGGGCGTCAGCGCGGCTGCCCGTATCAAGGGCGCTTCCTCTTTCAGGAAATGCATGGCTTCCTCCGTTTCCAGGCGACGGGCCACTTGGTGCAGGGCCACGCTCACGTTGCGGTCAAACACTTCCTCCTCCATCTGCACCGCATGCTGAATCCAATAAGCCTGAAAGCCTATCAGCCCAATAAGCGACAGACTCATGAGGGCTATGACCAAAAGCAATGTTTTCTTCTTCATCTCTACAAAGATATAGGGTTGGCGCTAGCCTTGGTATTCTTTAACGTTTCCTTAACACACTTTAACCTGCTCTTAACCAGCAGCTACCGCCTAAGGCAGTACTATTGTACCAACCAAAACAAGCACCTTACCTAAACTACAGATTTATGATACAAAAAGCAACCCGCACCCTTGGCAGCACCTTCCTGGCCACCTTGTTATTAGGCCTGGGTACCCAGTCATTCGCCCAGGAAAAAGCCACCGTTGAAAAACATGCCCGCCAATCCAAAATTAAAATCATTCAGGCCGAAGGCGACGTCCATTATCTCTTGGACACCACCTTTACCCTTAAAGAAGGCCAGACTATTGCACAGGCCGTGAAAGAAATGAAGGAGAAAGCCGGTTCCCTTAAAAACCTGGGTGCCAAAGTGATCCTACCCACCAAGGTCAATTCGTTAAGTCAGACCGAGTTTGTGAATGTTTTCCCCAGCCGGGTAGGCGACACGGTGAACGTTGCTGTGCTCCGGTTTGCCGGGCGCGATTCTTTGTTTAGACAGCTGCATCGTACCCGCGTGTACACCAGAGATTCTGCTCAAACTTTGTTTCACGGTGATTTGAAGGAAGTACGGGTGACGGGTGCCCGGGCCCTGGGCAAAGAAGGCATACGGATTTTTACCCGTGACCTGGCGGAAGGCGATTCCCTGCAAAAGCGCCGGGTCATCTTCCGGATGGACACCACCTTCACCACCAACATGGATTCCATCAAGATCCAGAACATTGAAAGCATCAGAGTGCTGAGAAACGGTGCGCGTGTGCAGGCAAAACTCCTGGAAGCGGCTGGGAACATTAGGGTAACCGAGCCCGGTAACGTGGAAGTGATCAGCCTCACCACCAAAGAAGGCAAAACCATTATCTTATTGAAACCTTCCAAAGCCCTGGCCGCCAAAACCGACAAGAAAAACCAGAAAGCGGCGAAGAAAAAAGAAGGGCAAACCGATGTTTTGGTGGCCCCCAACCCGTCCAACGGCAAGTTCAGGCTTTCCTTTAATGTGCCTGCTGCTTCTGAGGTGAAGGTGAGGATAGTGAACAACGCCGGCAAAACCGTATTCCAAGATGAACCAGGAAAAGTATCTGGGTTCTACGCCAAAGATATTGACTTGAGCAAGGCAGGCGCTGGGCTATACGTCATTCAGTTGATGATTGGCAACAAGGTGCAGTCTGAGAAAATACTGGTGCAGTAGCAATTGCCAAATTTGAACTAAGCATCATTAGTTAGGTTGAAAGCCAAGCCTTTCTGTTTTGGAGCTCATTTCCAGAAATGAGCCCTAAAACAGGAAGGCTTTTTTTAGGCATGAGGAAATGGACAGTGAATTGCCCTGAAACAATTTGCGATAGAGTGTGCCAGGTGCCGGGAAAATTTCGTTAGTTGAGATATAATCATAAGGCACCATTTTTGTGGCCTGGCCAGTTGTTTCGCTAGCACTTCTTATGACACATTTTTCCTATACTTCTTTCAGGCCTTCGTTTTTAAATCGTTTAAAGACTAAATGGGGCTGTCTGCTGCTGGTGCTCTTACTTGGCCAGGGAATTGTGGCGCAAGCCCAGGAGAAAGATCCGCATCCGTGCGCGGTGGCCCGCCTACAATCAACCTCCCTGCTGCTCGCCGATGGCATCACCTCTGAGGCGCACGTAGCCCTGATGCGGCAATATGACGTGCACTGGTACAAACTGGACCTTGGCCTGGAGCGAAACAATCTGAATGTGCAGGGAAACGTGACCATTTTGGCCACTAATCTTTCTTCAAATTTTTCTGAATTCGCGTTTGAGCTGCACCCAAACCTGACCATTGACCGCGTGTTGATCAACGGGCAGCCGGGCGTGGTGAATAGGACCAACAGCGAGGTGCGTGTACAGATGCCCATGCAGGTGCCGGCCCAGCAGAAATTCACGGCGCAGGTTTTTTACGCCGGTACCGCGCCTTCGGGAGCTAGCGCCGCCATTGGCAACGGCCTGAACACGGCCACGGTTTCTCAGTACAACGCACAGGTCACCTGGAGTTTGAGCGAGCCTTTCGCGGCCTCTGAGTGGTTCCCGGTCAAACAATTACTCGCAGACAAAGCAGACTCCGTAGACGTTTGGGTCACCACAGACGTAGGCAACAAAGTAGGGTCTAACGGCCTGCTCCAGCGCGTGACGCCACTTCCCAACCAGAAGCACCGTTATGAATGGAAGTCTACGTACCCCATAGCCTATTACCTTATCTCGGTGGCGGTGGGGCAGTACCAGGAATACACGTTTCCGGTAACGGTGCCTGGCGCCACGGCGCCCATTCCGGTTCAGAACTTTATATATGACCATCCGCAGGCCCTGGCGGCGTTTAAACCTGGCATTGACAACACCGCCCCCTTGTTGCAGCTGTTCTCAGAAAAGTTTGGCTTGTACCCGTTCCACAAAGAGAAATACGGGCACAGCATGGCCCCTATGGGCGGCGGCATGGAGCACCAAACCATGACCACGCAGTCTAGCTTTGAATTCACGCTCACGGCCCATGAACTGGCGCACCAGTGGTGGGGCAATGAAGTAACCTGTGCGGGCTGGAGCCATATCTGGTTGAACGAAGGCTTCGCCAGTTACAGTGAGTATTTGGCCTTGCAGGAATTTCAGCCTGGGGCTGCGCGCAATTGGATAGAGAGAGCAGCGGGGAGTAGCACATTTTCGCAGGGCTCTGTTTTTGTACGAGACAGCACGCAGGTGGGAGCTATTTTCAACTCAGTGTTAAGTTATAGAAAAGGGGCCATGGTGTTGCACATGCTTCGGCATGCCCTGGCATCTGACGCCTTGTTTTTCCAGGTGTTGCGCACTTATAGAAATCAGTATAAAAATAAAGTAGCCACCACCCGAGATTTCCAGCGCGTGGTGGAACAGGTGGCGGGCCGGTCTTTTGCCTATTTCTTTGACCAATGGGTGTATGGCGAAGGCTATCCTATCTTTGACATACGGTGGGCACAGCAAGACGGAAAGCTCTACCTCAAATCCACGCAGACCGGCTCTAGCCCCAATACGCCTTTCTTTAAAACCGAAATGGAGTTAAAAATCTACACCACTGAGAAAGACACCTTGGTTCTTTTGCAGCAAGACAAACCAGTGGAAGAATATTCCTTTAAATTAAAGGGCACCGTGGTGGGCATGCAACTGGACCCTGACCAGTGGCTGGCAGAGAAGGTAGATGTGTTGGACAAAGACCCTTCGCTCATGCCAATCCAAGGCAGAAAACCAATCTATGAAGTAGGTGTCTACCCAAACCCGGCAAGGGATGAAGTGCAATTTCTGGAAGGCGTAGGTGGCCTTACTGAGATTACCTTGACAGATATAGCAGGCCGTACATTGAAGTCTTTTGACCCACGGGTGGAGAAAACTATAAAAATTGATTACCTGGCGCCCGGCGCTTATTTGCTCATATTGAATTACGGTGGTATGGTAAAGGTGATCAAGTTTGTGAAACTGTAAATCAGCGGCTTGGCCTGAAAAATTTTATTTTATCCCAACAAATTCTGATTTTATCAGTTTAAAGCTTTGCGACGATAGGAGAGTCACCGTCCTTTCCGTTTTTAGCCTCCATTTTGTAAATGAGCCCTAAAACAGCTTTTCTGAAGCGTATGTAAACCTTTTGTTTCTTTGTTTGCCCCAGCTTTGGCCTGACCAGGCTGGAGGCGAGCCCCAAACCAAACCTAACGCCTATGACCACTTCAACTATGACAGAAACTGCCCCAGACCTGGAGATCAAACACCGGTTGATGGAAGAATGCCTCAAAGCCCAGACAGATTTTGTGGAGAACGCCCGGTTTGCCATGGAAGAAGCCCAAAACAGCGCCAATGAAAGCCAGGGAGCCATGGAAGATAAGTTTGAGTCGTTCAGGGAGGCCTGCCAGATTCAGCGCGACATGTTTGCCAAGCAGCTGGACGAGGCCATCAGCAAACTTAGTATTCTCAAGCGCATTGTGCGCAACAAAGTGAACGAAGACATTTCCCTGGGCTCTGTGGTGAAAACCGATGCCCAGAATTATTTTATCTCGGTGAGCCTGGGAGAAATTAACGTGGAAGGGGAAAAGTACTTCGCCATTTCACCGGCCTCCCCGGTGTTTCAGGCCATGGCCGGTAAGACCAAAGGAGACTCATTTGTGTTCAGAGACAAGAGCATCAAAATTCTGGATCTTTGCTAATTGATTTTTCAGGAAATATTCCTTTCATCAACATAACACAAAAAGAAAAGGGCCACTCTAGAGTGGCCCTTTTCTATGTAATCAATGAGTGGCTTATTGAACGCGGGTCCAGGTCTGTGAACGGCCAATCAAAGAGATGCCAATGTAGCCTTTCACTTCCATTTTGCCGTTGCTGAGCAGTTTCATGTAAGAAGAATACTCCTTGCCCGACTTTGGATCATAGATAGTGCCATCATCCCACTTGTTGTCGCCGTCTGGCTCAAAGCCTTTCAGGAACACCAACCCAATGATGGGGCGGCTCTGCAATTTGCTGTCTGGGTTGAACTGGTCGGTTTTAGGTTTGCCGTCGCGGTTAGGTTCTTTGAGCCAGATAATCTTGCCGCAAAGTTTGGTGCCGCACTGGTAAATCTCAAACCGTGCTTCTTTCTCCTCATTGGTCCAGATGCCAATAGGTGATTTCTTTTGAGCCCAGGCTAGCGTGGTGAGGCTAAGCATAAGAGCCAGCAAAAAGATCTTCTTCATAAATGGTTGGTTAGTAGGTTATGGTTACTAAATATAAGCAATTTAAAGACCAAAAATAGTTTCACGTAAAAAATAATGAGAAGTACGGTGGCAAGAACCTACCATTAGCGGCTTGAAATGCTCCAGCAGGCCTAAAATAAATATACGCCAATCCTAATTCCTTTGACTTCCATCCTCTAACCTATCTCATTTGCCTTTGTAAGGTAGAAGTCTTAGTTTAGTTTGCCCTGGTGCACAACCTCGCTACATAAAAAATTTTGCCTCATGCGAAAATTCCTACTAACGGGGCAAGGCCTCTTTTATGGTTTTACCGGTATCTGGCCCTTGGTGCATATGCCTAGTTTTCTGGCGGTTACGGGGCCCAAGAATGAAGTTTGGCTGGTAGAAGTGGTGGGCGTGTTGGTGCTGGCCATAGGAGCGGCACTCTTCTGCGCGGCCTTCCAGCAACAGCGGGAACGCAGCATTGACCTGCTGGCGGTTTTCAGTGCCTTGGGGCTGGGCGCCATGGATATCCGCTACGCCACCCTTGATGTGATTCTGGATATTTACTTGCTTGACGCCGCTGTGGTGGCATTTTTGGTAGTGTCCTGGATTTGGGTAATCTGGAGATTAGACGCGGCCGGGCCCACAGAAATAAGATAAATTATTTCATAAATCCTTTTGAACTATCCTTGGCCTTTTTAACTTTATAAAACGGAAGCGAGTGCTCCGGGCCCTACCAGAATCGCCATAAGTTATTTGGAAGTTTAATAGGGTTTATGTCGGACTTAAAGAAAGGAGGTAAAAGTGTCTAATCCCAGTAAGAATGTATCAAGCCTAGCTCATGTGTCAACCGTTAATCGTGTTGAAGCTTGCTAAAGACTTTGGTCTAACTGGCGAATCCGGCATGAGGTAGCCAGGCGTGAGAGGGAGGCATCCTTCCTGTGCCGCTTGATACCATTTCAAAGGATTCC
Organism: Rufibacter sp. LB8; assembly: GCF_014876185.1. Classification (NCBI taxonomy): domain Bacteria; kingdom Pseudomonadati; phylum Bacteroidota; class Cytophagia; order Cytophagales; family Hymenobacteraceae; genus Rufibacter; species Rufibacter sp. LB8. The sequence goes on along the minus strand of NZ_JADALJ010000001.1, from coordinate 1,215,840 downwards.
GTACCCGGCTATTGCAATAGCCGGGTATTTTTTTGCCCTTTTTTTCCTCGGTAAAATTATGTGAAGCCCAAGCAAAAAATCCGTTTTCGGGCTCATTTCCAGAAATGAGCCCGAAAACGGAAAATGGTTCAGGCGGCCCAAGGTTTGCCGAGCTGCCTTTATTGGAAAAGTAGCCTGGTAAGATTATTACCTGGTGGTGCTCCGCAGGAAAACAGGTTGTTAAAACAAGAATTTTATTTCGCAGGTTTCGCTTTAGAATTGTAGTTTTTGATGCGCCCCGGTTTCATGGAGCCACCTTGTAATACTATTGCCACGCTACATTTTCTAATAAAGTGGGAAATTCCGTTTTCGGCTTCATTTCTGAAAATGAGCCGGAAAACGGATTTTTTATCCTGAATAATTACCTAGTGAACACCAGCAACCAATCACCAATAACTACTGTATCACGCGCCGCACATCCAGAAACCGTTTCTGGTACAGGGTGCCTTCCACTTCGCTCACTTTCACGCCGCCGTTGGAGGACGAATGCACAAACTGCACTTTCTTGGGCGGGTTGGTGATCACAATGCCTACGTGGCCAGGGGTTCGGTCTTGCAGGTTGGTGCCGGTGAAAATGAGGAGGTCGCCTTTGCGGGCTTCCTGCAGGGGCACGCTTTGGCCCAGCTTAGATTGAAGGGTGGAGCCGTGGGGCATTTCTACGTTGAATTTGGTATACACATAGGTGGTGAAGCCCGAACAGTCAAAACCTTCCTCTGAGGCCCCGCCATAGGTATATTCGGTGCCGTACCGTTGCAAGGCAAACGCCACCACGCTGTCGGCTTTGCTGGAGTATGAGCCTTCCAGCACATCAAGGTTGGCGGCCTGGTCTGGAGTATTGGTGACGGGTTTGCCTGCGGAATCCTGGTGAAACGTTTTGTCCTTGCCGTCAAAGCTGGTTCTTCTGAGGCCGGGTACCACGGTTTCCTCTGTGGCGAAAAACGCTTTGTACAACAGCAGCAGGACCAAAATGACGCCGAAGCCTATCCAGATTTTTTTCATGGGTATGTGGTTTACACGTGATACGTTCAAACCTGCCGCCATGGTTGTTCCGGGCAAGCACCGTCTTTGGAAAAGCCCCGGTTTCGGCGTATTTTTAACTTTTATACCAACCGAATTTCACCCTACTCTATGCTACACAAACTCCTTTCATGCTTAGTGGCACTGGTGCTGGTCTTGTCGCTGTCTCTGACGGCCGCCGCCGCCCCCGTGCTCACCTACCGTTTATCAATGCCAGAACCGCACACCCATTACTTTGAGGTGGAAATGAAGCTGTCTGGCTTTAAAGGAAAGACGGTGGATCTCACCATGCCCGTGTGGGCGCCGGGTTCTTACCTGATCAGGGAATTCCCCAAAAACGTGGAAGCGTTCACCGCCAGCACCAGCGCCGGTGCCGTTGCTTCGTCTAAAATAGACAAAAACACCTGGCGCGTGGCTTCGGGCGGAAAAGACGTGACCGTTACCTACAAAGTATATGCCTATGAAATGAGCGTGCGCACCAGCTTTATTGACGCCAGCCACGGCTATTTGAACGGCACCAGCATATTCATGTACCCCGAAGGCCAGAAAAACCTGCCTTCTACCTTGACCGTGGTGCCTTACAAAGACTGGAAGAAAGTATCTACCGGTTTGGCCCCGGTTGCCGGACAACCTTTCACTTACCGCGCTGAGAATTATGACGTGCTCGCCGATTCGCCCATTGAAATTGGCAACCATGAAATCTTTTCCTTTGAGAGCAACGGCGTGAAGCATGACGTTGCCATGTACGGCGACGGCAACTATGACCCCACCCGCCTGGTGGCCGACATGAAACGCATTACGGATGAGTCAGCCAAGATCTTCGGCGACATGCCCATCAACTACTACCTGTTCATTGTGCACAACCTGAACAACGGCGGCGGCGGTCTGGAGCACTTGAATTCCACCACCTTGCAGACCACCCGCACCAGCTACGGCACGCGCCGCGGCTACCAGGGCTTTCTGAGCTTGGTGGCGCATGAGTATTTTCACCTCTGGAATGTAAAGCGCCTGCGGCCTATTGCCCTGGGGCCGTTTGATTATGACAAGGAAAACTACACCAACATGCTTTGGGTGTCTGAAGGCTTCACCAGTTACTATGATGATCTTTTGGTGCGTCGCGCCGGGCTGATGACTGAACGGGAGTATTTAGATATTGTGGGGGCCAACATCACAAGCGTGGAGAATGCGCCGGGCAACAAAGTGGTATCGGCGGCGGAGTCCAGCTTTAACGCCTGGATCAAGCAGTACCGCCCAGATGAGAACTCGTACAACACGCACATGTCATACTACAGCAAAGGCGCGCTCTTAGCCATGCTCCTGGACATGGAAATCATGAAAGCCAGCAACGGCACCAAAACCCTGGATGATGCCATGCGCCACTTGTATGAATTGCATTACAAGAAACAGGGCAGGGGCTACACAGACAAAGAGTTTCAGGCGGGCATGGAGAAGTTTGCCGGCAAGTCTTTGAATGACTTTTTCCAGAAATACGCTTATGGCAAAGAAACCCCAGACTATGCTGCGTACCTGGCCGCCGCGGGCGTGAATTTGGTAGACCAGAACAAAACGCAGAATATTCCCTTGCTGGGCGCCGCCATTTCCACTGCTTCCGGCAAACCCATGGTCACTACCGTCACCCGCGACGGCAGCGCCTGGCAGGCCGGCCTGAATGTGCATGACGAGATTATTGCCGTGAACGGCTACCGTGTGACCGATGACCTGAACAGATCTGTGCCCTCTTATGCGGTAGGTGATGTGCTGGAGACCATTGTGAGCCGCGGCGGTCAGCTATTAGGCATTTCCATCAAACTCCTGAAAGACCAGACTTTGAAATACCGGGCAGAGGCAGCCCCCAACGCCACTGAGCAGCAGAAGAAAATCTACGCCAAATGGCAGAATGTAAAATAGCGTTTTGGGGCTCATTTCCAGAAATGAGCCCCAAAACGGAATGTACAAAAAAAGGGAGGCGTTCAACGCCTCCCTTTTTTGTTTACAGAATCCGTTTCATTTCCAGCTCGCGGGCAGGTTTAATGATGAGGGGCACTTTCTCCACTTTCACAGAGCTGGTGTCAAGCCCAAACCATTTGCCTTCTGAGGTAGTGAATTGCTTTATGCTGAAGTAGGCCTGCATGATGGTGTTCTCCCAAAACGGCAAATCGTTTTCATAGCTCAGGAACTTCTCCAGCACCACAAACCTAAAGTCACCTATGAGGTTCTGGCGGCTCAATGAGCTGTAGCGGCTGGTAATGTCCACTTCCTTGTTCTTCACCAGATCTTCCACCACTTTTCTGAAGAACAGGTTGATGCGCTGCTCCACCCTGAACCCTAACCTGAAATCAATGCGCACTACGTCCTGCGTGGCCAGCACGTTCACTTTGTATTCCATGGTATAAGGGTCATCCATGGTGTTCACGTGAATAAACCAATAAATGTCAGCGCGTTTGGGGCGTTTCTGGAAAATAGAATAAATAATTTTTGACTCAATCTCAGAGGTGCGCTCGGCACTGGTCATGAACACCAGATGCGTGGCGTATTTCGGGATGGATTCGTCTTCGCTCAGTTCACGCAGCTGCGGAATATACTCCTGTATGGGCACATACTCGGTGAGTCGTTTCTTAATGAAATAGGCCCTCCGCCAGATGTACATGAGCAGAATTACTAAAATTGCCACCGTGAGGGAGAACCAGCCGCCTTCGGCAAATTTCAGGAGGTTGGCCACAAAGAAGGAGCCTTCCACGGCAATGTACACCGCCAGGAACAAGTACACCCAGAAACGTGCCACCCGTTTGGTGAGGAGATAAAAGCTAAGCAGGGTGGTGGTCATGAGCATGGTGATAGTAATGGCCATGCCGTAGGCCGCCTCCATGCGGGCAGATTCCTGAAAAATCAAAACCACTACCACGCAGCCCGCCCACAGCATTTTGTTAATGCTGGGCACATAGATCTGGCCTTTGACATTGGTAGGATAGATCAAGCGAACCTTGGGCCACAAATTCAACCGGATGGCTTCGCTGATTAAGGTGAAAGAGCCCGTAATCAAGGCTTGGCTGGCGATAATGGCGGCGATGGTGGCAATGGCGATACCAAAAATCAGGAACCAGTCTGGCATGACCGCATAAAACGGGTTGGGAATGGGCAGCGCTTTCAACACACTTCCCTGGTGCTCCATGAGCCAGGCGCCTTGCCCAAAATAGTTGAGCAGCAGACAGGTTTTCACGAAGGTCCAACTGATTCTGATGTTCTCCTTGCCGCAGTGCCCCAAGTCTGAATACAAGGCTTCGGCCCCGGTGGTACAAAGGAAAACCGCGCCTAAAATCCAGAAGCCCTCTGGTGTGTCAAACAGCAGCCGGTACGCATAGTACGGGTTGAAGGCTTTCAGAATTTCTGGGTGCTCAATGATGGAGAAAATGCCCAGGGTCCCCAACATGGTGAACCACAGGAACATAACCGGTCCAAAGGCCTTGCCCACAATCTGCGTCCCGAAGCTCTGCAAGAAAAACAGGAGCGTAAGAATGGCAATGACAATGGGCACCGTAGGAATGTGCGGATATATCAACTCCAGGCCTTCCACCGCCGATGAGACCGAAATAGGAGGCGTGATGATGCCGTCGGCGAGCAGGGCGCTCCCGCCAATAACGGCCGGAATGGTCAGCCATTTGGCGTGCCGCCGAACCAAGGCGTACAATGAGAAAATACCGCCCTCGCCGTTGTTGTCGGCGCGTAAGATTAAGATGACGTATTTGATGGTGGTCTGCAGGGTGAGGGTCCAGACCACGCAGGAAATGCCCCCGTACACCAGGTTCTCACTAATGGCCCTCTCGCCCATAATGGCTTTCATCACGTACAGCGGCGAGGTGCCAATGTCTCCGTAGATAATGCCAAGCGCAATGAGTAAACCGGCCCCCGACACGCGGTGAGCGTGGCCATTTTCCTTCATGTTCATTCCTTTAGGTGTTACTCTACTTGCCAGTATATTTTGCAATGGCAGCCAACAAGGTTTCCTGTTTTCTACCTCCAAACGGGCGCCAAAATTAACAGCAAAAGTGTAATTAAAAATCTTTTATAATATTTATTTAATCGGCTTAGAATTAAGCTTGTGGCAGGTTTGTCTTGATATGGTAGAAAAACCAGAACTAGCCAAAAATACCATCTCAAGATTTCAAAGAATACCATTGCAAATGAAAGGCCTACTCCTTAATTTAGGCTTTATATTTATACCAAATTATATCCATAAGTAGGATTATTTAAATAATAATCTGTGAAATAATTATCTTTATGTTTCCTTTAGAAACTGATTATTGCCGCTTGGGGTTAGATGAAACTCAAAAAGTGGCTATGCTAAGCTGGAAACGGCCTGTGCATCTATCTGAATACCAATCGGGTCTGTCGGCGCTGATTGACCTGCTGAAAACCCATGCCATCCAGCGAACACTTATTGATTCCACGCACAAAGGTCCTTTGTCTAAAGAAGCGGATGAATGGGTGTTCAATGCTCTGCCCAATGCTGTGGCCGGTATAGATTTGAATGTACACCAGGTGGCGCTTGTCATGACCGAGGATATGTACCAAAACATGGTGCAACAGTATTCAGTGCTTCGCACCGGTGCTTTGCAGTTGCCCCTGAGCATTAATTATTTCACCAAACGGGAAGAAGCCCTGCATTGGCTGGCCCATGAACCCACTATGTTATCCTGAGTTACGTAAGTTGGCTATTATATGAAAAACGCCCTGTTCTTACTAGAAGAACAGGGCGTTTTGCTTTCCGTTTTGGGGCTCATTTCTGAAAATGAGCCCCAAAACGGAGAATTATTTTGCCATCTGAGATAGCGAATTGGTCTTGTTTAAAACGTGCGCTTTTAACAAGAACGTTTTTTACAAGTGAGCTTTGAAAGCTGGCTTAGTGCACCTTCAGCAATTCCACATCAAAAATCAAGGTGGTGTTAGGTCCTATGTCTGCCCCGGCGCCTCTTGACCCGTAAGCCAGGTCACCCGGAATGTAGAGTCTCCACTTGTCGCCTTCTTTCATGAGTTGCAGGGCTTCTGTCCAGCCGGCAATCACGCCGTTCACCGGGAAAGTGGCGGGCTCACCACGCTCGTATGAAGAATCAAACACGGTGCCGTTGATCAAGGTGCCGTGGTAGTGGGTGGTCACGTTGGAGCTTTTGCCTGGCGTTTTGCCGGAACCGCTTTCCAAAACTTCGTACTGCAGGCCGCTGGCCAGCGTGGTCACGCCAGATTTTGCCTTGTTTTCCTGCAAGAAAGCCTCGCCTTCTTTTTTGTTTTGCTCACCAGAAGCGCCCGCTGAGGACTGCTGTTTTTCCTGCATCTGCATCTGCAGCTGCATCATAGTGTTCTGGATTTCTTCGGGCGACAATTGCGAGGCCTGGCCCGACAATGCTTCTTTTAACCCCTGCGACAGCGCTTCCACTTCAATGGTGATGCCCTGCTTGGTGAAATTGGCGGCCATGTCGCGGCCTATGATGTAACTGATTTTCTGGTTGAGGTCTTTTAATTCCATAGTTTTTCTTTTGTACCGGTAAAGGTACGGTTTCTGGGTAAATAGGATAGGGGGAAAACAGAAAACCCCGCATACGCGGGGTTCCTGAAGCTTGAAATAATTGTCTATAAATACAGGTGGATGTCTTCATCTGAGAGATCCAGCGTGATTTTCTCAGGAGCCAGCCATGTGGTAGCCAAGGCACCTACTATACCAAGGACTAAGATGGACGAAAGGGCGGAAAATGTTTTCATGGCGTTGGTCTTTAAGGGGTTATATCTTAAACGTAAAATTCTACAATCTAGTTTACTCCAACATAAAGAGAACATCACCGTTGCGTTATGCTTCTGCTATTTGATTGAAAACACACACAATTAAACCAGAAACTTCACCGCCTATTCCGTTTTTGGGCTCATTTCTGGAAACGAAGCCAAAAACGCAAACCTTGCCTGACCTACCCAACAAAAAAAAAGGAGCCGGTTTGTACCAACTCCTTTTTACTCTAAGCCAAATGCAGAATTTTAGACTTTGAACTTTATCTTACATATTGCGTCTGTACTGACCACCCACCTCAAACAAGGCATTGGTGATCTGGCCCAGCGAGCAGTACTTAGAGGCTTCCATCAAGGCTTCAAAGATGTTGCCGTTCTTTACCGCTACTTCCTGCAATTGCTTTAACAGGGCAGGCGCTTTCTCCGCGTGACGGGCGTGTAACTCCTGTAACATGGAAATCTGGAATTGCTTCTCTTCCTCAGTGGCTCTGATTACCTCAGAAGGAATGACGGTTGGCGAACCGGTGCTACTCAAGAACGTGTTTACGCCAATGATTGGGTATTCTCCGGTATGTTTGAGCGTTTCATAGTACAAGCTTTCTTCCTGAATCTTGCCGCGCTGGTACATGGTCTCCATGGCACCCAATACGCCACCGCGCTCGGTGATGCGGTCAAACTCCAGCAATACGGCTTCCTCCACCAAGTCCGTCAGTTCTTCAATGATGAACGAGCCTTGCAATGGGTTCTCATTCTTAGCCAGACCTAACTCACGGTTGATGATGAGCTGAATGGCCATGGCTCTACGCACAGAGGCTTCTGTAGGCGTAGTTATGGCTTCATCATAAGCATTGGTGTGGAGCGAATTACAGTTGTCATAAATCGCATAGAGCGCCTGGAGCGTGGTTCTGATGTCATTGAAGTCAATCTCTTGGGCGTGTAAGGAGCGGCCCGAGGTCTGGATGTGGTACTTCAACATCTGCGAGCGGGCGTTGGCGCCGTACTTCAATTTCATGGCCTTCGCCCAGATTCTTCTGGCCACGCGCCCAATCACCGCATATTCTGGGTCAATGCCGTTGGAGAAGAAGAAGCTCAGATTAGGTGCGAAAGCATTGATGTCCATGCCGCGGCTCACGTAGTATTCTACGAACGTGAAGCCGTTGGCAAGCGTGAAGGCTAACTGCGAGATTGGGTTGGCGCCCGCCTCCGCAATGTGGTAGCCAGAGATAGACACCGAGTAGAAGTTGCGGACGTTGTGGTCAATGAAGTACTGCTGCACGTCACCCATCAAACGCAAGGCAAACTCGGTGCTGAAAATACAGGTGTTCTGCGCCTGGTCTTCTTTCAGGATATCGGCCTGCACCGTTCCGCGAACGGATGCTAATGTGCGCTCTTTAATAGAAGCATACACATCGGCGGGTAACACTTGGTCACCGGTCACACCTAGGAGCATCAAGCCTAAGCCATCGTTGCCGTCAGGAAGTGGTCCTTGATAAATAGGGCGTTTCTGGCCGGTATTCTGGAAAATGGCTTCAATCTTCTCGTTAATTTCTTGTTCCAGGCCATTCTCTTTGATGTAGCGTTCGCACTGCTGGTCAATGGCGGCGTTCATAAAGAAACCGGTTAACATAGCGGCAGGACCGTTAATGGTCATGGACACCGAGGTCATTGGGTCAGCCAGGTTAAAGCCCGAATACAGTTTCTTGGCATCATCCAGACAGGCAATGCTTACCCCCGAGTTACCAATTTTACCATAGATATCCGGACGTAAATCTGGGTCCTCGCCATATAAAGTTACAGAGTCAAACGCGGTAGATAAACGCTTGGCTGGCAGGCCTTTACTTACGTAATGGAAGCGACGGTTGGTGCGCTCAGGTCCGCCTTCACCGGCGAACATACGGGTAGGGTCTTCGCCTTCGCGCTTGAACGGGAACACGCCCGCCGTGTATGGGAATTCCCCTGGTACGTTCTCCTGCAGGTTCCATTTCAGCAAATCACCCCAGGCCTCATAACGTGGTGTGGCAATCTTAGGGATCTGCAGCTGTGAGAGGCTGGTAGTATGGGTGGCAATTTTTAAAACCTTGTCCCGCACCTTGAACTCGAAGAATTCATTTTTATAGGCCTGGCGCTTCTCTGGCCATTGCTCCAACAGCTTCTTGTTCTGGCCGTCTAGCCTTAAAGCGGTTTCTTCATAGGCATACTCTAACCCCTTAATCAAGCGGTCTTTATCTTCTACCTCAAGGACTTGGATAGCCTCAATGGACTGACGAATGCCGTACAGTTTCTGGGCGACGCTGGCTTGTTCCTGCACCCACTTATCATAGGCGCGGTTGTTCTCAGAAATCTCAGAAAGGTAGCGTGTGCGGGCAGGAGGGATGATGTAGACTTTCTCTGACATCTCGCCGGTGGCCTGCAAGTTTGAGTCAAACGCCACGCCGGTTTTCTCCGTGATCTTGGCAATAACCGCTTTGTACAGACGGTTCATCCCTGGGTCGTTGAACTGCGAGGCGATGGTTCCGAAAACCGGAATGTCATCATCATTCACATCCCATAACTGGTGGTTGCGTTTGTATTGTTTCTTCACATCCCGGATGGCGTCCAGAGCTCCGCGCTTGTCAAACTTGTTAAGGGCAATGATATCGGCAAAGTCCAGCATGTCAATTTTCTCCAACTGCGTGGCGGCCCCGTACTCAGGCGTCATCACGTACAAGCTGGCGTTGGAGTGTTCAATAATCTCGGTGTCTGACTGGCCAATGCCCGAAGTCTCCAGAATGATCAAATCAAACTGAGCGGCTTTCACCACGTCCACGGCATCCTGCACATACTTGCTTAAGGCCAGGTTACTCTGGCGCGTGGCCAGGGAACGCATGTACACCCGGCTGTTACTGATGGCGTTCATGCGTATTCTATCGCCTAGTAAAGCACCACCCGTTTTACGCTTAGATGGGTCCACGGAGATGATGGCGATGTTTTTATCTGGGAAGTCTGCCAGGAACCTACGTACCAGTTCATCTACTAGAGATGATTTACCTGCTCCACCGGTTCCGGTAATGCCTAGTACAGGCGAAACCTCACCCCCCTGCCCCCTCTCCAATTGAGAGGGGGAGTTTTTGGCTCCCTCTCCGTTGGAGAGGGCTGGGGTGAGGTCTTTTCTTATTTTATCAAATTCCTCTGGAAAGTTCTCGGCGGCTGAAATTAGCCGGGCAATGGATTTGGCGTCTTTGTCTTTGAGATGTTTGACTTCGCCGTTCAGGTTTTGACCCGTAGGGAAATCGCACTGGGAAAGCATATCATTGATCATGCCTTGCAGGCCCATGGCGCGTCCATCGTCTGGGGAGTAGATGCGGGCAATGCCGTAGCCGTGCAACTCTTCAATTTCTGTGGGCAAAATCACGCCGCCACCACCGCCGAAGATGCGCACGTGGCCACTTCCGCGCTCGTTGAGCAGGTCAAACATGTATTTGAAGTACTCCAGGTGACCGCCTTGGTAAGAGGTGATGGCAATGGCTTGGGCGTCTTCCTGAATGGCGCAGTCCACAATCTCCTGCACGGAGCGGTTATGACCCAGGTGAATCACCTCGGCGCCCGATGATTGGATGATGCGGCGCATGATGTTGATGGCGGCGTCATGGCCGTCAAAAAGTGCCGCAGCGGTGACAATTCTAATATGGTTGACCGGTTTGTACGGCTGAACAGCAGAAACTGACATTTGTTAGGTTGCTAGTGTTTGGTAGGCGAAAGTACATAATTAAAGGCAATTTGCCGAAAATGGCCTCAACTCCGGACTTCCGTTTTCGGGTCTATTTCCAGAATGGAGGGCAAAAACGGATTTCGTTGGGCGAAGGCTGTTTCCTTTTACGGTGAATTGTGTAGTTTACCGATAAATCTTTCTGCCCATGCCGCAAATTCCTATTCCAGATATTCCCATCACCGAGATTCCGGTTTCAGCACTCATTCCTGCCATTGACATTCTGGGCACGTTTGTGTTTGCCATTAGTGGTACGCTCACGGCGGCGGCCAAGAAACTGGATCCGTTTGGGGCCTCGGTGATTGCGTTTGTGACCGCGCTGGGCGGCGGTACCTTGCGCGATGTATTGCTCAATGTGCGGCCGGTGTGGGTGCAGGAGGAGAAACTGCTCATCACCGTTTTTGTTTCAGTGGTGGTGACTTTGCTGTTCCGGCGGAAGGTGGAGAAATACCGCAAAACCATGTTCCTGTTTGACTCCATGGGCATTGCCCTGTTCACTATTCTGGGCCTGGAGAAAGCGCTGAGATTTGGCGTGTCGCCGCTGATTGCATTGGTGATGGGCGTGGTGACGGCGGTGTTTGGCGGCGTAGTGCGTGACATTCTGTGCAATGACATCCCGTTGATCTTTCGGCGCGAAATCTACGCCACCGCCTGTCTGGCGGGCGGCGTGGTTTACCTGCTCATGCGCCTGGCACCTGTACCCCAGGAAGTGCCTATGGCCGCCGGGGTGCTGGTAATTATTGTCATTAGAGTATTGGCCGTGAAGCTGAACTGGGCGTTTCCTAATTTGAATGCCTCGTAAGAGAGAGTCCGTTTTGGGGCTCATTTCTGGAAATGAGCCCGAAAACGGAATTTATAAGTGTAAAAATGTACTTAGAAGTTTAATAGTAACAAGGCTTTTTTGAAGCAACATTACTAATGCCAAAAGCATTCTAATTATTTAGAAAGCCTATAGCCTAACAGTACAAAAAGTTTGGTGTTGGAATTCTGGAGATTACCAATGATGGAAATTCCGTTTCCTTTCTCAAATCTAAATTCACCGGAAAATCTTTTAAATAAATAACCTGCCCCTACGGCCAAACTTTGCTCATATTTCCTTACACCCGGAACAGCTTCAGAATCGCTTGTGGTAATTTCACCATGAAGAAACTGCTCTTTTCGGACAACATTATCAGATTTAACCGCTATACTGTTGGATACGCCTGCCTGTAAAAATATAGTTGAGGTGCCTAGTGGCAATTTGTACCTAAGGAAATTATTTAATTTTAAATATGTGAAATCTAGCGAAGTGTAATAGTTTCTATAGTAATAAGAATGCACTATATCTTCATAATGATTGTCAGTGGCGAAAGAATATATGCCGGCTTCATTGTAGATTGATAAGCGCTGGGTGCTGAAAGGAAGAATCACATTTAGAAACAAAGACCCGGTGACGTTATAGGAATCCTTAAATTTTGAGTTTGTGAGGTGCGGAAAATCTGGGCTTTCGAACTCTATTGATGTCTTAGAAACTCCTGCCACTACCCCATATTCAAACGCTATTTTCATGCTTTTCTGAATCTTTCCTTCTGTATAATTCACGCACTGGTAATACGAAGTAAACAACCGCTCAAAGCTTTTTCTGGAATAAGTCACCGTGCCCAACGATTTATGGAGATTGGGGCAATCATTCATGAGCAGGGCAAGCTGGCCTATGAATTTCTTGTTCTCGGCAATGACTTCTTTGCCTTCTTCCTTTTTGAGGTACCGCTTGTAAGCCAGAAATTCAAATTTACCGTTCTGCTGGCTATAAAACTGCTCTTTGCCAATGCTGTTCACGGAGTAGTAAATGTTCTTGGGGCCCCTAGCCAGCACCAGTAAAAAGGTGTGCACCGTGTCTATTTTGAATTCGGGAAACTTGCTCAATCTGCTGGTTTCATTGGGGCTCATTTCTGTTTCCACCACGCCAGTCACAAAATCTTTTCCGTTTACGCCCGCGGCCTTCAGGTCTGCAGGGGCGTAAACCGTCCTTTGGTCAGCCAGGTCTTTCTTAAAGAAAACCTTGGTGAAATTCTCGTCCAGGCTTCTCTCATCCACAAACCCTCTCAGGGTATCACCCGCCGGCGTGACTACATAGCCCGGCTGGAAGTTGGTCTGACCAAAGGCCAGCTGGGTCAGGAAAAGAAGAACTATAAGGAAGCTAATTTTAAGCGAAGCAGGAGCGGTAAACATGAAAGGGAACAGAATAGTAGTTTTAAAAGAGCAGAAGGAATTGACCGCTCCGTTACCAAAGGTATTTCAAAAAAACCTGAACATTTTAGGAGATAAAGAAATACGATGGGTATTGAACCCGTTTTGGGGCTCATTTCAGCAAACGAAGCCGAAAACGGAAATTAGTGCTTCTCGCAAATTTCTTTCAGCTTCTCCAGTGCTTTGGGGTAGGATTCGTTCATATAGTCTATAAAATCTTCAGTGGTGTCTAGGTTAACGGTTACTGTGGTAGTGCCGTTGTTTTCCTCAAAAGAGTAGTTTTCAAAGCCGTTGGCCCATTTTTCCACTTCCGGGCCTTCGGTAATTTCCTGGTCGGCTTTTACAAGTCCGTAATGCTGTATGGACACAAACTGGTTGGGAACGTGCTCGGCAATCTTTGACACCATGCCGCCTTTTTCTCCTTTCTCATCTACGCCCACAAACAGAATTTTACTTCCCTTGTCCCAGGTTCCTTCATAGGTAGAGGTAGGATTGAACAAGGCCGTCCATTGCTCATAGGTTGATTTGTTGCCGAGGCCCAGCATAATATCAAAAACTTTGGCCGCTGGTGCCTTGATGGTTGTTTTGTATTGCAGTTTTTCCATGGTGATGACAGGTGTTAAGGGTTTTGTTTCAATTATGACGGACTCGTGTAAGGGGACGGCGAGGCCGTCGGCCGTGGCATGATGTTTACTCAATGTTGGCAGCAGGTTTTCTTTTCTATTTTTGATCTATTTTTATAAAAACAGTTTAAAAACACCTTAAAAAAAGTAGTTTTCTTATAAACCTATAACCGATTTTCAGTCAACATAAAAGCTTCCTATTACTTCTGCAACTGTCCCATTATTTAAGTAAACTTGCCTGATTCTATAGTGAGTGTCCGATGGACTTTGACTGTATTGAAATCCTATATAATGTTCTTTCTGCTGAATACTTGTAAATCTATATGGAGTCCATCTTATTAAAGGTTCACCTAATATTTTCTTAACCTCTTTCTCTGTCATCCCTACTTTTATTTTATTGAATCCAGCATGGGAATATCCATCAGAATATTTTGTATCAGTTGAAAGGAACAATTCCCAAACTTCACCTGATATACCGTCAATTTTGATTCTATCGATTGTCACTCCCCAGAATAGGGAAGTTAAAAGCACTAATGCCGTTATTTTTATAATATATCGCTTTTCCATATTCTATAACTTACTGCTAACGGCTAGTGTAAGCGGCGGCGGAGGCCGTCGGCCGATGCTGCCGTTTACACCTTGTTAGGCGTAGATTTTATTTGAGTAATTTGCTTAACTCCTGCATTGAGAGCCACGGTCTCTTTTTATGTACCATTCTATGGCAGTTTGAGCAAAGCATTGCAATGTCATCCGGTTTGGTTTTATAATCTGATGACATTTCACTTACTGCAATCGTGTGATGTCCTTCAATAAAGTTTTCTCCAACTTCACCGTACACTTTTCCGAAATCGAATCCGCAAACTTGGCAGAATAATCTTCCGTGTTTCTTCTTGAAATTATCTTTTGCTACTTGTATTACTTTACTATTTCTTTCTCTGACTTTATGTGTTCTCTCAACTATTTTTCCTTCTGGAAATTCTCCAGTAAGTTCAGCGTTGCTTTCAAACTCTTCTGATATTTTGAGTGTCCAAAATTTTCTTTGTACACCAAACGCTCCAGTTTCATTTGGTTCAATTCCCAAGCTTCTGCAATAGGAAATGTACTTTTTATTTAAACTGTCGTTTGGGATTGGCTTAGAGCCGAGGACGTCATTAATAGCTTTATTAGTTTCACGTCCGTCTTTATAAGCGTTTAAATGCCTGTCGATTTTGTTGCTTTTGTAACCTATGAAACGGCTAGGTGCAAATCTTAGCTCCTTTTCAATTTCATAGGCTATGAAGCAAGTCCCCCGCTTTACTAAATTAATTGTTTCTTGCCTATTATATTCATCGTAGCCTGTCAAGTAAGTCTCTACAGTCTCAATATTATTTTCAATTTGGTCTAAGCTGTCGATAAGTTTCATCTATTTATAATTTACGCCTAACACCCAGATAACTGTACCGGGTGCAGTTATTTCCAATATTTCTATTCAAAAGGTGCATTTATCCCTTAAATCTATGAAATAAATGCACCAGCGCAAGACGTAGTCTGAACACCTGGATGATTGTGGAGCGCTCCTCCGTTTTAAGCCTCATTTCCCAAAACGAGCCTGAAAACGGAAACCCCGGCGCAAATTCTGGCAGCCAGCCCAAGAAACCGGTTCCGCCGCGGCGGTTTTCTTTGTATCTTTGGGTCTTGTAATCCTTTTCTATGAAGAACATCCGCAATTTTTGCATCATTGCGCACATTGACCACGGCAAAAGCACGCTCGCTGACCGTCTGTTGGAGTTCACCTCCTCGGTGACCGAGCGCGAAATGCAGCACCAACTCTTAGACAACATGGACCTGGAGCGGGAGCGGGGCATCACCATCAAAAGCCACGCCATCCAGATGAAATACCAATACAAAGGCGAACCCTATGTATTGAACCTGATTGACACGCCCGGCCACGTGGATTTTAGCTACGAGGTATCGCGGTCTATTGCCGCCTGTGAAGGTGCCTTGCTGATTGTAGATGCCAGCCAAGGCATTGAGGCCCAGACCATTTCTAACTTATATTTGGCCATTGGCAATGACCTGGAAATTATTCCGGTGCTCAACAAAATAGACTTGCCCCACGCCATGCCCGAAGAGGTAAGCGACCAGATCATTGACCTCATCGGTTGTGAGAAGGAAGACATTATACACGCCTCGGGAAAGGCCGGTATTGGCATTGAAGATATTCTGGCGGCCATCTGTGACCGAATTCCAGCGCCCAAAGGTGACCCAGACGCGCCGCTGCAGGCCTTGATCTTTGACTCGGTGTTCAACAGCTACCGCGGCATTGAGGTGTACTTCCGGATCATGAACGGCACTATCAGAAAAGGCGATAAGGTGAAATTCATTGCCACCGGCAAACAATATGAAGCCGACGAGATTGGCGTGCTCAAACTAAACCAG